>NZ_JBIEIS010000002.1:183001-434486 GCF_043496855.1 Nonomuraea sp. JJY05
GGGCCCCTCCCTCCCCCCCCGCCCCCGGACGCGACCCCGATTACCCACACATCAACGGCATGAGCCAGGGCGCAAGATTGTTCCGGCAGGCAGGCAGCACCGCAACAGGCACGACCGACGACCCTGTCAGCGGCTCCCCACCTCACGCCCCACGGAACGTCGGCGACGCCTTGAGGATCGCCCGACCGATCTTCAATCCTGCGAGCATCCGATGGGAGCGGGTTTGAGGGAGGCGACCGCCCTTTCTGATCGCTGATGTGCCGGATCCGCCCTACTCCTCGTCAAGGAGTAGGGCCGCCGCTTTGGGACCCATCAGGCTGGACCCAGCAGGCAGCAGGTCACGCTCGGGTAGAGCCATGCCTGGAAACCATGCTTCAGGGGGACAGCCAGGCGCTATTCGCCGTAGAGGGCGGCGGGCCGTCCCATGTCGTGCGCCGGCAGCGACAGGACACCGGCGACCCGCTTCTGGCTGAACTCTCCCGGCACCCACCACCGGACGGCAAAACCGCCCCTGGCGACCGGCGGACTGCAATCCGCCTCGATTGCACGCGCCCGGCGCGGCGGCCACCCCCTCGTGGTCCCATCCGCCTCCTCGTCACAGCCCCGAAGCGGTGGCCCCTGGCCGGTCCTCAGGAGCCCGGGCAGGAAGCGCGTCGTCGTGACAGGAACCTCGGCCTCAGCGACGAGCGGCCCTTGAGACGGCCCTCGATGGCCCACACCTCAACCCGTCAACCCAGGGTTTCCAGCCCCCTGGCGAACCCTTCGGTGTCATCACCATGGTGACGGCCGGGAACCGGCGCTCAGTCGAAGGTCAGACGGAGGCGCGGGTCATCCGCGTCGACGCAACGGGCGGTGATCTTCATGGGCAGCACGATGAAGCCGTTCTCCAGCCACTCCATGTACTGCTCGCACAGAGCCTCCTCCTGCTCTCTCCAGTCGTCGTCCGCGGCCGCCGGCCCGGCTGACAGGAGCATGGCGGCGGCGGTTGTGGCCAGGGCGGTGACGGCGCGTGTGTACATGGGGCCCCCGATCGGCTCGAAGTGATCTTTCGAGAGCCTTCGTACCCGCGCAAGTGGATCAGCTCGTCAAGGAAACGATCTGCGCATCTTTACCAGGCGGCTCGGCCGGTTGGCGGCCGAGCCGGATGGATCGTCAGGCCGGGGCCACCGGAGACTTGAGCGGGGTGCGGCCGCGGCCCAGAACCCAGAGCATGGCGCCGAGGGCGGCCACCTGGAGCGGCCAGCCCATGGCGATCTTGGCGAAGCCGAGGGCGGCGACCGCCTCGTTGCCGCCCCCGAACCAGTAGACCGGCCCCTGCACGGCCACCCGGACCGCGCACGGGAGCAGGAGCAGCCAGGTCAGCCGCGTGCACAGCTTCACGATGCCCGGGTCCTTGTGCCAGGCGGTCGGGTCGCCCGTGACCGAGCCGATCAGGAAGCCCACCACCGGCCACCGGGTGACGATGGACAGCAGCATCGCCACCATGTAGCCGGCGTTCCACAGGATGCCGGGCAGGAAGTAGTCCTTCGCGTCGCCGGTGCGGCTGGCGAAGAACGCGCCGATCGCGATGCCGATCAGGCTGTTGATCACGAACTGCGGTGTGGACCGCTGCACGATCCTGACCAGCAGCAGCACCACCGAGAGCGAGACGCTGACGATGAGCGACAGCTTCAGCTCCTCGGTGGTGACCCAGCACAGCGTGAACGCGATCGTCGGGATCGCCGCCTCGATGATGCCGCGCACCCCGCCGAACGCCTTGGCGAGCTGGGCTCGCACCGCCGCCTCAACGGTGTCGTGGGCGACCTCTTCCGCCTCAGCACTCACGTGTCAACTCCCTGGGCGCAGCTCGTAACGCGGATTGAACATCACCTTGCGTCCGTCCTGCATGCTGACCAGGCCCTCGGCCTTGACCGTGCGGCCGGGCTCGATGCCCGCGATCTTGCGGCGGCCGAGCCAGACCAGGTCGATCACGTCGGACCCGTCGTAGAGCTCGGCCTCGAGGGCGGGGGCACCGCCCCTCGGACGGAGTGTCACCGTACGTAGCGTACCCGCCACGCAGAAGCGCCGGCGGCCGCCACACGACACGATGGGGGTCGCGCCCACCTCGTCGGCGTCTTCTCGCAGTTCCTGGGCCTCGATCTCGGACTGGGGTGAGGCCAGCCGACTGAAGAAGCCGCGCAATCCCCCGCGTTTCGGAGGCTCTGCCGTACTCATGATGAATCAGCCTATGTGATGTCGGCGCGATGTCAGCCCTCAGCGAATCTCGCTGATTTCGGGTCCCCGTTTGAACGGGTTGAGCCCGGGCCGCTCGTCCGCCTTCTCGCCTGCTTGTTCGTTGGGGCGGCGCAGCGGGATGGGCTCCTCGCGGGCCATCGGCTCACTGCCCCTGACCACCACGACGTCCTTGACGAAGTCGATGTACGCCGCCGCGACGGCCTCGTCCAGCGCCGCCTTGCCGGAGATCACCGCGAGCAGGAACCAGCGGGGCCCGTCGATGCCGAGATACCGGGCGGGGCGGGAGCCGTCGTCGACCTTCATCTCGCCCTGCAGCTCGCTGCCGAAGGGACCCTCCTGCTCCTCCAGGTGGTGCGCCTGGGCCAGGATCTTGGTCTTGACCTCGTCCCACAGGCCCGAGCTGCGCGGTGCGGCCAGGGCCTGCAGCTGCAGCGAGCTCTCCTCGTAGAGGACGACGACACCGACGTGCTGGTCTCCGACGGAGGCCAGCCGCACGTCGAAGTCGGGATTGTGCGGCAGCCGCAGGCCGCCCAGATCGATCCTGTCGGTCTCCGGGTGGGGCTCGTCGGCGTCCCACGGGCCGGCGTCTCGTACAGGGGCGGCAGACTCCTGCTCGGCCACCTGTTCCGGCTGCTCACGACGACGACGTCGGAACACGTTCCTCACTCTCCTCGCTCGCGGGGCCGTCAGCGCGGCCCATTGATCATCGTCCTGTCGATCCGAACCCGTTGGCGCCGCGCACCGAACCGGGCAGGCGCTCCACCTCGTGGAAGGCCGCCCGCTCGACCCGCTGGACCACGAGCTGGGCCACCCGGTCGCCGCGCTGGAGGCGGAACGGCTCCTTGGCGTCGGTGTTGATCAGGGTCACCCTGATCTCGCCGCGGTAGCCCGCGTCGACCGTGCCCGGCGCGTTGACCAGCGTGACGCCGTGCTTGGCGGCCAGCCCGGACCTCGGGTGGACGAACGCGGCGTAGCCGTCGGGCAGGGCGATCGCGACGCCCGTCCCGACGACGGCCCGCTCGCCGGGCAGCAGCTCGACGTCCTCGGCCGCGTAGAGGTCGGCGCCCGCGTCTCCCGCGTGGGCGTAGGACGGCATCGGCAGCCCGGCGTCGAGCCGCCGGATGAGGACCTCTACGTTGCTCAAGGTTTCACCTCGTAGTCCTGGTGTTCTGTACGGTGGCGTGCTTGGCGAAGTGTCCCATGCTCACCTCGACGAACAGCGCCGCCGCGCGGACGGGCGGCCGGACCGTCGGGGCCGTTTCGCCCCTCAGCCTCAAGGTACGCCTTCCCGCCCGCGATGCCGTCGCACCCGGCGCGCAAGTGGAGTGTCGTGCCCAAGGGAGTAGAGAGAAGACAGGGGGTCACGGCTGACGAGGTTACTCGGTGTCGACCCGCCGGCCGTTCTCACCCTTGCTCCCGCGCTCGGCGCCCGTGCCGCCGGGCTCCGCGCCGTGCGGTCCGGACGCGTCGTCGCGGGGAGCGGCTCCCTCGCCACGCGGACGGGGAACCTCGCCGGGCCCTCCCCCGGCGTCGCCCCTGGGCCCCTTGTCCTCGCCGGGGCCGTAGCTGGGCGGTGGCAGGGCGGGCGGTTGGTGCCTCAGCTCGGGCAGCGCCCGGTAGATGACCGCGGCCACCGGCACGGCGACGGCGGCCCCCGCGATGCCGGCCAGGATGCCGCCGATGGCCAGCACCAGGATGATCGCCAGCGGATGGAAGTTGAGCGCGCGACCCACGATCAGCGGCTGGAGCACGTGATTTTCCAGCTGCTGCTCGACGATGAGGATCCCGAGGAAGATCAGCGCGTAGACGAGCCCCTTGGCGCCCAGCGTGACGAGGGTGGCGACCGTGCCGGCGAAGAAGATGCCGACGATGGGGATGAAGCTGGCGAAGAAGATCAGCACAGCCAGCGGCGCCCACAGCGGCACGCCCATGCCCGCCAGCACGATGCCCATGATCAGCCCGTGCACGGCGGCCACGGCCACGGTGCCCTGCACGTAGTGGGAGAGCGTGGCCCAGGCGGCCCGCCCGGCCCGGTCCACGCGCGGCGCGACGGTTCCGAACCCCCGCAGGACCCACGCCCAGATGCGGTCGCCGTCCTTGAGCAGGAAGAACGTCACGAACAGCAGCAGCACGATGGACGCGAGCACCTCGAAGGCGACCGCGCCGGCCGACAGCACGGTGCCGGTGATGGCCGTGCGCTGCGCGTTGACCATGGTGGCGATCTCGTCGACGTAGCTCGTGATCTGCGCCTCTTTGAGGTGGATGGGACCGGTGATCAGCCAGTCCTGCACCGATCGGGCCGTCGCCTGCACCTGCTGGACGAGGTTGGGGAACTCGTCGCTGGCCCGCGCGCCCACCAGCCAGCCGGTGCCGACCAGGATGGTCAGGGCCACCAGCATGGTGATCCAGGTGGCGTAGATGGGCCGCATGCCCGCCTGCCGCAGGCTGTTGGTCAGCGGGAACAGCAGGGCGGTCAGCAGCAGCGCGATCGCCACGGGCAGCGCCACGAACGTGAGCCGGGCGATGACGAGGGCGAAGAAGTAGACCACCACGCCGACGAGGATCAGGCACGCGCACCACGCGGCCATCTTGGCCAGCACGGGCGGCACGAGCTTGGTTGGGCGGTCGGGCAGCACGTATTCCAGACTGTCACGTCCGCGGCCCGGACGCGCGCCCATAAATCTTGGGGCGGCTCACAACAGAGCAACGCGAAGGCAGCGCAACCTGCACAAGCCCACCCCGCCAAGGTCGGGCCTGTGCAAGGGGTGGACGGCGTGTCACCGCCGTGGTCATGAAGGCTGTGGTGGTCCTCGCCGTGCTCGCGTCGCTCTTACCCGCCCCCGCGTACGCCTCCCGCGCCGATCTGGCGCTGGAGGTGCTCTCCAGCCGCCCCGACCAGGTGACCGGCGGCGATGCCCTGCTCAGGGTCAGCCACCGTGAGGGCGCGCGGCTGCGGGTCACGCGCGACGGCGAGGACGTCACGGCGGCCTTCAAGCAGACCAAGGACGGCCTGACAGCCCTGGTCACCGGCCTGAAGACGGGCGCCACCACGATCGTCGCGACGGCGGGCCGGGAGCGGCGGACGCTCACGTTGCGCAACCACCCGATCGAGGGCCCGGTCTTCTCGGGACCGCACCAGTACCCGTTCCTGTGCAAGACCGAGCGCAGCGGCCTGGGCCCGCCCGCGGTGGACAACCAGGACGGTCAGGGCATGCGCGTCGCGGGCGGCTGGAGCAGGGACTGCTTCGCGCCGGCCGTCACCGACCGCCTCTACCGGTCCACGGACGGCACGTTCAAGCCCCTGCCGGCGAGCGGACCAACTGGACGGCCGGCCGACATGGCCACGACCACGCTGCTGGACGGCCGCACGGTCGACTTCGTGGTGCGCAGGGAGCGCGGCGTGATCAACCGCTTCCTCTACTCCATCGCCATGGTCGAGGACGGCTGGACCGGCCGGGCGATCTACCGGTTCGACGGCGGCGTGGGCATCGGCCACGACCAGGGCACGCTCGGCGGCAACGCCCTCGACCCGTACGGGCTGGGCAAGGGCTACGCGATCATGTACTCGTCGGGCACCCGGACCTCCACCCACTACAACCTGATCCTGGGCGGCGAGACGGCCCTCATGGTCAAGGAGCGCTTCATCGAGCAGTACGGCGTCCCGCTCTACACGGTGGGCGTGGGCGCGTCGGGCGGCGCCATCCAGCAGTACCTCTACGGCCAGAACCTGGGCGACCGGCTGATCGACGCCGCGATCCCGCAGTACTCCTATCCGGACATGGTCACCCAGACCATCCACGTGGGCGACTGTAAGCTGCTCGAACGCTACATGGACCACAATCCGCGCTGGGCCCGGTGGGACGACAGGACGGCCCTCATCGGCATGAACGCCGACGACACGGTCGCGAACCCGTACACCGGCAAACCGGGCTCCGACGAGTGCGTCAACGGCCCGCTGGAGGGCGGCGTCCACAAGTGCCGCCTCCAGACGGTCGATCGGGCCGTCGCGAGGGGCCTGTACGGCTCCTGGCACCCGACCGAGGAGGAGCGGGCCAGGCTGAAGCAGATCTTCCCTACCGGGGTGTGCGACTACTGACGGCCAGCTCGCGCATCGAGCGCAGGGGCGAGGTGACCAGCGGCAGGAACGCCAGGCAGGCCCCGGCCGCCGCGACCAGGAGCGTGTCCCGCACCCCGATCACCCCGCCCAGCGCGCCGCCGATCAGCCCGCCCAGCGGCAGCGTGCCCCACACGAGGAAGCGCATGGTGGCGTTCACCCGCCCGAGCAGCGGCTCGGGCGTGATGGCCTGGCGGAAGCTGAGCTGCGTGACGTTGTAGATCACCACGCCGGCTCCGACGCAGAACTCGTAGGCCACGAACAGCCCCAGCCGCCAGTCGGCCGCCATCCACGGCAGCACGAACGTCAGCGGCGCGGGCACGGCGATGCCCAGCCACATCGCCGGCCCCTGCCCGAGCCGCCTGACGACCCGGGCGTTGACCAGCGCGCCGACGATCCCGCCGAGGCCGCCCGAGGCCATGAGCAGCCCGATGGTGCCCGCGTCCAGGCCGAGCTCCCTGGCCAGCAGCAGCAGGACCATGGGCTGGGCCACGGAGACGAAGAAGTTCGCGGTGGCGGTGCAGGCGGCGATGCGACGCAGCAGCCGGTGCCCGAGCACGAATCGCACGCCTTCGACGATCTCCCGGCCCAGGTGGGCCCGGCCGGGCTCCTGGCGGGGCTCGTGCCTGCGGATCGTCCCCAGGCACAGCGCCGACCAGGCGAACCCGGCCACCGTGGTGACCAGCGCGAAGGGCGCGGTGAGGAGGTGGATCAGGTAGCCGCCCCCGCTCGGTCCGCCGACCTGGGCCACCGTACGCACGATCTCCAGCGTCGAGTTGCCCTCGACGAGCCGCTCGCGCTCGACCAGGCAGGGCAGGTAGCTCTGATACGCGACGTCGAAGAACACGGTGAACACGCCCAGCACCAGCGCCACCGCGTACAGCTGGTGGATCGTCAGCACGTCCAGCCACCACGCGACCGGCACGGACGCGAGCGCCAGCGCCCTCGCCCAATCACTGACCACCATGACCACGCGCTTGCGCAGCCGGTCGACGAGGGCGCCGGCGGGGAGCCCGATCACCACGAACGCCAGCGTCTGGCACGCCGCCAGCAGGCCCACCTCGAACTCGGAGGCCCGCAGCGCCGACACGGCCACCAGCGGCAGGGCCAGCACCAGGAGCTGGCTGCCCGCCTGGCTGGCGACGTCGGCGAGGAACAACCGGCGGAAGTCGTGATCGCGTAACAGGCTCACCCGTCAGAGGATCCCTGACCGATTGAGAAAAATCAACCGGTTATAGGGTGTCGATCCATGGGCACCCAACGCCGCCCCGCCACCGAGGCCGAGGCCCGCGCGCTGGCCTCGGCCGTACGGCTGCGCATCCTGCGGCTCTGTCTCGACCAGGCGCTCACCAACAAAGAGATCGCCGGCCGCCTCGACGCGAACCCGGCCACCACCCTCCACCACGTGCGCAAGCTCGTCGAGACGGGCTTCCTGGCCGCCGAGGCCAGCCGTCCGGGGCCGCGCGGCTCCACGGAGATCCCCTACCGGGCCACCGGCAAGTCATGGGAGATGGACGTCCGCGAGAGCGGCGTGAGCGGGGGCAGCGCGGCGATGCTCGACGCGTTCCTGCAGGAGAGCAGGCTCATCGACATCGAGCAGGCCGACCTCGTCAGGCTGGGGCTCAGGCTCACCCCCGACGGGCACGCGGAGCTGCGCAGGCGGCTGGAGGAGCTGTTCGACGAGTTTCGCGAGCGGCAGCCGCCGCCGGACGGGCACGCGTACTCGATCTTCCTGGCCATGCACCGCGACGTCACCCGCGACCCCTGAACGCACGGACGCCGGGCGCCCCGCAGAGGGGGCGGCCCGGCGTCCTGCCATCCGGACGTCAGCCCAGGTGGACCTCGGCTTTCAGCTCGTCACCATACTCCAAGACGAACTCCTCCACAGTGCCTGCGGCGCAAAGGTCGTCCTGAGCTTGGCGGACAAGCCCGACTTCGGGCGCCCAAACGGTCAGCCTGGAGACCTCGGCCCGCATCGACAGCTTGGCCTCGGACTTCGCCTTGCGCACCTGACCGAGCACCTCGGAGGCCACGGCCAGCACGGCCGGGTCGCCGCTCCCGCGCGAGAGGCCGGGCCACGGGGCCCGGTGCACCGACCCCTCGCGCCACCACGACCACACCTCTTCGGTCACGAAGGGCAGGAACGGCGCGAACAGCCGCAGCAGCACGTCGAGCGCCTGCCGCAGCGCCGCGTGGGCGGAGGCGGCGGCCGGACCGGACTCGTAGGCCCTGGCCTTGACCAGCTCCAGGTAGTCGTCGCAGAAGGCCCAGAAGAAGCGCTCCACGGCCTCCAGCGCCCTGGTGTGGTCGTAGGCCTCGAACGCCTGGCCGGCCTCGCGCACGACGTCGGACAGGCCCGCGAGCATCGACAGGTCGAGCGGCTCGGTGACCGTGTCTGATCCTGGTCCGTCGTTCATAGCCAGGCCGAGGACGAACTTGGACGCGTTGAGGATCTTGATCGCGAGCCGCCGCCCGACCTTGAGCTGCCCGGCGTCGAACGCGGTGTCCACGCCGTAGCGGCCGTTGGCCGCCCAGTAGCGCACCGCGTCGGAGCCGTGCTGCTTCAGCAGGTCGAGCGGGGTGACCACGTTGCCCTTGGACTTGGACATCTTCTTGCGGTCGGGGTCGAGGATCCAGCCCGAGATCGCGACGTCGCTCCACGGCAGCTGGCCGAACTCGTAGTGCGACCTGACCACGGTCGAGAACAGCCAGGTGCGGATGATCTCGTGGGCCTGCGGCCGCAGGTCGGCCGGGAAGACGCGCTTGAACAGGTCGTCGTCGCTCTCCCAGCGGCCCGCGATCTGCGGCGTCAGCGACGAGGTGGCCCAGGTGTCCATCACGTCGGGGTCGGCCATGAACCCGCCGGCCACGCCGCGCTGGTCCTCGGTGTAGCCGGGCGGCACGTCGGAGGACGGGTCGACCGGCAGCATGTCCTCCGTGGGCACGATCGGCGCGTCGTGGACGGGCTGCCCCGACTCGTCGATCGGATACCACACCGGGAACGGCACGCCGAAGAACCGCTGGCGCGAGATCAGCCAGTCGCTGGTGAGCCCCTCGACCCAGTTGTCGTAGCGCACGCGCATGTGCGGCGGGTGCCAGGCCAGCTCGCGCCCGCGCCCCAGCAGCCGCTCGCGCAGCTCCTCGTCACGCCCGCCGTTGCGGATGTACCACTGGCGGGTGGTGACGATCTCGAGCGGCCGCTCGCCCTTCTCGTAGAACTTGACCGTGCGCGAGACGGGCCTCGGCTCGCCCTCGAGGTCACCGGACTCCCGCAGCAGCTCCACGATCCGCTCGCGGGCGCTGTGCACGGTCTTGCCGGCCAGCTCCTTGTACGGCTCCGCCTCCACGCCCTCCGGCGGCTCGGCCAGCAGGCGCCCGTCCCAGCCGATGACCGGCCGGGTCGGCAGGTGCAGCTCCCGCCACCAGGTGACGTCGGTGATGTCGCCGAACGTGCAGATCATGGCGATGCCGGTGCCCTTGTCCGGCTCGGCCAGCCGGTGGGCCAGCACCGGCACCTCCACCCCGAACAGCGGCGTCAGCACCGACGTGCCGAACAGCGGCTGGTAGCGCTCGTCGTCGGGGTGGGCGACCAGCGCCACGCAGGCCGGGATCAGCTCGGGCCTGGTCGTCTCGATGTAGACCGGCCCCGTCTCGCCGTAGAAGGAGATCTTGTGGAACGCGCCCGGCCACTCCCGGTCCTCCAGCTCGGCCTGGGCGACGGCGGTGCGGAAGGTGACGTCCCACAGCGTCGGCGCCTCGGCGAGGTAGGCCTCGCCGCGCAGCAGGTTGCGCAGGAAGGCGCGCTGCGAGACGGCCTGCGCCTCGTCGCTGATCGTGGTGTAGAGCAGCGACCAGTCGACCGACAGGCCGACCCGCCGCCAGACCTCCTCGAACGCCTGCTCGTCGAGGGCGGTCAGCTTGTGGCACAGCTCCACGAAATTGCGCCGCGAGATGGCGATCTCACGTTTGCCGGGCTTGTCCGGTGGCACGAAGTCAGGGTCATAGGGCAGCGACGGGTCGCAGCGCACGCCGTAGACGTTCTGCACCCGGCGCTCGGTGGGCAGGCCGTTGTCGTCCCAGCCGATCGGGTAGAACACCGACTTGCCGATCATCCGCTGGTAGCGGGCCATGATGTCGGTGTGGGTGAAGGAGAAGACATGACCGACGTGCAGCGAGCCGGACACGGTCGGCGGTGGCGTGTCGATGGCATAGACCTGCTCGCGCGAGGCGGACCGATCGAAACGGTAGGTGCCCTCGTCCTCCCAGCGAGCTACCCATACCTGCTCCAAGCCATCGAGGGTCGGCTTTTCCGGCATGGATGCATGGCGTAGTCGCTGTTGAGTCATGCCTCCATATGGTACGGCTTCGCAGGCCCGGCAAGCGGTACAGACTAGTGTTCGTTACAGAGGGGAAGGGAGATCGACATGGCGGAGGACAAGCCCGATGTCGCCTGGCGAGTGATCGGCGGCCTGGTGGGTCTGGCGACCGGCTGGGCGGCGAGAAAGATCCTCGGGTTCGTCTGGGTGAAGGCGACGGGGAAGGAGCCGCCGCTCGACACGGACTCGCCCGAGGTCAGCATGGGGGAGGCGATCGGCTACACGGTGCTCATGGGCGTCGGCATGTCCGTGGCGCAGATCGTGGTCAACCGGACCGCCAAGAAGCGTTACGACGCGTGGAAGTCTGTGAAGCAGGTGACTCAAGGGCAGTGAGAAACTCGTTGGCCCAGCGGTCCACGTCGTAGGTGGCGACCCGGCGGCGCATCGTGCGCATCCGCCGGGCCAGCTCGTGCGGCGTGGCCCGCATCGCGGCCAGCATCTGCCGTTTGACGTCCTCCACGTCGTAGGGGTTGACCAGGTAGGCCTGGCGCAGCTCGTCGGCCGCCCCGGCGAACTCGCTGAGCACCAGCGCCCCGTGCAGGTCGTGGTGGCAGGAGACGTACTCCTTGGCGACCAGGTTCATCCCGTCGCGCAGCGGGGTCACGACCATGACGTCGGCGGCCAGGTAGAGGGCGGCCAGCTCGGAGTGGTCGTACGACTGGTGGAAATACTGGACCGGCTGGTAGCCGAGCTGCGCGTGCTCGCCGTTGATCCGCCCGACCTGCAGCTCGATGTCGTCGCGCAGCCGCTTGTACTCCTCCACCCGCTCCCTGCTGGGCGTGGCGATCTGCACGAACACGGCCTCGTTCGCCTTCAGCCGCCCGTCCTTGAGCAGCTCGCCGAACGCCTCCAGCCGCTGCCCGATGCCCTTGGTGTAGTCGAGCCGGTCGACGCCGAGCAGCACGTGCTCGGGATCGCCCAGCTCCGCCCTGACCTCCTTGGCCCGCGCCATGATCTGCGGGTCGCGCACCAGCGAGTCGAGCTGCCCGAAGTCCACCGAGATGGGGAACGCCTGCGTGGTCACCACCCGGTCGTCGAGGAAGATCTCGTTCCCCTTGTACGGCAGCCCGAGCAGCCTGCGGCACAGCCGCCGGAAGTTGGAGGCCCCGCCGGGCAGCTGGAAGCCCACCAGGTCGGCCCCGAGCAGCCCTTCGACGAGGTCCTTGCGCCACGGCAGCCGCCAGAACAGCTCGGTCGGCGGGAACGGGATGTGCAGGAAGAACCCGATCCGCAGATCCGGCCTGAGCTTGCGCAGCATGGCCGGGACGAGCTGGAGCTGGTAGTCCTGCACCCAGACCACCGCGCCCTTCTCGGCGGCGTCGGCGGCGGCGTTGGCGAAGCGCTCGTTGACGGCGCGGTAGGTCTCCCACATCGCCCGGTCGAACACCGGCGGCGCCACCACGTCGTGATAGAGCGGCCAGAGCGTGGCGTTGGAGAAGCCCTCGTAGTACAGCTCCACCTCACCGGCCGACAGCGGGATCGGGATGAGGTTCATGCCGTCCTGCTCGAACGGCTCCAGCTTCTCGTCGGGGGCGCCGTGCCAGCCGAGCCAGGCTCCGTGACGGCGCTTCATCACCGGTGCGATCGCGGTCACGAGCCCGCCGGGGCTCCTGCGCCACGAGGCCGTTCCGTCAGGCTCGAGCGTCCGATCCACCGGCAAGCGGTTCGCGACGATCAGAAACGAGCTACGGCCAGTCACGCAGTTCCTCCTATTGTTCACCGAGCACACGGCGGACGGCGCCCGCCATCGAGTCCGGACCCGCATGGGGGATGATCGCGGCGATGTGGGAGTCGGGCCTGATGAGCCATGCCTCATCCGGCCCGGCGCCGAGCCTTTCAGCGAGCGAGCCGGTCCCATCCATCTCCGCGAGCCCGCGCACGGCGAGCGGCGCCGTAATGACCTTGCCCAAGACCTGGGCAAACAAACTCGAATCGCACATATCACCCAACAACACGAGAAATCCGTCGCGACAGAACTCCCGCAATCTGCCGCCCGGAATTCGCACGTCCGGAAGGATCACGCCGGGCGCCGGGACGCACGGCGCGCCCTTGGGCGGCCTGCCCCCGAACGGCCGCGTCGGCTCGGGGGTCGTCAGCGGCGAGTCCACGTACCAGAACGGCTCCGCGAAGCGGCCCGAGTCCACCTCCGCCACCCGCCCGCCCTCCAGCACGGCCCGCCTGCGCATGCGCTCCGTCACGGTCCTGGGCGCGAGGAAGCGCATCGTCGCGGTGGTGATCTCGAGGTTCTCCCGCGCGGCCGCGTGCCGCTCGGCGTGGTACGACTCCAGCAGCCCCTCCCCCGCCCAGCCGTTGAGCACGAAGGCCAGCTTCCAGGCCGCGTTCTCGGCGTCGGGCACGCCGGAGTTGAGCCCCCTGGCGCCGAACGGGGCCACCAGGTGGGCGCTGTCACCGGCCAGCAGGACCCGGCCGACGCGCATGCGGGAGGCGATGCGGGAGTGGAAGCGGTAAGTGCTGTGCCAGAGCAGGTCGAAGGGCTGCTCGCCGATGATTTGCCTGATTTTTCGCGAAATATCGGCTTTTGTTGGGATGAAGTCGGGCGCGATCTGCCAGTCGATCCGGAACGTGCCTCCCGGGCAGGGATGGATCAGGACCTGGCGGCCCGGGTTCCACAGCGGGTCGAAGTAGAAGCGGCGCTCGTTCTCCCAGCCGGGAAGGTCGGCCTTGATGTCGCAGATGAGGAACTGGTCGTCGAAGGTCCCCCCGTCGAACGAGACGCCGAGCGCCTGGCGTAGCTGCTGGGCCCGGGCACCCGCGCAGACCAGCGCGTAGGACGCGCGCAGCGAGCGCCGGCCGCAGCGGACCGTCACGCCCGAGGGGTCCTGCTCGATGCCGGTGACCTCGTGGTCCCACCGCACCTCGATGAGCGGCTGCGCCGCGATGGCCTCGTCCAGGATCTGCTCGGTGCGGGACTGGGAGATGTTCACGCACGCCGGCAGCGGGCCCTCACGCTCGAAGGACCAGGAGAACAGCTCGCGGTCGCGGTAGTACGTGCGGGCGGTGGTCCAGGCCAGGCCCTCCTCGGCGATCTTGCCCGCGCCGGCGGCGGTCCAGATGTCGAGCACGTCGCGCTGCTGGCAGATGGACTTCGACCCGGTGGAGTCGCGCCCGGCCCGCCGGTCGAGCACCAGCACCTGGATGCCCCAGCGGGCCAGCAGCAGCGCGGCACTCTGCCCCACCGGCCCCGCCCCGACCACGATGACCTGCACGCTGTCCGGGGCGCTCATGGCTGGAGTTGGTCCCAGACTTCGCGGTCGCGCTCGGCGGTCCAGATGCGCGGGCGCTCGATGCCGTGCAGCTCGTCCCAGAGTCTCGAGACGTTGAACGGCAGGCAGTGCTCGAAGATCGGCCAGGACCCGTACCGGGGCTCCAGCGCCCGGTGCGTGCGCTCGAACGCCTCCTTGACCGAGCCCGCGGCGCCGACCTCGCGCAGCATCACGGCGAGGAAGTCACGCGTCTGCCCGATGGCCGCGTCCACTTCCTGCCTGCCGCGCGCCACCGCGCCCCTGCCCCCGACCAGCGTCCGCGCCCCGAACGACGCGACCTTGTCGAGCGTCGCGGCCGACCATTCGAGGTGGAAGGCGTCGCCGGTGTAGAGGGCGGCCTGGGACTCGACGAGGTCGCCGGCGAACATGATCCGCTGCTTCGGCAGCCAGGCCACCAGGTCGCCCTCGGTGTGGCCGCGCCCGCAGTGGGCCAGCACCAGGTCGCCCCGGTCGCCGCCCAGGTCGATGGTGAACGTGTCGCTGAACGTCGCCGTCGGCCACGTCAGCCCGGGGATCGACTCGGGCTCCTTGAACAGGCGGGGCATCCTGGCGTACTCGCTGGCCCAGTCCTGCTCGCCGCGCTCGGCGATCAGCTCGCGCGTCTTGTCGTGCGTCACGATCACGTCCGCGCCGAACGCCGACGCGCCCAGCACCCGGACGGCGTGGTAGTGCGACAGCACCAGGTATCTGATCGGCTTGTCGGTGTGCTCCCGCAGCCTGGCCAGCCACTCGCGGGCGGCCACGGGCGTGGCGAGCGCCTCGAAGCAGACGAGGAAGTCCTCGGCCTCTATGGCGCCCACATTCGGATCGCCTTCTGCCGTGAGCGCGTACACGCCCTCGGCCAGCACCTCCATGGACTGCTTCTTCTCGCCGAGATCGGCCGACGAGGCGAACGGTTTGCCCATCACCACTCCTCCCGCAGCGCGGTCAGCATCCGCCAGAACCCCTTCCCCCTCCACCGTCCCCTCTCCCAACGCCGCCGCCGGTGCAGCGCTCCGAGTCTCGCCGCACCGGGCACGGCCACGTGGGCCGCACCCCGGCGACGCCCCGCCGCCGGCCCGCTCCGGCACAGCGCGCCGGGCGCGACGTCGCCGATGGCGCGCCGCTCGACACCGCATAAGGGACCTGGCGCCATACCGCGCGTGGACGGCGGCGATCCAGTGTCCGTCACGCGGGCCCGGGGCGGCCGGCGGGGGGTCACGCCGGGCGCCGGGTCTGGACGATGTGGAAGCGGCCCGCCACGTAGCCCGGGTCCGTGAGGGAGGCCGTGGCGGCCGGGTTGGCGCCCGTGCCGTGGTAGTCGCTGAACGCCGCCGACTGGTTGACGAAGACGCCGCCCGTCAGGTTGCACGACAGGTT
Organism: Nonomuraea sp. JJY05; assembly: GCF_043496855.1. NCBI lineage: Bacteria > Bacillati > Actinomycetota > Actinomycetes > Streptosporangiales > Streptosporangiaceae > Nonomuraea > Nonomuraea sp. JJY05. Next base: position 198,370 of record NZ_JBIEIS010000002.1, read on the forward strand.
CACCCCCGCGTCGAGGGCGGCCCGTTCGGCCTGGTCGAGCACCTCGGCGGAGGTCGAGTAGGCGGCGGCCGTGAGTGCCCCGCGGACCTTGATCGTGCGGCGCAGCACGTCGAGGCTCTCCTGCGTCGACCCCGTCGGGATGACGAACGCGATCGGTCCGAAATGCTCCCGCCCGTAGACGTCGGAGTCGTCCGGCGAGACCTTCACGATCACCGGCGTCCGCACCACCGCGTCCGGGAACCCCGGGTGCTTGACGGCGCGCGACTCCAGCACCACCTCGCCCAGCGACGGCGCGGCCTCCACCCGGGCCAGCACGTCGGGGTTGACGATGGCCCCGGTCAGCTCCACCGCGCGGGCGTCGTCCCCGAGCAGCCTGCCGACGGCGCCCGCCAGCCCGGCGCAGACCTCCTCGAAGCTCTTGTGCCCCTCGTCCGTCTCGATCCCGCCGGCCGGCACCAGGAGGTTCTGCGGCGCCGTGCACATCTGACCGCTGTAGAGCGACAGCGAGAACGCCAGGTTGCCCAGCATGCCGCGCCAGGAGTCGGTCGAGTCGACGACGATCGTGTTGACCCCCGCCTTCTCGGTGTGCACGAGCGCCTGCCGCGCGTTCTGCTCCAGCCAGTCGCCGAACTCCGTGGAGCCGGTGAAGTCGACGATGCGGACGTCGGGGTGGGTGGCGAGCGTCCTGGCCAGCCCCTGTCCCTCCTCCACCGCGAGCGAGACCAGCCCGGGGTCGAAGCCCGCCTCGGCCAGCACCTCGCGGGCGATCCGCACCGTGATGGCCAGCGGCAGCACCGCGCGCGGATGGGGCTTGACGATCACCCGGTTGCCGGTGACGAGCGAGGCGAACAGCCCCGGGTACGAATTCCAGGTCGGGAACGTGTTGCAGCCGATCACCAGCGCGATGCCCCGGGGCACGACCGTGAAGCGCTTGTCCATGACCAGCGGCTCCCCCTTGGCCGGCTTCTCCCAGCGGGCGCTCGCGGCCGAGGAGGTCATGGCCGCGTAGCCGTACGCGACCGCCTCGAGCGCGCGGTCCTGCGCGTGCGGCCCGCCCGCCTGGAAGGCCATCACGAACGCCTGCCCGGTCGTGTGCTGCACCGCGTTGGCCAGTTCGAAGCTGCGCCGGTTGATCCGGTCGACGATCTCGACGCAGGCCAGCGCGCGGGCCTCGGGCCCGGCGTCGCGCCAGGCGGGCAGTGCCGCCCGGCCCGCGGCGATCAGGTCGTCCACCAGCGGCTGCGGGTAGGTGACGCCCAGGTCGATGCCGTACGGCGAGCGCTCGGCGCCGATCCAGGACCCGGTGCCCGGCTGGTCGAGGGGGAACGGCTTGCCGAGGTAGGACTCGAACGCCTCCTTGCCCCGCTCGGCCGCCCCCTCGCCGTAGACGCGCGGGCTCGGCGACTCGGGATAGGCGCTCCAGTATCCCCGTCCGGCGATGGCGGACAGCGCCTGCTCCAGAGTCTCGCGGTGCTGCTCGAACATGGTGTTCACCTCTTGACAGGGATGGTCCGGACGGTGAATTGTTTACCGAACATTCGGTCAGTTGACAAGGGAGACCTGCGTTGGAGAGCGCGCGTCGCATGATGGACGCCGACACCGCCTCCGCCGCCCTGGGCATCGAGCTGACGGAGCTGGGCGAGGGGCGGGCGGTGTGCCGCATGACCGTGACCGACCAGATGATCAACGGACACGACCTGTGCCACGGCGGCTACGTGTTCCTGCTGGCCGACACCGCGTTCGCCTGCGCCTGCAACAGCCACGGCCCGGTGACGGTGGCGGCGGGCGCGGAGATCACGTTCGTCTCCCCGGCCCACGCGGGCGACGTGCTGGTGGCCGAGGCCGCCGAGCGCACCCGCTACGGCCGCAGCGGCATCTACGACATCACGGTGCGCGGGGCGGCCGGCCAGGTGGTCGCGGAGTTCCGCGGCCGCAGCAGAGAACTGAGACGGGTGAAGGGCTGATGAGACTCGGCGATGCCCCCGCGCCGGAAGACCTCGACCCCATCGAGCGGGTGTCCCGCGACGAGCTCATGTCGATCCAGCTGGAACGGCTTCAGCGGACGCTCACCCACGCTTACCAACATGTCCCGATTTATCGGCAAAAATTCGACCAGGCGGGCGTGCATCCGAGCGACTGCAAAGAGCTCGCCGACCTGGCGAAGTTCCCCTTCACCACCAAGCAGGACCTGCGCGACAGCTACCCGTTCGGCATGTTCGCCGTCCCGCGCGAGCAGGTGGCCAGGATCCACGCCTCCAGCGGCACCACGGGCACGCCCACCGTGGTCGGCTACACCAGGCACGACCTCGACGTCTGGGCGGAGGTCATGGCCCGTTCGATCCGCGCCTCCGGCGGCCGGCCGGGCGACCTCGTGCACGTGGCCTACGGGTACGGCCTGTTCACCGGCGGGCTGGGCGCCCACTACGGGGCCGAGCGGCTGGGCTGCACGGTGGTGCCGGTCTCCGGCGGCATGACGCCCCGGCAGGTCCGGCTCATCACCGACTTCCGGCCCGACATCGTCATGGTCACGCCGTCGTACATGCTGGCCCTGCTGGACGAGTTCGAACGGCAGGGCCTGGACCCCCGCGCGTCCTCGCTGCGGATCGGGATCTTCGGCGCCGAGCCCTGGACCGAGCGCATGCGCGCGGAGCTCGAAGACCGCTTCGACCTGCACGCCGTGGACATCTACGGCCTGTCGGAGGTGATCGGCCCCGGCGTCGCGAACGAGTGCGTCGAGACCAAGGACGGCCTGCACGTCTGGGAGGACCACTTCTACCCCGAGACCGTCGACCCCTTCACGGGAGAGCCCACGCCGGCGGGCGAACTGGTCTTCACCAGCCTCACAAAGGAGGCCATGCCGGTCGTCCGCTACCGCACCGGCGACCTGACCACGCTGCTGCCGGGCACCGCCAGGCCCGCGTTCCGGCGCATGGAGAAGGTGACGGGCCGGACCGACGACATGATCGTCCTGCGCGGCGTGAACGTGTTCCCGACCCAGATCGAGGAGCTGGTGCTGCGCGTGGAGGGCCTGTCACCGCGCTTCCAGCTCCACCTGACCCGCCCCGGACGGCTCGACGTGATGACGGTCAGGGTCGAGTCCCGCCCCGGCTTCGCGAGGCGGGCCGAGGCCGGCCAGGCGCTGCGCCGGGCCGTCAAGGACACCGTCGGCGTGAGCGTGGAGGTCGAGGTGGTGGATCCGGAGACGCTGGAGCGCTCGGTCGGCAAGCTCAAACGAGTCATCGACAAGCGGGATAATTAAGACATGGCCTCTCCGACCCCCACCCGTCAGCGCAAGCGCGGACACGACCCGGAGTCCGTGCTGTCCACCGCCGTGGGTGTCTTCAACGAGCGGGGCTACGACGGGACGAGCATGGAGGACCTGGCCAGGGCCCTCGGCGTGACCAAGTCGGCCATCTACTACCACGTGCCGGGCAAGGAGCAGCTGCTCGCGCGGGCGCTGGACCGGGCGCTCGACGGGCTGTTCGCGGTGGTGACCGACGAGCGCGCCGCCTCGGGGCCCGCGATCGACCGCCTGGAGCGGGCCGTACGGCAGAGCGTGCGCATCCTCGTGGACCGGCTCCCGTACGTGACGCTGCTGCTGCGGGTGCGCGGCAACAGCCGCACCGAGCAGGCGGCGCTGGAGCGGCGGCGGGAGTTCGACAGGTTCATCAGCCGCCTGGTCAAGGAGGCGGCGGCGGAGGGCAGCATCCGGCCGGACGTGGATCCGGCGCTGGTGACGCGGCTGCTGTTCGGCGCGGTGAACTCGATCACCGAGTGGTACAGACCGGCGCGCGGGGCCTCGGCGGACGACCTGGCCGACGCGCTGCTCAAGATGACCTTCACCGGCCTACGGGTCTAACGCTTCCCGCCGCCCGGGATCGACCTCGGGGGTCTCGGCGCCGCGCGGCAGCTTGACGCGCAGGTCGTTGCGGACGGCCTCGCCGAGCTTCTTGGTGGCGATGCGGTTGAGCGCGCCGCCGGCGATCGCTCCCGTGAGGAACGGGCCGAGCGTGGTCAGATGGCGGCCGAGCGTGCGGAGGAGGCGGTTGCGCAGGGCGGTCTTGGTGGCCGCGCCGAGCGCCAGCGAGACGGACGTGGGTGTGAGGGGGTCGATGCCACGTTGTTTGGCCCATGCGGCCGTGAACGCGACCGCGCGCTGGGTGCCCGAGCCCTGGACGCGTACGCCGTAGACCTCGTGCAGCTCGGCCAGGAGCTTGACCTCGATGGCGGCGACGACGATGGTCTCGGCGACGAGCTGCGCGGGGGCGGAGAGCAGAAGGGGCGGTGCGGCGAACTCTGCCGCCGCGAGCGCTCCGCCGATGGCGCCGACCGTCATCGTGGCCTTCTGGGCGGTGCGCACCAGGTCGTCGGCGAGTTGCTCGCCGGTCAGGCCGTGATGGTGCTCGGAAAGGGTGTGCAGGTCCCTGATCGGGATGCGAGGCGCGATGCTGAGAAAGACGTCCGCCAGCCAGCGGCCCCGGCCCGTGCCTGTGGCACGCGCCTTCTTGGCTCCGTCGGACAGCGCGCGGGCTAGTCGGCCGAGCAGCCTGCGCCGCTCGGCCGGCTCCAGCTCGCCGGGCTCGGTGAGCTTGCCTACGAGCTCGCCGACCTCGCGTTCGGGGCCGGCGACCTCGTTGTCTGGTTGCTTGTCCTGCTCAGGTACGGCCACGCGTTGCCTCCGTCCTCATGGTCGCGATCGCTCAAGGTCGGGTTTCTCCCTACCCAGAGCATTTCGCTCCAGTCGATTAGGCGGCGCACTCCCGGCAGACCTGCTGGCCGTTCTTCTCGGAGGCCAGCTGGCTACGGTGGTGCACCAGGAAGCAGCGCGAGCAGGTGAACTCGTCGGCCTGACGGGGGATCACCCGCAGGGAGAGCTCTTCGTTCGACAGGTCCGCACCGGGCAGCTCAAGCGACTCGGCCAGGTCCGTCTCGTCGATGTCGATGCTGCCAGACGACTTGTCGGTGCGCCGCGCCTGCAACTCCTGGAGGCTGTCCTCCCCCAGGTCGTCGTCTGTCTTGCGTGGGCTGTCGTAGTCGGTAGCCATTGTGCTTACTCCATCCCCCTCATCTATATGTCCTCGCGCTCATCGCGCGTCTTCTAACGTCCAGGAAGCCCATCTTGTGCCCGTTCCGCCGGGGAGATTTCCCATGGGTACCCCGCGGGAACGGACGACGAACCTCCCAACACGTCAGGGCTGGCTGCCGCCGGCAATGGTTAGCCAAATATGGCGAAACCCACAGCCTTGGCGCCATGCACCACCGTGTTCGACGGCACATCCAACCACATGTGCGGCGTGAATGAGACGCCCCCCACGCCTCAACACGGGCACCAACACACGGACGAACGCGCCAGAGCAAGACGATCTCAGCGTCTCGGGAGCCGAATGGTCACGACAAGCCCTCCACCATCGCGTGGCACGGCGGCCACATTTCCACCGTGAGCCTGAACCACCGCACGAACGATGGACAGCCCGAGCCCCGATCCCTTCGCCGAATCCACACGGTCCGCGTGGAGCCTCCTGAAGGGCTCGAACAGGCTGTTCACCTCGTACGCCGGGACGTGCTGCCCTGTGTTGGCCACCTGAACAACCAAGGCACCGTCCGCCATTCCCGTCTGGATCCAGACTTTTCCGTTTTCGGGAATGTTGTACTTGACCGCGTTCTCCAGCAGGTTGCTGACCGAGCGCTCCAGGAGCACCGGATCGCCTATGGTAGGCGCGCTGACCAGTTCGGCCGTCACGGTTACCCCGTGCTCCTCGGCGAAGGCCGTCACCTGTTCCACGGCCGTCTGAGCGACTTCCCGGACATCGAGCGGTTTGCGCACGGCGAGTTCGCGCTCGCTCCTCGCCAGCAACAGCAGTCCCTCGATGAGCTTCTCGTTACGCGCGTTGACTTCGAGAAGGGTACGGCCGAGCGCTTTGAGATCCTCGGACGCCTCGGGATCGGACAGGGCGATCTCCAGGACGGTCCGGTTAATCGTGAGGGGAGTTCGCAATTCGTGGGAGGCGTTGGCCACGAATCTGCGCTGGGTGTCGAAGGCGACGTTGAGCCGGGTGAGCATGGCGTCGAACGTGTCGGCCAGCTCCTTCAGCTCGTCGTTGGGGCCGTGCAGGTCGATGCGCTGGTGGGCCAGGGTGCTCTCGGACAGCTTGCGGGCCGTCGCCGTCATCTGGGCGACCGGCCGCAGCGCCCGGTCGGCCACGAAGTAGCCGATGATCAGCGCCAGGATGCCGACGCCCATCAGCGCGAGCAGGGAGTTGCCGAACAGCGCGTCCCGCGCGTCCTGGACCGCCTGCTTCTGCAACTTGGCCCAGACGATCTGGAACTGCTCGTCCGCGGCGGGAGGCAGCCCCAGGTCGACGTTGGGCCACGCCGAGCTGAGGGCCGTCCCGACGATCACGTAGACCGACCCCAGCAGCACGGCGGAGGCCGCGAAGACGAGCGCGCCGTACGTGAGCGTCAGCCGCCACCGGATGCTGACCTTGGCGGGCAGCTCCCTCATCCGCTCCATCGGCGTGCGCTGCACCGGCGACTGCCCGGGCGGTGGCGGGCCGTCCCAGGCGGGCGGCCCGCTGGGTGGTGGCGCCTGCTGCACGCGCGTCGCCTTCCTCCCCGAATGCGGGCTGATCATCGGATGCGTCGGCCCGGACTGGAGCTCCTCCGACTTCTCCGTCACGGGGCCTCCCCCGCGACGGACGGGCGGCGTTCGATGGATCGCCGTTCACTCACAGTTTGTACCCAACCCCGGGCACAGTCTCGATCACCTGAGGCTCGCCCAGCTTCTTCCGCAGCGTCATCATGGTCACGCGGACCACGTTCGTGAAGGGATCGATGTTCTCGTCCCATGCCTTGTCCAGCAGGTCCTCCTGGCTGACCACGGCACCCTCGGCCCGCATCAGCTCCTCGAGCACCGCGAACTCCTTCTTGGTCAGCACGACCTCCTTGCCGTCGCGCTCCACCAGCCGCTTGCCCGGGTCGAGCCGGATGCCGGCGCGCTCCAGGACGGGCGGCAGGGCGGGCGCGGAGCGGCGGCCGAGCGCGCGCACCCTGGCGACCAGCTCGACGAACACGAACGGCTTGGCCAGGTAGTCGTCGGCCCCCAGGCCGAGACCCTCCACCTTGTCGTCCACGTCGCCCGACGCGGTCAGCATCAGGATCCGCGAGGCGGTCCGCTGCTCCACCAGGCGACGGCACACCTCGTCGCCGTGGACGACCGGCAGGTCGCGGTCCAGCACGATCACGTCGTAGTCGATGTAGGAGGTCCGCTCGAGGGCGCCGCCCCCGTCGTAGGCGACGTCGACCGCCATGGCCTCGCGCCGCAGCCCGGTCGCGATCGCGTCGGCGAGCACCCGCTCATCCTCAACCACCAGCACCCGCACGCCTGATGCACCTCTCTCCGATTCTGGTCACTCATTCTGTCCACAGCCTCGATAAGCGCACGGTAAGGCATGTTCAGAGGTGGGTGACCCCCCGGTCAGGGAGAGGAGCACAAAATTCATGTTTCGGAGTGTGAGGGGCCGGGGTATGCCTGCGGGACACCCATCGCCCGGACATCACCCGGCAATGGGCGTACTTCGCCCCAAGAGCACGGATCGGACCCCAGAGAGTAGGTGAGATGGGCGAGTTCACGACCACGATCGAACACCGCCTCGACCAGGCTTATAAGGGCCTTCGGGAGGCCCGTAGCGTCGGCGACGAATATCTCGCCGACACACTCACCGCCGAGATCGAGGACCTGCGCAGGCTGGCCGACGATCACGGCATCCCGTTGCCTCGCTGATCAAGCGCGAACGGCCGGAGCCCTCGAGGGCTCCGGCCTTTCGCGTCAGGCGTCCCGTTCGGGGTTCTGCGCCGCCAGCAGGTCGTGCAGTTCCTCGAAGAGCCCCGGCGCCGCGCAGAGCGCGAACTCCGGGCTCACCGGCTTGCCGTGCAGGCCTTCGAGCCTGGCCCCCGACTCCGTCGCCACCAGGCCGGCCGCCCCGTAGTCCCACGGGTTGATGCCGCGCTCGTAGTAGGCGTCCACCCGGCCCGCCGCGAGCGAGCACAGGTCGATCGCGCACGAGCCGCCGCGCCTGATGTCCCGCACCCGGGGCAGCACCTCCGCCACCACCTGGCCCTGGACGGCGCGCCTGCTCACCGCGTAGCCGAATCCGGTCGCCACCAGCGCCTGCGCGAGCGGCACGCCCGTGTTGCAGCGCAGCCGCTCCACGCCGAGCCAGGCGCCCTCGCCGAGTGCCGCGGTGTAGACCTCGCCGCGGGCCGGCAGGTTGACGGCTCCGGCCACGACCCGGCCGTTCACCTCGACGGCGATCGACACGGCCCACTCCGGCAGGCCGTACAGGAAGTTGACGGTGCCGTCGATCGGGTCGACCACCCAGCGCACGTCCGACTCGCCGGGCTCCTCCCCGCCCTCCTCGCCGAGGATCCTGTCGCCGGGCCTGGCCGCCAGGATGCGCTCGCGGATGAGCTCCTCCGACGCCTTGTCCAGCGCGGTGACCACGTCGGTGGGGCTGGACTTGGTCTCGATCTCCTCGGACATCGTGGGCCGCTTGGCGAGCAGCATGTCGCCCGCCTCGCGCGCGATGTCCTCGGCCAGTCTCAGGAAATCCGTCATCAGGCCACCGAGTCCGGACGCTTCCACTCCTCGCCGAGCACGTGCTGGGCGAGGAACGCGAACACGGTCTCGTACCAGGCGACGATGTTGCCCGGCTTGAGGATCCAGTGGTTCTCGTCGGGGAAGTACAGGAACTTCGACTCGACCTCGCTGCGCCGCAGGTCCCACCAGAGCCGCAGACCCTCGCCGATCGGTACGCGGTAGTCCTTGTCGCCGTGGATGACGAGGAGCGGGGTGGTGATCTTGTCGAGGGAGTTGTGCGGCGACAGCAGCTGGTAGCGCTCGGAGCCGGGCTCGCCCATCTCGCGCTGCCAGTACATGGCGGCGTCGGTGGTGCCGGCGAACTGGTCGAGGTTCCACAGTGCCGCGTGGGTGACGATGGCCTTGTAGCGGTCGCTGTGGCCGGCGAGCCAGTTGGCCATGTAGCCGCCGTACGAGCCGCCCATCGCGGCGATGCGCTCGCTGTCGATGTCGTCCCTGGCCAGGGCCACGTCGACGATCGCGTCGAGGTCGGCCTGGGTGCGCGGGCCCCAGTTGCCCCAGCCGCGGTCGATCATCTCCTGCCCGTAGCCGGTGGACAGGCACGGGTCCGGCATGAGGACGGCGTACCCGCGCTGGGTCATGAGCCACACCTGCCAGCGCCACTGCCAGTCGTTCCACGAGGCGACCGGGCCGCCGTGGATCCACAGCACGAACGGCGCCGGCTCGTCGGCCGAGGCGCCCTCGGGCAGCGCGAGCCAGCCGCGGACCGTGGCGCCGTCGTCGGCGGTGGCGGAGATCTCGGTCAGCGTGCCGGGCACCTCGGGGCGCGGCCCGGGCGAGGGCAGGTCGACGATCTCGCCGGTGGCCACGTCGATCCTGGCCGGGCCGGGGGCGAGGGCGATGCCGCTGCGCAGCGCGTAGACGGAGCCGCCGTCGGAGGAGGCGTTGAGCCCGGTGTACGCGGCGTCGTCCTGGGTGAGCCGCGCGCTCTCCCCGTCCAGCGGGACGCGGAAGACGGGGCGGCGGCCCTGGTGGTCGGCCACGATGTAGACGGCCGAGGAGTCCGGCGCCCACTCGACGTCCGCGGGGAACAGGTCGGGCGCGTACGCGCGGCCCTCGCCGGTGGCCACGTCGGCGATCCACAGCTCGCTGCGCGCCGAGACCTCCAGCCCGGTGAACCGCTCGCGGGCGCAGGCCACCTTGGAGCCGTCGGGCGAGATCGCGAGCGGGCCCGTGTAGTCGAAGCCCTCCTCGGTGAGCACGGTGCGCCGCTCGCCGGAGGCCACGTCGATGGCCACCAGGTCGGTACGGCTCTCGCCCTTCGGCAGGTACGTGCGCCAGGTCGTGATCACCGTGGCGCCGTCCGGGCTCAGCTCGAACGAGGCGTCCCGCAGCGCCTCACCCGCGTCGGGGGTCAGGTCGCGCACGTCCTCAAGGCGGTCGCCGCCGAGCCTGGCGGCGAACAGCCGGGTGCGGCCAGGGCCGAGATCGTGGTCCCAGAAGCGGATCGGGTAGCCCTCGTGCAGGATGGCGCTGATCCCGGCGTCCTTGCGGGCCTTGCGCCTGGCCTCCTCGGCCGCCTCCTCGCCGTCGAGCACATCGGAGGAGAACACCACGACGTCGGCGGCCGTACGCACGGCGCCGATCCCGCCGGGGCGGGTGGCCACCTGGCGGGCCTCGCCGCCCGCGCGGGGCAGCAGCCAGAGCGCGGGCACCTCGTCGGAGGAGTCCTTGACGGTGGGGTCGGGGCGGGCGGAGGTGAACAGCACGTCGCCCGCGGCCGTGAAGACCGCGGCCGACTCGCCCTTGGCCGAGCGCGTCAGCCGGTGGGGCTCGCCGTCGACCGGAATCGCCCAGAGCGCGGTGCCGTAAGACTTGCCGTCGGGGTTGAGTGACTGGACTGTGGAGATCAACCTGGAGCCGTCGGGGGAGAGCTTCAGCGAGAGAACCCGGGGGATGGCCACGTAGTCGCGTATGTCATTGAATGCGCTCACTCAATCGAACCTACCCTGCCCATGGCCTCACTTCGTGAGGCTGGCTCGGTCGCTTCGAGCCGCCGCCTTCCCTCGTCACTCCGTGAGGCTGGCTCGGTCGCTTCTGTCGGTTGCAATCGAAGCTGTCGGTGTCCGCGCGTTGTCGGTGCTCGTGTCGGCGTTCAGGTTGATGTGTCGGATTCGGCCTTCGGCTCCGATCTTGGTGATGCAGAATGCGAGGCGGCATCGTCGGCGCGATCCGGCAAAGTCATCAGGGCCGATTGTTCTTGCCGTCCAGCCACAACGTGTCAGTCTCATCGCGATGGGAACCCGAACTGCCAACGTGCTTGGCGTCGATCTTCGGACCCTTTTTGATCACATGCACCAACGCCATCGCGTGTCCACGTCCAAGGCCGTAGTCCAGCTTCAGCCAGTCGATGATCGCTCCGGCTTTCGTGGATGGGTCGTCAAGGCCACGCTCTTTCGCCAAAGCGATGAACTCACGCGGTGTCAGTCCGGTCTTGTCCTCGATGTTGTCGAGGTACGCCTGGAACGACATTTTTCTCCATTCTGCGGGGATCGGCCGGATGGCCGCCGACTCTGCGGTCCGGCGAGCAGCAAGCTTGTCTTTTGCAAGTATGGTTTGTCAACTGTACTTTGAGCTAAGATCTGCACCATGGCGTCTCGAGAGTACGGACAGTTCTGCGGCCTGGCCCGCGCGATGGAGATGATCGGCGAACGGTGGAGCATGCTGATCATCCGCAACCTGTTCGCCGGACCCCAGCGCTTCACAGATTTGCGAAAAGGCTTGCCCGCCATCCCGACCAACATCCTGTCGGCCCGCCTCAAACAGCTCGAAGGGGCAGGCCTGGCCACCCGCCGCGCGCTGCCACATCCCGACCGCGCAGTCGTCTACGAGCTCACCGCCTATGGACGCGATCTGGAACCGGCGCTCATCGCGCTGGGACGATGGGGCGCACGGACGATGACCGAACCCCGCCCCGGCGAAGTCGTCACCGCCGAATCGATCGCCATGTCCTTCCGCACCACCTACCGGCCGGAAGCAGCCCAGGAAGTCACCGTCGGCTACGAGGTCCGTATGGGCGACTTCACGCTCGGCCTGCAGATCACCGACGGGGTACTGACGGTGGGCCTCGGCCCGCACCCGGCACCCGACCTCGTCATCAAACGGCTGACCGGCCACCCGATCCGCGAACTCATGAGTGGCAGCAAAACCCCGGACGAAGTACTCCACGACAGCAGCGTGCGCATAGAAGGTGATCCCGCGCTTCTTGGTCGCTTCGCCGAGATGTTCCGTTTCTGAGCGACAGAAAGACCTGAACGACTCTGCTCGAAACCGTCCGGACCAAAGTGTCGCGCCGCTGGTCAGAGTCCACTCCGGCCGCCGACTTCATCCGGAAGGGACAGCTGCGCTCCCTCCACTCCTCAGTCCAGGCGACGGCGCTCGCGTTCATGGCCTCACTCCGTGAGGCGGGCTCGGCCGCCTCACGCCTCGCGGGGGACCGGCGGTAGCCCCGAATAGGGTGGGCACGTGGGAACTTACGACGCGTTGCTGGTTCTGTCGTTCGGCGGGCCCGAGGGGCCCGAGGACGTGCTGCCGTTCCTGGAGAACGTCGTGCGCGGCAGGGGGGTGCCGCGCGAGCGGCTGCTCGAGGTGGCCGAGCACTACCAGGGCTTCGGCGGGGTCAGCCCGATCAACCAGCAGAACCGCGACCTGGTCGAGGCGCTGCGCCCGATCGCCGGCGTGCCCGTCTACTGGGGCAACCGCAACTGGCACCCGTTCGGCGAGGACACCGTCCGCCAGATGAGGGCCGACGGGATCAGGAAGGCGGCCGTGTTCGCGACCTCGGCGTTCGCGGGCTACTCGAGCTGCCGCCAGTACTACGAGGACATCGCCAGGATCTCCGTCGAGGACGGCCCCGAGCTGGTCAAGATGCGCCACTTCGGCGACCACCCGGGGTTCGTGGCCGCGATGGCCGACCACACGCGGGCGGCGCTCGAACGGCTCGGCCGCGACGACGCCAGGCTGGTGTTCACCGCCCACAGCATCCCCGTCTCCATGGCCGAGACCGCGGGCCCCTCGGGCGGCCTGTACGAGGCGCAGCTCCGCCGGAGCGCCGAGCTGGTCAGCCGGGCGCTCGGCCGCACGCAGCCGTGGGACCTGGTGTGGCAGTCGCGCAGCGGCCCGCCGCAGGTGCCGTGGCTGGAGCCGGACGTCTGCGACTTCCTGCGCAAGACGGACGCCCGTTCGGTGGTGCTGGTGCCGATCGGGTTCGTCTCCGACCACATGGAGGTCGTCTACGACCTCGACACCGAGGCCAGGCAGGTGGCCGCCGAGCTGGGGCTGCCCATGGAGCGGGCGGCGACCGCCGGCACGCACCCGCGCTTCGTCCAGATGGTGCGCGAGCTGATGGACGAGCCCGAGCCCGTCCCCTGCGCGCTCACCTGCTGCCCGCCTCCCCGTAGACGTCCTCAGGCGTAGGTACGGGCGTAGGCCTGAGCGATCCCCATGACCTTGTTCACGTAGTCCCAGGAGTGGTTGTAGAACCAGATCGCCTTGCGTAGCTTCTCGCCGCCCTGGCCGGCGCCGTTGGCACACAGGTAGTTGGCGGCGCCCGGCACCGCGTCGTAGGGGCTCCAGATGTCGGCCTTGCCGTCCCCGTCGCCGTCCACGCCGTAGTGCTTCCAGGTGGCGGGCATGAACTGCATGGGCCCGAGCGCGCCCGCGCTGGACGGGCCGTTGTTGCGGCCGTGGCTGCTCTCCACCTGCCCGATCGCCGCCAGCACCGTCCACGACAGCCCCGGGCAGCGGGTGGCCGAGGCCTTGTAAAGGTCCAGGTAGCTGCCGGGGCGGCCGACGTTCACCGTCGTCGGCGGCTTCTGCTGCTGCTTCGGCGTACGGTGCGCCGCGTCGAGCATGACGACCTGCGAGCCCTTGCCGAGCACCTTGCGAACCCCGGTCTCGCTGATCTTGCCGGCCTTGCCGTGCAGCAGCACCGCGACCCCCGGCGCGAACCCCAGCGACCTGCCCACGTCCGCGCTCACCAGCCCGTCCACGCCCATGAGCCCGAGCGTGGCCGAGGCCGCCACGCGCAGCCTGGGACCGCCGTCCACCTGGTACATGGCACCCAGGATCATCCCGAACTTGCGCATCGCGCCCGCGTCGGCCACCAGCTCGCCCCTGGCCAGCGCGCTCCACACGGCGGGCTGGTCGGCGACGGGCTGCGGCGTCCAGGAGCGGAAGTCGGCGGGGTCGACGGCCAGCAGGTTCAGGGCGGTGCCGGCCACCTTGACCGCGCCCGCGTCCACCACGATCACCTTCTGCACGTGCTTCAGCCCGCTGAGCGCGAACCTCGTGGTCTTCGGCACCGCGCCCGCGGCGATGGCCAGCACGCGCGGCGGCGTCGCGGTCACCCCGGGGCCGCCCTGGCCGAAGTCCTTGACCGGCTCCTTGACCGGGGCGGCCGTGGGCACGAGCTGGTCGAGGCGCGGCGAGGGCTGCTGCGGCCGCTGGGTGGGCTTCCTGCGCACCGGCTCATTCGCGGTTTTGACCAGGTCGTCGCCCAGGATCACGACGACTCCGCCGGCCGCGGCCGTGACCACGAGCACGGCGGCGACCATGAGGATGACCGCACGGAACGAGGGAAGACCGGACACTCGGGACACGTTAACCCACGCGGCCGCCAAATCACTTGCCATACGGACATACGGTGCGCCATGGTTACTTGGCTCAAGTAAGGGGGAAACGGCGTGGTCGGGCCTTACCGGGGATTGTTCGACGGGCCCGGCGTCAAGGGATTCGTGCTGGCGGGATTCATCGGCCGCATGCCGATGTCCATGCTCGGCATCGGGGTCGTGCTGCTGGTCTCCGCGCTCACCTCGTCGTACGCCACCGCCGGCGGCGTCGCCGCCATGACCAACCTGGCCTTCGCCGTGGCCGCCCCCATGTCGGGCCGCCTGGTGGACAGGTTCGGGCAGGGGCGGGTGATCCCGCCGTTCGCCGTCGTCAACGCCCTCGCGCTGGTCGCGCTGATGCTGTGCGCAGGGTTCGGGCTGCCCGACTGGACGCTGTACGCCTCGGGCCTGCTCGTGGGCGCCACCTCGCTGTCACTGGGCTCGATGGTGCGGGCCCGCTGGTCGGTCATCCACGGCGGATCGGGCAAGCTGCACACCGCGTTCGCCTTCGAGTCGGTGGTGGACGAGGTCATCTTCGTCACCGGGCCCGCGCTGGTCACGGTGCTGGCCACCGCCGTGAACCCGTACGCGGGGCTGGTCGTGGCGCTGGTCTGCATGCTCCTCGGCGCCCTCGCGCTGGCGGCCCAGCGGCGCACCCAGCCGCCCGTGCAGCCGGTCAAGTCGGCGGCGGGCTCACCCATCCTGATCCCCGGCATCGCCCTGCTGGCGTGCGTCTACCTGGCGCTGGGCGCCGTGTTCGGCTCGGTCGACCTGATCACGGTGGCCTTCGCCGAGGAGCACGGCGCGAAGGGCGCCTCCGGGTTCCTGCTGGCGGCGTTCGCGGGCGGGTCGATGGTGTCGGGGCTGTGGTTCGGGTCGAGGAACTGGCAGATCTCGCTGCGCGGGCGGTTCGTGCGGACGCTCGCGCTGTTCGTGGTGGGGCTCATACCGATCATGTTCATCGGTGACGCGCGGATCATGGCGGCGGCGCTGTTCCTGGCCGGTTTCGCCATCTCGCCGACGCTCATCACGGGCTTCTCGCTCACCGAACGGCTGGTGCCGCCGTCCCTGCTCACCGAGGGCATGGCGTGGATCTCGACGTCGATCGGGTTCGGCGTGGCGGTCGGCGCGTGGGCCGGCGGGCGGCTCACCGAGATGTTCGGCGCGTCCAACGCGTACGCCTTCTCCTGGACCGCGGCGATCCTCGCCGCGGTCGTCGGTATCGGAGGTTCGGGTTTGCTGAGACTTCCCGAGGCTCCTTCACCAGCCAAGAGCTGATCCGCTACGGTCGGGACATCCCTCGCAACACCCATCTCATTGGAAGCATTACCTATGTCCCGACAAATCAGTTCACTTCTAGCTATCGCGGCGGTTTGCGTCACCCTGGCCCCGGCGCCCGCCTTCGCACAGGCGCCGAAGAAGGCCGCGCCCGTTGACTGCGAGCAAGTCAAGTGCCTCGCGCTGACGTTCGACGACGGGCCCGGCAAGTACGCGGGAACGCTCCTCGACACGCTGAAGAAGTACGACGCGAAGGCGACGTTCTTCCTCGAGGGCCAGTACGTCAAGAGCCGCCCCGCGTTCGTCAAGCGCATGGTCGCCGAGGGCCATGAGGTCGGCAACCACAGCTACAGCCACCCCGACTTCACCAAGGCCGAGGCCGGCACCATCAGGAACGAGATCAAGAAGACCCAGGACGCGGTCAAGAAGGCGGCGGGCGTCGAGCCCAAGCTGCTGCGCCCGCCGTACGGGCTGGCCGACCTGCAGGTCGCCGACATCGCCACCGAGTTCGGCATGCCGATGGTCCTGTGGACCGCCGGCTCGGAGGACTGGGCCAGCAAGAACGTCGACGCCATCAAGAAGAAGACCATGGAGGTCGCGCAGCCCAACGGCATCATCCTGATGCACGACTGGGTGAAGCAGACCGTGGACGCGATGCCGGCCCTCATCAAGTCGCTCCAGAAGAAGGGCTACACCCTCGTGACGGTGTCCGACATCGTCAAGAGCCAGAACCTGCAGCCCGGCGACATCTTCCCGGTTCCCGCCGGCTGGGAGAAGTGAGTATCGTTCGCGCTTAACCGAATGACGCTCTGGAGGGGTGCCATGACGTTCGCGAACTGGGCGCGTAACCAGTCGGGCACCCCTGCCGAGGTGCGTACGCCGGCCTCGGTCGAGGACGTCGTACGCACCGTGCGGGACGCCGCCGCCTCGGGGCGGCGGGTCCGCATGGTGGGCACGGGCCACTCCTTCACGGGGGTGGCCCTCACCGACGGCATCATGCTGCGCCCCGGCGCCCTCACCGGGGTCAGGTCATGGGGCGACGACCGCGTGACCGTGCTGGCCGGCACCCCGCTCCGCGTGCTGAACGAACTGCTCGGCGAGCGCGGCCTGGCCCTAGCCAACATGGGCGACATCACCGAGCAGACCGTCGCGGGCGCGATCCAGACCGGCACGCACGGCACCGGCCGCGACAGCGGCGGCCTCGCCGACCAGGTCGCCGAGCTGGAGCTGGTGCTGGCCGACGGCTCGGTGACGACGGCCGGGCCGGGCGAGGACCTGTTCGACGCGGCCAGGGTCGGGCTGGGGGCGCTCGGCGTGCTGACCGCCGTGACGCTCCGGGTGGAGCCCGCGTTCCTGCTGCACAACCGGCGGCGCAAGCTGCCGCTCAGCGAGATGCTCGACTCGCTCGACGAGCTGACCTCGGCGAACGAGCACCTCGACTTCTTCTGGCTGCCGCACACCGACGCCTGCCTGGTCAAGACCAACAACCGCAGCCCCGGCCCGGGCCGGCCGCCGAGCGCGTTCCGGCACTGGCTGGACAACGTCTTCCTGGAGAACACCGTCTTCGGCGCGGCCTGCGCGCTCGGGGGCCGTTTCCCCGACCTCATCCCGCGGATAAACGCCGTCAGCGCGGCGGCGCTCGCCGACTCGGAGTCGATCGACACGTCGTACAAGATCTTCACGGCGCGGCGGGACGTGCGCTTCCTGGAGATGGAGTACGCGGTGCCGCGCGAACGCCTCGGCCAGGCGCTGCGCGAGACCAGGGACCTGATCGACCGGATGGACTGGAAGATCACGTTCCCGGTGGAGGTGCGGGTCACGCCGCCCAGCGACGCGTGGCTGTCCACCGCGTACGGGCGGTCGTCGGCGTACATCGCGTGCCACATCTACCGGCCGACGCCGAACCCCGCGTACTTCGAGGGCGTGGAGGAGATCATGACTCGGCTGGACGGGCGGCCGCACTGGGGCAAGCTGCACACCAGGGACGCCTCCTACCTGAACAAGGTCTATCCCCGCTTCGCGGACTTCACGGCCCTGCGCGACCAGCTCGACCCAGGACGCCTATTCGGCAACGAGTACCTGGATCTCGTGCTCGGCTAACGCATCGTTAGGTAAAGAGCTTGCTCGAAAACGTGTCCTGGGATCCGCGCGGGCCGCGTGGCGGGCATCCTCGTAACTCGTGCCCCGACGACTCGGCCTGCCCTCCGTGTACCTCGCCGCGGCCGTGGCCACCGCCGCCACGACCGCCGTTCCTCTCGCGATGACGCCCGCGTCAGGACTCGCCCTGCGCCCCGCCCCCACCGAGCCCACCCGGCCCTTCATCGTCACCGCACGCAGCCGCGGCGCCGCCCGCGACCTCGTCGGCGAGGTGCGGTGGCGGGTGCGGCGCTACTACACCGCCGCACTGCCCGGATTCGCCACCTTCCTCACCGCCGCCGAGCTGGCCGAGCTCCGCTCCGACCCGCGGGTGCGCGCGGTCGAGCCCGACCGCGAGATCCACCCCATGGCGCTCGGGAAATCCGGCCCGCTCTCCCGCTGGGCCACCGGCGCCGGCGCCACCGTGTACGTCGTGGACAGCGGCCTGGACGCGGGCCGGGCCGAGCTCCGCGACCGGGCCTGGCGCGCCTTCGACGCCACCGGCGGCACCGGGCACGACTGCGCCGGCCACGGCACCGAGGCCGCCCGGCGCGTCAACGTCATGGCGCCCAAGGCCAGGATCGCCTCGGTACGGGTGCTCGGCTGCGCCGGCTACGGCACCCTGGCCGACCTGCTCGCCGGGCTGGACTGGATCGGCAGGCACGCCCACGGCCCGTCCGTCGCGAACCTGGCCGTCGACGGGTCCGACTCCCCCGCGCTCGACACCGCCACGCGGTCGCTGGTGCGGTCGGGCGTCTTCGTCGTCGGGGCGGCCTCCTCCGGCGACTGCCGGACCGTGCCCGGCGGTCAGGCGTTCTCCGCTCACGCCCCGTATCTGGCCGGGGTCGCCGCCCGGTACCTGGAGCGCCATCCTGGCGCCGCGCCTTCCGTTCTAGCTTCTTGGCTCAAGTGCACGACAGCAGGCGGCGCGATTCGTCAGAATCCGTCAGGGGCCTCTAACCTCCACTTGCACAACGGCGGGCTCTAGAGGGATGGATTCGACAAATGTGACCGGCGTCACACCTTCCCGGGAGTATCCCAGGAAGGCGATGTTCGGACATGCCGGGTACGGTGCTGGCAGGCAACCGGCACACGCGAGAGACTCAAGGGTCCGGGGGAAGAATGGCGACGCTGACGAAGGGACTCGCATGCAGGAGCTCCGACTCGTCGCGGTGAGTGAGGACGGCACCTATCTCGTGCTGGCTACTGCCGGGCGAGGTACGCGCTTCACGCTTCCCGTGGACGACCGGCTCCGTGCTGCCGTCCGCGGCAACTTCTCCCGTCTCGGCCAGTACGAGATCGAAGTGGAGAGTCCGTTGCGCCCCAAGGAGATCCAGGCTCGCATCCGCGCCGGAGAGACGGCGGAGGAGATAGCCGCGACCGCCGGGATCCCGGTCGAGCGTGTCCGCTGGTTCGAGGGTCCGGTGCTGCAGGAGCGGGAGTACGTCGCCCAGCAGGCGCAACGCGTGGCCGTCCGCATGCCAGGGGAGGTGGCGCCCGGGCCCACCCTGGGCGACCTCGTCGCCGAGCGGCTGACCAGGCGGGGCGTGCCCACCGACGAGATCGACTGGGACTCCGCCAAGCGCGACGACGGGCTGTGGCGCGTCAAGCTCGGCTACGTGTGGAACGGTCACACGCGCCACGCCGAATGGCTGTTCGACCCGCGCAAGCGGCACGTGACGCCCCACGACGACGAGGCCATGCGGCTGTCGTCGGCCGACTTCGACCCGGATCCCGTCGTGGTGGAGGACACGACGGTGACGCCGTTCACGCCGCGGGTGGCCAAGCTGCAGCCGGTGCCGCCGCTCGCCTCCGACCCGCTGCCGTTCCCGTCGGTGGTGCGCCGCGAGCCGGAGGAGCCGGCGGTCGGCTACAGCCCGCCTCCCAGGCCGTCGGAGACGTCGTACGGCCGCGCTCCGGAGGCGGCGCCCCCGTTCGAGCGCGGCGCGCCTCCACGTGAGCCTGACGCCGCCAGAGAGGCGTCCTACGACACGCCCGACCCCGGCGAGCCCTACCGCCCGGAGCCTCCCGCCCGCGAGGCCGGCTACGCCCGCCCCGGCGACGCCTCGTCGCGCCGCGGCGGGTCTTCGCCGTGGCTGCCCGACCTCGGCTCCGGCCGCCCTGCCGGGCGCGACGCCGACTCCTCCATCTACGCCCCCGCCGCCACGCCCGCGGACTCCCGCACCTCTCCGCCGCCCGCCGTCGAGGAGCCGCCCGCCCAGGAGCGCCCCGCGGCCGGTCGCGACCAGACCTATGCCCCGCAGGCCCCGGCACCGTCCCAGACGGCCGCCGTCGCCCCGCCCCCCACCCAGCCCCGCCCCACCGCCGAGCCCCACCACCAGCCCACCACCCGAGACCCCCTCACCACCCCGGACCAGCCGACCTACCAGGACCGGCCCACCACCGCACATCAGCCCGCCTCCCAGGACGGGCCCACGGCCGCGGACCAGCCCGCGACCCAGGACCGATCCACCGCCGCGCACCAGCCTTCGGTCCAGGACCGGCCCGCCGCCGCGCACCAGCCCGCCTCCGGGGAACAGCTCACCGCTCCGGCCCGGCCCGTCTCCCAGGACCCGCCGGCCTCTCAGGACCGGCCCGCGGCTCAGGACCGGCCCGTGGTCCAGGACCGGCCCGCCGCTGAGGACCAGCGCGTCGGCCAGGCCCAGGCGAGCGCCGGCGTGGAGTCGCCCGCGCAGCCCGAGGCCGCGACGCCCGCTGCGGTGGAGCCGCCGGCCGCGCCGGAGCCGTCCACGGAGCCCGCGCACTCCCCTGCCCGCAACGAAGCGACCAGCCAGCCGAGCACGGCCCCGGACCCGATCGCGGCCTCCGAGCCGACCGCAGCGCCTGAGCCAACCGCGAACTCCAAGCCGACCGCGGTCCCTGGGCCGGCCGTGGTCCGGGAGGCGTCGGCGGCCGCCCAGCCCGCGGCGTCAGCCGACGCCGTGACGCCCGTGGAGGCTGCGGCAACCACCGAGCCAGCCGTTTCCGACCCCGTGACATCCGCAGAGCCGGCGACAGTCGCCGAGCCTGTGGCCGCGTCGGAGCCGAAGACAGTCACCGAGCCGGCGGCATCTGAGGCACCGGCGGCGTCCGCCCAGCCGACCTCGGTCACCGAGCCCGCGGCTACCTCGCAGGCGACGGCAGCCACCCAGCCCACAGCCTCCGAGCCGACGGAAGTCACCGAGCCCGTGGCATCCTCGGAGCCGACCGCAGCCGCCGGGGCCGTGGCCGCCTCGGAGTCGGTGGCATCTGCGGCGCCGGTGTCATCCCCGGAGCCGACCACGGTCGCCGAGTCGGCACCGGCCGCCGAGCCGGTCGCATCCTCGGCCACCGAGCCGGTCGCGACGTCGGCCACCGACGCCGAGCCCACTCCCGAGCCCACTCCCGAGCCCACTCCTGAGCCCGCTACCGCGCCGGTTCCCGAGGCCGTCTCCGCGCCTGCCGCCACGCCTGGCGACGCGTCCACCGACGCGCCCACCGACGGGGACGCCACGCCGACCACCCCGAAGGACGCCCAGGCCGCCGACGCCGTGAAGGCCGAGGCGTCCAAGGCAGCGGACGTCGCGCCCACCGCCGAGCCGGCGGCCACCACGCCCGAGGAGAAGGCGGCCCAGCCCGTACCGGACGCCGAGCCTCAGCCCGAGGACGCCCCTGAGGTCGCCGCACCAGCGGCCGCGACCAGCGCCACGACGGAGCCTGGCGCCTCCACACCGGAGGCCGCGAGCACCGCCGCACCGGAGCCCGAGCCCGCAGCCCAGTCCGCTGAGCCGGAGCCCCAGAGCGCGGCCGAGCCTGAGCAGCCCGCTCAGGAGGCCAAGCCGCCGGCACCCGCCCCCAAGCCCAAGCCCACGGAGCCCAAGACCGCCCCGGCGGTCCCGGCGGCGCGGTCCGGCAAGGAGCAGCCCAAGGAGGAGCCGCCCGTGCCGGTGCCGTCTCCCCCGCCCGCCCCGGCGGCCCGCCAGGCGCGCAAGGGTTCGCGGGGCCGCCGCGCCTCCGTCCCGACCTGGGACGAGATCATGTTCGGCGCCCGCCGCCAGGACTGACCCGCCTCAGGCACAGAGACCCACCTCGGCGGCGCACCGCCAGACCACGACGCCCACAGCCACACCGTCCACCGACTCCACAAAGGCCGAGCACCGCGGCGAGAGGACGGGAGCTCCCTTCCTCTCGCCGAGGGAAAGGGGCCGCTGCCTCAGCAACGGGACCGCCCGATTCACCGCCGGGGGAAGAGGGATCGCTTTCTCGGCACGGGACCTCCCGATCCACCGCCGAGGGGATACCTCGGCTCGGCCGCCCGGGTAAGGGGACCGGTGCCTCGGCTAGGCCGCTCGGGGAAAGGAGACCGGCGCATGGCCGGTAGCTCCCATTAGGTGGCGGGGGGTGTGTTGTGGGAGTCGAGGAAGGGCGCGAGCCACTCCGGCGTCACCTCGGCGGGAAAGGCCGCCCCCTGGGCCACCGACACGTCGATCGCCGAGTAACCCCCCTTGCCGGCTCCCACACCGGCGATCAGCGTGAGCACTCCGGCCCGCCGCTGGAACCACGTCTGCCGCAGCCGCCACCCCACCACGGCCCGGCGTTCGATCACGGCGTGGGAGCGCCGCAGCGACCCCGACCGCACCGCCACGCGAACCCCGTCGTAGCCGTGCCCCAGTGACCGGTACCGGTCGAGCCCCAGCGGAATCCCGACCCCGGCCAGCAGCGATGCCGGCACCAGCAGGACCCACCAAACGATCGCCCCGGTCGCCCAGAGCCCCACGGCGCTCGCCACCGCCACCACGGCCCAGGGGAAGACGGCACGGAACAGGCGGCGGTTGCGCGCGACGGGCGGGTGGCGGCGGAGTTCGGCCTGGGAGGGGCCGATGGCCTCGGCGGTCACCTGGTACGCCACGGCCCGGGGCACGTCGGGCAGCAGTTGCCCGCGGGTCTCGGAGTCGCCCAGCCCCGTGACGATGGCCCAGGCCCGTACGACCCCGGCCCAGCGTTCGGCGAGCCCGTCGACGATCTCGTAGCCGCGCACCCGGGCGGACTCCAGCGACACGCTGCGCCGGTTGATCAGCCCCCGTTCGGCGACCAGGTAGCCGTCGCGGTGCTTGAGCTTGAAGTCCCAGTTGAAGACCGCGTACATCAGCCCGCCCACGAACGGCATCGCCGCCACGAGCAGCACCGCCACGGCCACCAGCAGGTAAGGATGGTCCCAGACCCACTCCCAGGCGCTCCAGGCGGTGTCCTGGTCGAGGCCCAGTTCGTCGCCCCACTGGAACACCAGGCCCACGGCGCCGCCCGCGAGGGCGAAGGGGGTGAGCAGGTACGCGCCCGACAGCGGCCCGTACAGCAGCCACTTCCGCGGCACCCCGACGATCACTCGCTCCTGAGGGAGCGCCGCCTCGGGCACCTGCGCCTCGGGCCGGGGCGCGCGCCGCAGCAGCAGCAGCACCGACTTGAGGCGTTCGGCCTCCTCCGGCGTGATCCCGTCGAGCTCGGCCTCCTCGTCGTCACCGCTGGCCCCGGTGTCGATCTTGAGCACGGTCAGGCCGAGCAGGCGGTGCAGGGGCGGCGTGGACACGTCGACGCCGCGGATCCGTTCAAGCGGGATGGTACGGACGGAACGGCTGATCAGGGACCGCTTGGTCTCCAGCCGGTCGCCGATGATCTCGTACGTGAAGGTGGCCCACCTGATGATCGCGAACACCACGGTGCCGGCCACGCCCAGGGCCGCCCAGACGTACGAGTGAGCCGAGAACCCGCCCACGAACAGCACGCCGACGAGGGGCAGGAGGAGGGAGGGCAGCATGCGTACGGGGTCGATGAGCAGCACCTTGGGGCTCAACCGCAGCGGCACCCGGGCCGGCGGACCCGGCGGGCCGGTCCACGGCTCGGGCCCCTGCCCGCTCCCATCGCCGCCGGCCGAGGGCGGCGCGCCCGGCGCGGCCCAGGTCGGAGCAGCGGCCCGGGGATACGGCTCGCCTTGGAGCGGAGGACGCCACTCGCTCCGAGGGGGAGGACCCGGCTGCGGGGGCGGGTCGCCATGCGGGGGCGGGTCGCCATGCGGATGGCGGGGGTCGGTCATGTCGCGTCGTCCCTGAGCGCTTCGGCGCGGTGCGCCAGCTGCTCGGCGAGTCCGGCCGCCACCGCGTAGTCAAGACCCTTGATCGTCGAGGACCCGGCGTGGGAGGCGGTACGGATCTCGAGCGTGGCCAGCCCCAGCAGCCGCTCCATCCACCCTTGCCCCTTGTCGACCGTCTGGATGCGGCTTACAGGGACGAACACCCACTCCCTGGTCAAGAACCCCGACCGGGCGTAGACGACGTCCCCAGAGAGCTCCCAGCGGTGCACGGCGTACCGCACGAACGGCTCGGCCACCAGGAACGGCGCCGTCACCAGCACGACCGCGGCCGGCAGCAGCCAGGAGTTGTCCGCGAACCAGCCGGGCACCCACGACCAGCCGCTCCCGCCGACCCACCGCGCCACCAGAAGCGAGCCGCCGAGGAAGAACACGAACGCGACCAGCGACTCGAGCAGCCACAGGCGGACGGCCTTCGGCGAGACGCGGTTCGCCGGATCGCGCAGCGGGCCAGTTGACGTCACAAGGCCAGCTTAGGGCGCGCGGACGCAAGGCGATCAGTCCGCGAGCCGGTAAAGATCGACCGAGATTCCCGGCGTGTCGGCCGACGCGCCCCTCCGCCCCGGTGCCATGCTCGGTGGCGGCCGGCCGCAGGCTGTCGAGCCAGGCCACGTCGGCGGCGCCACGTACGTGCCAGCCAGGCCCGGCCAGCGCATGACCGCACCACCGCGCGAGCGCCTCACGCAACGTGGCAGCCGCCGTCCACCCCGCACGAACCACCACCGGACGTGGCCCCCGCGCCGCCAGAGCACCGGGCCAGAGCCACCCAAATCACCGCGAGTTCCTACATCTATGGACCGATCCGACGCACCTGGTTTTTTGCGACATCGCCGTGACCGAAAACGGTGTCCGTTTTGCCGGATCCTGGGGTACGAGCCCGCCCGCGTCCCGCCGGATCGAACCGGCAGGCCAGGCAGGGTCCCGGGGCGCGACCCGATCCGCTCCCCCAACAGACACGCAGGCCACTCCTGTGGCCAACCTCACTCCAAGGATCCCGCGATTCTGACCCGTTTCGGATCCTTTACCGAGCACCGACCATCGAGAAACGGTCTGCGCACCGCCGAGAGCCGCGTAGCATCGTCCGGCATGGGGCTGTGTAACGCGGCAACACGTATGCGGCGCATCGCCGTCAGTGTGACGGCGGTGACTGCGGCGTTCGCGTTGGCCGGTTGCGGCAGCTTCATCGGCAGATCTCAGGCCAAGGACATCGCGGAGATCAACGTCTCGAGCCCGGAGTTGCGGGAGGGCAAACCGCTCCCCGCCGAATACTCCTGCAGGGGTGGCGAGGGCAGTCCTCCGCTGCGCTGGTCGAGCCAGCCATTGTCCGAGGCGAAGTCGATCGCGATCGTGGTCGACTCCCACACATCGTCCGACTCGGCGGTCAACTGGGTGCTCTACAACATCCCGGCGACCACCACCGAGCTGGGGCCCAACGCCGCGGCCGACCCTCCTGAGGGGTCCGGCCAGGCGAAGGTCACCGGCGGCAAGGAGGGCTACGAGCCTCCTTGCGACCCGGGCAGCTATCGCTTCACCGTCTACACGTTGAACGGCAAGGTCGACGTCCAGAAGGGTGCCGAGCTCCCCGACATCCTGAAGAAGATCGCGGACAAGACCATCGCCCGGGGTCGGCTCACAGCGGTCGACATCCAGTGAGATAGCGAACACAGCAGGTAGTCCGGTGTACCAATTCTTCACGTAGGGTGTGACAACGCTCATAGTGGTCCGACACAATCAGATCCAATCGTTAGGCACTGGTGATCAAAAGGGGCAGGTCGCGTCGATGGCCGCGCGATCTCACCAGCGCCGAAGGGAGGCCATGGCTTTGAGGGTGGTGCAATGATCGCGGTCGTAGTGAGCTTGGTCGCTGTCGTGCTCCTCGTGCTCGTCGTCGTGGCACTGGGCATGCGTTCAATGAGCCGCCGGGAGAGCTCTCTCCCTCCGGAACGGCTGAAGGAGATGGCCGAGAAGGAGGAGAGGACCCAGACGCGGTCCACTGACGAGTTCGCCTCGCATGAGCCTCGCATGGCCAATTTCAGCCCGGATTTCAGCCCCATCGGCGAGCGCGAGCCCAAACCGGTGCGCACCGGTCAGCGTGGCAGGCGCGGCGTCGACGAGTGGGGCAACCCGAGCACGGATGACGACGACGAGGAGTTCTGGGCCAACATCCGCAGCGACGCGGAAGAGGGTGGCTTCGGCGCGGGTGGCACCGTGGCGGCCAGGAAGGGCGCCTCCCGTCCGGTCGAGCGCGAGAAGCCCGCCGAGCACCCCGCGACCCCCAAGCGTCAGGAGCGCACCGCGAAGCCGCGGCCCGCCGCCGCCTCGGCCGCCGTCGACCCCGACGCGACCACCGTCCAGGCCCCCCTGCCGCAGCGCCAGCCGGCCTCCGCCGCGGCCAACCTCGCCGATCTGGTGGAGCCCGCCAAGCGCCCCGCTCCGTCCCAGCCGGAGCTGGCCGACCAGCGTACGGTGACGTTCGCGGCCCCCACGGCCGACGTGATGAGCATCCTGGGCGCGGGCGCCCAGCCGGTCCCCTCCCCCCGCCCCGACTCCCTGTCGTCCAACAACTCGCCCAGGAGCGGCGCCGGCTCCTTCCCGGCGGCCCCCGCCGCCAACGGCACCTTCCCGGCCGGCCCCGTAAGCCGGCCCGGCGGGAGTGGCGCCTACCCGGTCAACCCCGCCTCGAGCGGCTCCTTCCCCGCCCAGCCCGCCCCCATCCACGGGGCGCCCACGAGCGACCCGTTCCCGGCCTACAACAACGCGGCCGAGACCACCTGGACCAACCCGCCCGCGACGCCCTCCTCGTCCGGCTCCTGGCCCGCGCAGCCCGACATCCTCGACGACCCCTCCCCCGCCGCCGGTTACGGCTCGGGGACCTCCTGGCCAGCGTTCGAGCAGCCCGCCGCGCGCTCGTCCTATCCCGCCTCGTACGAGGTGCGCTC
Organism: Nonomuraea sp. JJY05; assembly: GCF_043496855.1. NCBI lineage: Bacteria > Bacillati > Actinomycetota > Actinomycetes > Streptosporangiales > Streptosporangiaceae > Nonomuraea > Nonomuraea sp. JJY05. The sequence goes on from NZ_JBIEIS010000002.1 coordinate 225,109, forward strand.
CGGTTGGGCCGTGGCCGACGACACCGACCCGCTCACCGGCCCCTCCCCCGCCTCCGGCACCCCGACCGTGCCCGGCAGGGCGGTCTCGGCCTACGATGACGTGCTGTCGTCGACCCCGGTGCCCCCGACGCCGCAGGGTGCCCCGTTCGCGTACGAGACGGGCGACATCACCACCGCCCCGGCCGCAGCCTGGCCGGAGCCGCCGTCGAGCGCGACCGCGTGGCCGACGTACGGCTCCCAGAACGGCAACGGCGGCGGCAACCACCGTCGCGGGTCCGACCAGGAACACCCGCACGACTACTACCGGTGAACGCACGCGCCCATTAATGGGTAAAACCAGCGTGACACACCCTTAAAGCAGGGTCGACGGAGCAATAGGGTTTGCTCCATGATCCCCGACACGAAGAGTAGCTGGCTGAGCACCCTCCGGCATGATGTGCCAGCCTCGCTCGTGGTTTTCCTCGTCGCGGTGCCCCTGTCCCTGGGCATCGCGATGGCCTCCGGCGCGCCGCTGGCCGCCGGTCTGATCGCCGCCGTGGTCGGCGGGATCGTGGCGGGCGCGCTGGGCGGGTCCGCCGTACAGGTCAGCGGGCCCGCCGCCGGGTTGTCGCTGGTGGTCGTGGACCTCGTGCAGACGTACGGATGGCGCGCCACCTGCATGATCACCCTGCTGGCGGGCGCCGTGCAGCTCCTGCTGGGCGTGTTCAAGGCGGCCAGGGCGGCACTCGCGGTGTCGCCGGCGGTCATCCACGGCATGCTGGCGGCCGTCGGCGTGATCATCGCCCTCGCCCAGCTCCACGTGGTGCTGGGCGGCAGCTCGCAGCGTTCGGCCGTGGCCAACCTGATCGAGCTGCCCGGCCAGATCGCGAACCTGCACGGGCACAAGGTCGCCGTCGGGCTGCTCACGATCACGGTGCTGGCGCTGTGGACGCGCCTGCCCAAGCGGGTCAAGGTCGTGCCCGCGCCGCTGGTGGCGCTGCTCGTGGCGGCGGTGACGGCGTGGGTGTTCGACTGGGACGTCACGCGCGTGGACCTGTCCCACAGCCTCACCCAGTGGGCCTTCCCCGTCCTGCCGCACGGCGACTGGCACCTGATCGTGGGCGCGGTGCTGCTGGTGGCGCTGCTGGCCGGGTGCGAGTCGCTGCTGTGCTGCGTGGCGGTGGACGGGATGCACGGCGGCCGCCGCGCCGACCTCGACCAGGAGCTGACCGGCCAGGGCGTCGCGAACATGGTCACCGGCGCCCTCGGCGGCCTGCCGGTGGCGGGGGTGATCGTGCGCAGCACCGCCAACGTGCAGGCGGGCGCGCGTACGCGCTGGTCGGCGATCCTGCACGGGGCGTGGGTGCTGGTGTTCGCGATCGGGTTCGGCTGGACGATCAAGCTGATCCCGCTGGAGGCGCTGGCGGCGTTGCTGGTGTTCATCGGCGTGCAGATGGTGAACCTCGGTCACATCCGGAAGGTGCACGGCCACGGCGAGGTGCCCGTCTACGTCGTGACGATGCTCACCGTGATCGTGCTCGGGCTCGCCGAGGGCGTCGTGATGGGGCTGATCCTGGCCGCGCTGCTCGCGCTGCGCCGCCTGACCTGGGTCACGGTCCTGAAGCGCGACGGCGGCGACGGGCGGCTGCACGTGACGGTCTCCGGTTCGCTGACGTTCCTGGGCGTGCCCAGGCTCACGCACGAGCTGCGGACGATCCCCCCGGTCACCGCCGTGGACCTCGACCTGAACATCGACTTCATGGACAACGCCGCCTTCGAGGCCATCCACTCCTGGCGGCTGGACCACGAGCGCATGGGCGGCACGGTCGACATCGACGAGCTGCACGACGAGTGGTACGCGCTGGCGGCCAGCGGCGCGCGCATGTTCCCCGTGAAGTCGCCGCCCAAGGTGCCGGATCGCTGGTGGCTGCCGTGGTCGCACCGCCGTCGTCCGGTCCGTCCGTCGGCTCCCGACTCCGCCGAGGCGGAGTGCCTGCTGACGGCGGGGGCGCGCGAGTTCCATCGGCGTACGGCGCCGCTGGTCCGGCCCATCTTCACCGAGCTGGCCCGCAAGCAGCAGCCGTCGCACCTGTTCATCACGTGCGCCGATTCCCGGATCGTGCCCAGCCTCATCACCGCGAGCGGCCCGGGAGACCTGTTCACGGTGCGCAACATCGGCAATCTGGTGCCGCGCCGGGGCTCGGAACCGCACGACGACTCGGTGGTGGCGGCGATCGAGTACGCCACGCAGGTCCTCGGCGTACACACGATCACGGTGTGCGGGCACTCCGGGTGCGGCGCCATGGCGGGGGTGCTGAGCGGCGGGGTGCAGGCAGGCAGCCTGCCGGGGCTGAGGAAGTGGCTGCGGCACGGAAACCACAGCCTGGCCAGGTTCATCGAGACCGAGGGCGACCGGCTGCACAGCGGCGCTCTGGACGTGCTGTGCCGGGTCAACGTGCAGCAGCAGCTGGAGAACCTGCGCACGTACCGGAAGGTCGACGAGCAGGTGCGCGCCGGGAAGCTGGAGCTGGTGGGGCTGTACTTCGACATCGGCTCGGCCAGGGTGCACATGGTGCCGCCGCTGCGCCCCAACGCCGAGCGGACGATGAGCGTGTGAACCGTTCTGAGTAATCCTGCGCAGACGCGGCGCCCGGGGCGGATTAGTGTCGCGGGGCCGGCGAGGTTCTCCACATGCCCATGGCGCTCCTCGCGACGCCGGTCCTGACTCCCAGGGGCCGGAGGGGCGGAGGTGTCGATGCCTCCGCCCCTCTCTCGAGTAACGCAATGACCGAATGGGTACGCAACCTCACACAGAGTGATGATTCGCCCGAAACAGGGGGAATGGGTGGGGACGGCACTTCGGACGGCAGCAGTGGCCGCGGCGACGGGAATGCTCGCGGTCGCATGCGGCAGCACGCAGAGCACGACGATGACAGTGATCGGGCCGCCGGTCGGCCTTGAGCCGTTCTATCAGCAGAAACTGTCGTGGTCGGGCTGCAGGGACGGCTTCCAGTGCGCCACGTTGAAGGTGCCACGGGACTACGCCCGTCCCGAGGGCCACCAGTTGAAGATCTCCGTCATCCGGCTGCCCGCGAGAGACAGATCCCGGCGCGTCGGCTCACTGGTGACCAACCCCGGAGGACCCGGCGCATCCGGCGTCTCCTTCCTCCGCACCTCCAGCCAGGCGTTCGGTGCGGCGCTACGAGATCGCTTCGACCTCGTCGGGTTCGACCCCCGCGGCGTGGGAAAGAGCGAGCCGGTGCGCTGCTTCGGCTCCCGGCAGGCCGAGCAGCGCCTCTTCGCCGACCCGCCCGCCACCCGCTCCCAGATCGACACCCAGGTCATGTTCTGGCGGGCGTTCGTGGCGGCCTGCCGGGCCAGGTCCGGCGCCAACCTGCCGTACGTCGGAACGGTCAACGCCGCCCGCGACATGGACGTGCTGCGGGCCGCGCTCGGCGACCAGCGACTGACCTACCTCGGATTCTCCTACGGCACGTACCTGGGCGCCTTCTACGCCGACCAGTTCCCACGGAACGTGCGGGCCCTGGTCCTGGACGGCGCGTCCGATCCGAAGCTGACGGGCGAGGAATTCCTCCTCGGCCACGCCCAAGGCTTCGAGACCGCGCTGCGAGCCTTCGCCGCCTACTGCGTCAAGATCGCCGGGTGTCCCCTGGGCGCCGGGAGCGTGGACAAGGCGGTCGGCAAGATCTCCGACCTGCAGGAACGGGCCGCCCGCAAACCCCTGAGGAACCGGGCAGGCGACCACAGCCCGGTGGACGACGACGTGGTGACGCAGGGGATCTACATGGCCCTCTACAGCCGGAACACCTGGCCCGCGCTGCGGCAGGCCCTGACCCAGGCGATCGACGACGGCGACGGCACCGGCCTGTACAAGCTCGGTGACGAGCAGGAGGCAGACGACTCGACCGGGGCGCTGAAGGCCGTCAACTGCGTGGACAAGCCGTTTCCCGCCGATCTCGCGGCCGTCGAGAACCTGGCGGACCGGGCCGAGAAGGTCGCGCCGCACTTCGGCTCGTTCATCGTATGGCCGTGGCTGCCGTGCGCCTACTGGCCGGTCAAGCCCACCCGGCAGCCCAGGGCCGTGACCGCGGCCGGCGCCCCTCCGATCCTCGTGATCGGCACCACCCGCGATCCTGCGACCCCGTACAAGTGGGCTCAGAGCCTGGCGAACCAGCTCACGTCCGGCGTCCTGCTCACCTACGACGGCGACGGACACACCGCCTACCTGGCCAACACAGAGCAGTGCATCCGCCGGCCGGTCGAGGAGTATCTGATCAACGCTCGGCCCCCGCAGCGCGGCATCACCTGCAAGCAGCAGCCGCTGGACCCGGACAGCAAGGGCTCACCAGGCTGAGCCCTTTCACCTTGGCTAACACCGGAGAAACAGCTGCGTCGCAATGCTGCCTGCCATGGCTTCGCGTTCTTTGCCGTTTTTGTCCCCCACGTAGGCCGCCGTGCCGTCCCAGCCCGGGACGCGACCGCTCCGGCGAGCCCTGCCGGCGTCCGTCCTCCTGTCATCCCTGCTCACCTCATGCGGCCCCGCCCCCGTGCCTGCCCCGCTCGTCCCCCGCGCGGTCGCCGCGACCTCACCGTCGCCGCCTGCGCGCCGTCCGTACGGCAAGGCGCTGACCCGTTCCTTGGACCGCTACCTGGACGCCCTCCCGGGTCAGCTCTCGGTGTCGGTACGCGAGCTGTCCACCGGCCTGTCCTACACCTACAACCACCGCCTCAGAACGGCCACCGCCAGCATCGTCAAGGTCGACCTCGTGGTCGCGCTGCTGCTCAAGGCCCAGCGCCGGCACCGTGGCCTCACCGGCTCGGAGCGGCGTTCGGCGGCCCGGGCCATCAAGGTCAGCGACAACGCCGCCGCGTCCACGCTGTGGTCCGCGATCGGCGGCGCGCCGGGGCTGGCCGCCGCCCACAGGAGACTCGGCCTGCGTGACACGGCCCCCGGCCCTGGAGGGGCGTGGGGAGCGACCACGACCAGCGCCGCCGACCAGGTCCGCCTCCTGACCGCGCTCACCTCCCCCAAGAGCCCTCTTTCCGCCGAGAACCGCCGGTATGTGCTCGGCTTGATGAGTGACGTGACGCCGGAGCAGTCGTGGGGCGTGAGCGCGGCCGGACGCCGGCACGTGGCCCTCAAGAACGGCTGGCTGCCACGACCGCGCGACGGGGGCCGGTGGACGGTCAACAGCATCGGCCGGGTACGCGACCGCCACGGGCACACGTACCTGATCGCCGTCATCTCCCACCGGCACCGGACGATGGGGGCCGGGGTGAAGGCGGTCGAGCACGTGGCCGAACTCGTCGCCGAGGCCCTCTCCAAGACCGCGGGCCGCAGCTGACGAGGCCCCGGCCCACCTCGACCGACGAGGGCCCGGCCCACCCCGGCTGACGAGGCCTGGGCCCATCTCGGCCGACGGCGACTCACCTCACCGGCGAACTGTGGTCCGGGCCGCCGGAGGGCTGGGGTCGAGGCCGGTCAGGGCGGAGGTGGCGGCCCACAGGCGTGCCGCGAGTTCGGTGTCGGCCAGGTGGCCGCGTACGGGTTCGAGAATGGGCAGGCCCCGGATCCCGAAGACCCGGGGTCCCCATAGCTGGCCGCCCTGTACGGACGGGTCGAGGACGGCCCGGACGGCGGGCCAGGCGGCGGCTTCCTTGCCCTGGAGGAGGAGGCCCGCGGGCAGGCCGCGCAGCCGTTCGCCGGTGGTGGGGAGGTGGACCGGCGGACGGGCGGGCGTGAGGGAGTCGAGCGCGCCGCCGGGATGGGTGACCACGCTCAGCGTCGTGCTGCCGGCGGCGCGCAGGCGGCGGTCGAGTTCGAAGCCGAAGAGCATCTGGGCGAGCTTGGATCGCGCGTAGGCGCGTTTGGGCCGGTAGTCGCGCGTGCTCTGCAGATCGTCGAGGTCCAGGCTCCCGGACTTGGCGGTGAAACTGCCGGTGGTGACGACGCGGCTCGCGGGCGTGGCCGTGAGCAGGGGCAGCAGCCAGTGGACCAGCGCGAAGTGCCCCAGATGGTTGGTGGCGAACATCAGCTCGTCGCCGTCCCCGGTGACCTGCCGTTGTGGCTGGTCGAGCAGCACTCCGGCGTTGCAGACGACCGCGTCCAGCCTCTCCGGACGCAGGGCGTACACGGAGGTTTCGATCGAGGAGAGGTCGGCCAGGTTCAGGCGGATGTGCCGCACGTCGGCGCCGGGGACGCGGGCGCGGATCGAGGCCTGCGCGGCTTCGGCCTTGGCGGTGTCGCGGCTGCCGAGGATGACGGTGGCGCCGGTGCCGGCGAGTTGTTCGGCGACGAAGTATCCGATGCCCGCGTTGCCGCCGGTGACGAGGAAGTGCTTGCCTTCGGCGCGCGGCAGGCGTCGTACGTCCCAGGGGATGCCCATGTCCGGCTCCTTGTCTCGGTGATTCTGGATTGGCTCTGAAACTATAGTCATTCTGAATTCATAGGCGCTCCAGGTTTCGCTACGATGAAGGCATGGAGATGGGGCGCCGGGAGCGCAAGAAGGCACAGACCCGCCGGGCGTTGTCGGACGCCGCGTTGCGGCTGTTCTCCGAGCACGGGTACGACGGCGTCACCGTCGCGCAGATCGCCGACGAGGCCGACGTCTCCATCGCCACGCTGTTCGCGCACGTGCCGGACGGCAAGGAAGCGCTGATCTTCGACGACGGCGCGGAACGGCACGTCCGGCTGGCCGCCGCGGTCCGCGACCGGCCCGCCGGGCAGTCCGTGCTGGAAGCCCTGCGCCGCTGCCTGGCGGGCCGTGGGCCCTTCACCGACGATCTCCCGCCCGAACTGCGGGCCAAACGCGACCTGATCGTCAGCACACCCGCGCTGCGGGAGTACTCACGCAAGCTCTGGATAGCCGGCGAGGGCCCCCTGGCCGAGGCGATCGCCGCAGAGAGCGGCCGCGACCCCTCCGACATGACCGTTCGCGCGCTCGCCCGCTATGTCCTGGAGATCCCTGAGCTCGCGGGTGCGGAGCCCAACCCCTTGGCCGCGATGAACGCCATCTTCGACCTGCTCGAATCCGGCTGGCCGGAGTCGCACGAGAACGCCTGACCGGCTCGCTCGGCCCTGGGCGAGCTCCGGGCACCGCCCTCACAGCACGGCGTACCACCCCCGGGAAGAGGCCACCGCCAGGAAGAAGCCCCCCGAGAGGAAGCCACCCCTGGGAGGAGGCCTGACCGGCTCGCTCGGCTCTGGAAGCGGGCTCCCGGCGGCGATGCCGCTCTCGGCGCCGCGCCTGCAGCACGGCGCATCCACCCGGCGCCGGCCGCCCGGCTGACCCGGCTCCGGCCGGGCCGTCGTCACCGCTCAGCCCGGCCGCGTGTGCTCGCCCGTTATCTGCCGCCGCTCGGCGTGCGGTTCCCCATTGGGCACAGACGAAACTCAACCCACAGTCGTACAAGTGATCCAGAAAATCGGACCCAGGGTGCATTGGAGCAGGTCCAGGGCTCGCGATAACGTCCATCGCATGACGCTTTCCCTCCACCGGCGCGCAGTCGTGGCCGACACACACAACGACCTGCTCATGGCCGTGTCCGCACGGCCGCCTCAGCAGTGGGCCTCGTTCTTCCGGGAGAGATGGCTGCCCCAGCTCGTCGAGGGCGGGGTCGATCTGCAGGTCCTGCCGGTCTTCATCGACGACCAATATCGGCCGGAGGGCGCGCTGAGGCAGACGTTGCGCATGATCGAGTGTGCGCACGTGCTGGCCGAGGGAAATCCCGACCACGTCCGGATATGCCTCAGCGCGGCCGACATCGACCGCACGCTCGACGAGGGCAAGATCGCTCTGGTGATCGCGCTGGAGAGCATGCCGGGCCTCGACGCCGACGTCGAGCTGATCTCGACCGTCCACCGCCTTGGCGTGCGAGTGGCGTCCATCGCCCACTTCGGGCGCACGCCGCTGGCCGACGGCAGCGGTGAGGACGCCACGGGCAGCGGCCTGACCTCCCACGGCATCGCGGCGCTGGCGGAGATGGAGCGGCTCGGCATCGTCTTCGACGTCTCCCACCTGGGCGCCTCCGGCGTGGCGCACGTCCTGGAGCTGGCCACCAGACCGGTCTTGGCCACCCACTCCTCCGCCAGGGCGCTGCGCGACCACCACCGCAACCTCACCGACGACCAGCTCCGCGCGGTGGCCGCCACGGGTGGCGTGATCTGCGTCAACTTCTTCGCCCCCTTCCTCGCCGAGCGCGAGGAGGACATGACCCTCGACCGCCTGCTCGACCACATCGAGCACATCGTGTCCGTCGCCGGGATCGACCATGTGGGGCTCGGCCCCGACTTCATCCGCGAGGTCATGGACGACCTGACGCCGCCGTGCTGCGAGGGCCTCAACCCGAGGGGTGTCAACCCGAAGTCGGCCATCCCGGGATTGGAGGGTCCCGCGGGCCTGCCCATGGTCACCGAGGGTCTGCTGGCCCGCGGCCTCCCGGAGAAGGACGTCATGCAGATCATCGGCGGCAACGTGCACCGCTTCCTGGGCGGGCAACTGGCTTGATCGGCGGCATGCGCACGTGGGTGGGTTCACGGCAGTGCATCGTCTTCGGGCAGACGGCTGTGGCGGTCAACGGCGGCATGCACCGCTTCCCGGCCAGATGGCTCGGCCGGTTGACGCTGGTGTGCACCGCCTTCGGTGAATAGCTGGGTCGGTTGACGCCGGCGTGCGCCGCCTTCCGGTAAATAGCTGGGTCGATTGGCGGCAGCGTGCGGCGGTTTCCGGGTAAGTAGCAGGTGGAGTGGGTGGCGGCCGGTGCCGTCTCCTGGGTGAGCGATTGATGGCGTTGGCGGCAAGGTGCGCTGGTTCCTGGGCGGGGAGCTGGTTCGGTCGGCGGCAGCGACGACGCTGCTTGGGCGAGTAATCGGTGGAGTAGGCGGCGGCGTACGCCGTCTCTTGGATGAGCGATCAACGGCGTTGGCGGCAGCGTGCGCTGGTTCCTGTGCGGGAGCCGGTTCGGTCGGCGGCAGCATGCACCGCTTTCTGAGGATCTGAGTGAGCGGGTGGTGGGTCGCCGGCATGTGCATCACCCCCTTCATCAACCCCTCCTCGAACGGCGGTCGGGCCGGTGCGAGGGGACGGCTGCGGAGAGGAAACGGTATGAAGCGCGAGCTCTACGGAGGGATGGCATGATCGAGGATCTCGAAGAGCTGGTGTTGTGCGAGTCCTTCACCCACGACCTGGAGGCCATCGCCCGCAGCGCGAAAGTCGTGGCGGCGATGGGAGCCCGCCATCTGGGCGCGCAGCCCGAGTTCCTCGTGATCGACGGCGTCACGCACCTGCGCTGGACGTTCGGCACCCCCAAGGTGTTCCTGCTGTGTCACCACGACACGGTCTGGCCGATCGGCACCCTCGCCACCCACCCTTGGTCCGTGGTGGACGGCGTGGCACGGGGGCCCGGCGTGTTCGACATGAAGGCGGGGCTGGTGCAGACGTTCCACGCGCTCGCCGGGCTCGACTCACTCGACGGCATCACGCTGCTGATCAACGGCGACGAGGAGTGCGGCTCGCGTACCTCGGCCGAGCTGATCAAGGAGACCGCGCGCGGGCTGGCCGCCGCGTTCGTCATGGAGGCGAGCGCCGACGGCGGCGCGCTGAAGACCTCCCGCAAGGGCACCGCCCTCTACACCGTCAACGTCCGCGGCCGGGCCGCGCACGCCGGGCTCGAGCCCGAGAAAGGGTTGAACGCCGCGATCGAGCTGGCTCACCAGATCCTGGCCATCGCCGCCATCGGCGCCGGGGCCACCACCGTCACGCCGACGGTCCTGTCAGGCGGTACGGCGCGCAACACCGTCCCTGCTGCGGCCTCGGTCGCGGTGGACGTGCGAGTGGCTGAGATGTCGGAGCAGGATCGGGTCGACGCGGCCTTCCACGCGCTCCGGCCGGTCCTGCCCGGCACCCGCCTGGAGATACTCGGCGGCCCCAACCGGCCGCCGCTCGAGAGCGCGATGTCGGCCTCGCTGTACGCGTTGGCGCAGGAACTGGCGGCGGACCTGGGAGTGGGGCCGCTGACCTCGGCCTCGGTGGGCGGCGCCTCGGACGGCAACTTCACGGCGGGAGTCGGCTGCCCGACCCTCGACGGGCTGGGCGCGGTGGGCGGCGGGGCGCACGCGGACGACGAGCACGTCATCGTCGCCGAGATGCCCCGGCGCACCGCCCTCCTCCGCGCCCTGATCGAGGCCGTTCGTCGTGGGGCGTGAGCGGAGATCCTCACCGCGCGAGTGTGCATCGGGGCGTGTGGCAGGGCGTGTGGGCATCGGCACGTGTGGGCAGGGGCGTGCGGGCATGTGTGGGCGGGGACGTGCGAGCATCGGCACGCGGGGGCATCGGCACCTGTGCACATCGGGGCGTGTGGGCATCGGCACGTGGGGCCGTCGCAGCGGTCGAGCGAGGAGGTCCGCATTCCTCGCTGGTGCAGGCGTCGGCGGCACCCGGCGCAGCGGCCACCGGGCGTGTCCGATAACGTCCTCCCGCCACCGACTGCCACCGACCGACACCGACCGGCACGGACGGGCACGGACGGGCACGGACGGCCACGGACGGCCACGGACGGCCACGGACCGACACCGACCGACACGGACCCGGCACCAGGAGAACGCCCCTCCGGCCGGCCTCACCCGGCGAGGACCCCCGTACGAGACCGCGAGCCGACCAAGCTGGCGAGCTTCACCGGCCGCGGCTGGCGGTGACCGGCGCCACGATGACCCACCCTCCATGGCCCCTGACCGTCCCGGGCTGCCCCAGCGGTGACGTCATATCGTTGATCTCCGGACGGCACCGCGCGATGCCGAAGCCTGGCGAGGGCGCGATCGGGCTCATGGCCGGGTTCGGGGCTGACCCTCGAGCAGGGCGGCGAAGCCGTCGAGATGGCGCGCGAGGCTGTACTCGAACAGCCCGTCCAGGTCCGACACCGTCTCCTCGGGAATCGTGGCCAGCAGTGGAAATCGTCCGCTGCTGAGGAGTTCGTCGGCGCGGTTGCGTTGCGCGAGCCACCACCGGTCGAGGGACACCCCGGTCTCCTGCTCCGCCTCGACCTCTTCCGCCATCGACAGGGCGACGGTCATGACCAGCCCGTGCAGCGCGAGCGCCTCTCGAATGCGGGTCGCCATGGGCAGGCCGAGCCCGTCGAGCGCGCGCAGGGTCCATTCGGTGTGGGCCATCATGTTGGGCACGAGCAGCGGGCGCGTGAACGAGACGGCCCTGGGCAGCCAGAGGTGCCGCCGGACCAGCTCCCATTGCCGCCGGGAGATCAGCTCGAGCTTGGCCCGCCACCCGTCCGGCCCGGGCACGGGAAGCTCCGGCTCGCCGAAGACCTCGTCGACCATCTGCGTGACCAGCTCGTCCTTGTGCTCCACGTGCCGGTACAGCGACATCGGACCGGCGCCGAGCTCGGCCGCGAGTCGCCGCATGGACACCGCGTCGAGGCCCTCGACGTCAGCGATCTTGATGGCGGTGCGGAGCACCTGCTCGCGGTTGAGCGCCTGCTTGGGAACGCCGGCCTGCCGCGGTCTCGACGGCGCGGCAGGCTGCTTCTGGGTCACGCTCGCGCTGACCACCGCGCCGGAGCCGACCTTCGTCTCGACCAGCCCCTCGTCGCGCAGCGCCGCCATCACCTTGGTCGCGGTGGCGAGCGCGACGCCCCAGCGCTGGGCGATCTGCCGGATGGACGGCATCCGGTCGCCGGACCGCAGGTCGCCGCTCAGGATCCGGGCACGGATCTCCGCCACGATCCGCTGATAGGGCGGATCCGTCCGCTGCATGGGAGCCTCCGATCCATCGGCAACTGTACTAGTTCACTCCATACAGTACTAGTTCACTTATTTCCTGCAAAACAGCCATAAAGACCGCCATGTCAATACTCTGTACGCATGACAGTTGATACGCCGTACGCATCCGTGCGGCAGGCGGACGAGCAGGCGGTGCTGGACGTCCTCACCGAGGCGTTCATGGACGACCCCCTCGCCTGCTGGCTCTTCCCCGAGGCGAGCGAACGAGGTCGCCTCCAGTCGCACTTCTACCGCTCCCTGCTCATCCAGCCCACCGCCGAGGCGTACCTGATCGGCCGTGGCGAAGGCGCCTCGGTGTGGCTGGGTCCGGCGTCCCGCGAAGAGCCAGCGCCTGAGGCGGACCAGAAAGCGGTCTTCGGCGAGAGCGGGGCGCGGCTGCAGGCCGTGGGCGAGGCGCTGGCCCAACGGCACCCCGGCCACGAACCGCACCTTTACCTCGCATGCATGGGAGTGGTCGGCCGACGGCAGGGCGCCGGGCTCGGCTCGGCGATGCTGCGGCACCGGCTGGAGCGAGCCGACGCCGACGGGCTCGCCGCGTACCTGGAGGCGAGTTCGCCCCGGAGCCGCACCCTCTACCTGCGGCACGGATTCGAGGATCTCGGCGAACCGGTGCGCGTGGCGGACAGCCCGCTCCTGTGGCCGATGTGGCGCCGGCCGCGCCACTGACCGCCTGCCCAACCCGACGAACAAGGAAGACAACGACAATGACCAACCATGAAGCAGAGCGCGCGCCGACCCTGGTGTTCGTCCATGGCACCAACTCCTCCTCGGCCTTGGGCACGGGGCTGATCCGCGAACTCACCCTGCGCGGGCACCGCAGCCTGATGGTCGACCTTCCGGGACACGGCGACGAAGCGTTCTACCCCCGCGCGTACCAGGCCCCGCAGGACCTCCAGTCGCTCGCGACCGAGCCGTCGCCGCTCTCGAAGATCACCATCGACGACTACGTCGAACGCGTCGTGGACGTGGTGCGCCGCGCCCGCCGCCTCGGGCCCGTGATCCTGGCCGGCGCCAGCCAGGGCGGCGTCACCGTGAGCAGGGTCGGCAACGCCATCCCCGAACTGCTCGACCGGGTCGTCTACGTCGCCGCGTACTGCTGCGTGGACCTGCCGAACCTGACCGCCTACCTCTCCACGCCGGAGAACAGCGACAGCCTGCTCCCCCAAGTGACCCAGGCGCTGGTCGCCGACCCCGCGGTCCTGGGGGTGACCCGGCTCAACTGGCGCTCGGCCGACCCGGCGGTGTTCCGCGGCGTCCGGGAGGCCCTGGCCGGCGACTTCACCGACGAGGCCGTGAGCCGGCTGCTCAACCTGCTCGAACCGGACGAGACCGCCGGCATTCCCATGGCCGAAGCCCGGGGCCAGGCGCACACGTGGGGCCGCATTCCCCGGACCTACGTACGATTCACTCTCGACCGGCTGATCCCGCCAGCGCTGCAGGACCGGTTCATCAAGGAGGCAGACCGCCTCACGCCGGACAACCCCACCGACGTGCGAAGCGTCGCGGCGCCCCACGTCGGCCCCTTCGACCGGCCCGAACTGGTGGAGATCTTCAGCGACCTCCTCAGCCACTAGTTCCGCGCGACGTCGCGGGTGGTCCCGTCGGCGATGGCCTGGAGTTTGTCCGGGTTGGCGATGTTGTGGATGGTGGTGATGCGGCCCTCCGCGTCGAAGTCGAACGTGACGGTGGCGATCACCTTGCCCGGGCCGCTGAACACCACGCCCGGGCCGCCGTTGATCTCGACCAGTGCGGCCTTCATGTCGGCGGGCTCGACGCCCTGGTAGGTGACCTCGCCGATGGCGGCGAACCAGGCGGCCACCGTCTGCGCGCCCACGACCGGACGCAGGGCCTGGCGGACCTTGCCGCCGCCGTCGGTCCACAGGGTGACGTCCGGGGACAGCAGTTCCATGAGGATGTTGATGTCTCCCCCGGTCGCGGCGGCGAGGAAGCGCTCGGTGACGTCGCGCTGCCGCGACCGGTCCGCGGTGAAGCGGGGCCGCCGGGCCCGTACGTGCTCGCGGGCGCGGTGCGCGGCCTGGCGCACCGCGGTCTCGGAGCGCTCCACCGCCTCCGCGATCTCGGCATGGCTGAAGTCGAAGACCTCCTTCAGCACGAAGACCGCGCGCTCCAGCGGGCTCAGGGTCTCCAGCACCACCAGCATCGCCGTCGATACCGACTCGGCGTCCGTGACGTCGCCGGCGGTGTCGCCGCCGGTGAGGATGGGCTCAGGGAGCCACGGCCCCACATAGGTCTCGCGCTGGTGCTGCGTGGAGCGCAGCCGTTGCAGCGCCAGGTTCGACACGATCCGCGCCAGATAAGCCTTCGGGTCGGCCACCTGCGAACGGTCGGCGGCCGACCATTTGATCCACGCGTCCTGGACCGCGTCCTCGGCGTCCGCCACGGTGCCGAGGATGCGGTAGGCCACGGAGAACAGCAGGTTGCGATGCTGGTTGAAGACCTGCTGGTCGCGATCGGAGTACGGCTGCGTCACCGCGCACCCCGGACCCGGGTGAAGCGGCCGCCGCGGGGCCAGAACGCGCCCGAGGCGGGCATCTTCTTCATGCGGCCATAGGTCGGCCAGGGGGAAGCAGTCACCGTCTCCTTATACCGTGCCGCCATCCGGCCGGTCAGATACACCCGGCGGGGGCTGTCGTCGGGGTGGGTGAACTGGACGACCGCGTCGTGCCGCCCCAGGCTCACCGGCGTGTGGTAGTAGCCGAAGCGGAACGGCTTGGGCCGCTTGCCGTCCAGCGTGCGGACGATCGACACCGCGGCGTGCACGCCGGTCGGCATGCCGCCCTGGCAGGTGCCGTGCATGACGCCGTAGCCCTGCCGGATCGCGGCGGCGTCGCCCACGGCGTACACGTCCGGGTGCGACACCGACCGCAGCGCGGCGTCGGTGACGACCCGGCCGCGCTCGTCGACGGTCAGACCGGCCGCGGCCGCCAGCGGCGAGACCCGCGTACCGCTCGTCCACAGCACGGCGTCGGCGGCGACGAGTTCCCCGCCCGCCAGCTCCACCGCGTCCGGCAACACCTTGACCACCTCGACCCCGCTGAGCACCCGGACGCCCAGGCGCGCGAGCGCGGCCTGCAGGTACGCCCTCGGCCTGGGGCTCATGGCCGCGCCGGGCTCCTGCCGGCCCAGCAGTACGACGTCCAGCTCCGGGTACTGCTCGGCGATCTCCGCGGCCGACTCGACGCCGGTCAGCCCGCTGCCGCCGACCACGACCGTGCCACGGCCCAGCCGAACCAGCCGCTCGGCCAGCAGCTCGGCGTCCTGCGCGCTGTTGAGGGTGTACGCGTGGTCCTCCACGCCCGGCACCGCCGCCGTGTCGGCCACGCTGCCCAGCCCGTACACCAGCGTGTCGTAGTGCAGCACCCGGTCGTCGTCGATCCGTACGAGCTTCGCGTCCGCGTCCACAGCCGTCACCCAGCCCCGCACGAACCGCGCGCCCGTGCCCTCCAGCAGCTCCGGGATGCTCAGCTCGGCGACCCGCTGGCCGGTCGCCGACATGTGCAGCCGCAGCCGCTCGGTGAACCGCTCCTGCGAGTTCACCAGGGTCACCTGTACGTCCTCGCGTCCCTTGCCCCGAGCCGCGAGCTGGATGGCCGCGGCCATGCCCGCGTACCCCGCCCCCAGAACCAGAACCCGATGCGTGCCCGTTTCACGGTTTTTGGTCATCTTTGCGCCTTTCTCCTCGCGCTGACGACCACGAGATGCAAGCTGCTCGCCGATACGTGACATGAGCCGGGTGTGACGTGCGCCACACCCGGCCTCACGGAGGCTTGTGCCTGGTCAGCGGCCCTGAGGAGCCTGTTGGCGCTATCGCGGGGTCAGAACGCAGAACTCGTGGCCATCGGGATCGGCCATGACCACCCAGTCGACCTCACCCTGACCGATGTCGACGCGCGTCGCCCCGAGGGAGATGAGGCGCTCGACCTCCGCCTGCTGATCACCGTCGGCGGGCGGAGCGAGGTCGAAATGCAGCCGGTACTTCCCGGTCTTCGGCTCCAGCGGCGGCCCGCCCCAGGTGATCTTCGGGCCGCCGTGCGGCGAGCGGATCGCGGTCTCCTCGTTCTGGTCCCAGACCAACGGCCAGCCCAGCGCCTCGCTCCAGAAGTATCCGACCTCCTGCGAGCCGTCGCACGCGAGCGCTCCCACGAATCCGCACTCGGCCAGGAAGTTGTTACCCGGCTCGATCACGCAGAACTCGTTGCCTTCGGGGTCGGCGAGCACCACATGACCCTCCTCCGGACGCTGACCGATGTCGATGTGCCGGGCACCGAGCCCGAGCGCCCTCGCCACCGTCTGCTCCTGATCCTCGAGGGACGTGCTCGTCAGGTCGAAGTGCATCTGGTTCTGGCCGATCTTCTGCGCCTGGGACGGAAGAAACCGGATCCGGAACCCGGTGTCGTCGCTCGGCAGGAGCGCGATGCCGTCCTCGGGGTCGTCGGCCGGCTTCCAGTCCAGAACGCCGGCCCAGAAGTGCGCCAGACGGAGCGGGTCGTGTGCGTCGAAGCAGAGCGCGTGGAGGCGACAGGCCATTCCGCTCCGCACCTCCGATCTGCTGATGGAAAGCCGCAGAAAGGGCACGTCCTCCGCGCCCATGGAGAAAATAACGTCAGGCACTCGGAGACCGCCACGCATTTTCTCTCCCGCGCCCACGCACGCCATGCGCGGCGACGGAGGGCCCAGCATTGTCCCCACCTGACCGCCTTTCAGGCTGTCAGCCGATCATGTCCTTCCCCGCCACACAGGAGAGGTGCTTTGCTTGATTCCCGCACGTAGCACGCTGTCGGAAGAGGAACTGATGGGGTCGGCGAGGCGTGGCTCCCGGAACGGGCTGGCCGTTCTCCTCATCATGGTCCTGCTTACCGCCTGTGCCCCTGCGGTCGCCGTATCGAAGGTCCCGTCTCCAGGGCCGACCTGGTACGGAACGAACGAGAACGTCGCGGCGGATGAGACCTGCCCGAAGGGGGACGGGCCCAGGGGGCTGGACTGCCGCAAGACAGATCCCAGAGAGAAGGCGACTCCCAGGTTCGACGCATGCATGGAGCAGCACCACGTCAAGAACGCGGCCATTCTGTGCCATCGCGACTTGATCGTCTGGTTCGAATGCAGATATGGCGCACGGACGAACGCCGTCACTTCCAGGATGTGCGACGCTTCGGCCGGCTCCTATCTGTCCTGCCGCACAGGAACTCCCGCCCGCTCCGACCAGGTCTGTGCGGCCGCCGAACGAGAATACCTGCGCTGCCCCGGGTCGTACGGTGACCCCTTCGTCGAATGCGGAGACCCGCGGCGTTCCTATTATGAATGTCGCGATGACCCCAGAGGGAGCGACCCGTTCTGTGCCACCTATCTTGAGGTGCTGAGCGTCTGTCGCGCGCTGAAGGTCGGGTGTACAGACCTGCTCGACAAGTTCCTCACCTGTTCAGACGCGGAACTGTCTCCCAATGAATGCGCTTTCGGCCAGCGGATGAGGATCTATTGCCTCCGC
This sequence comes from Nonomuraea sp. JJY05, assembly GCF_043496855.1. Lineage (NCBI taxonomy): Bacteria > Bacillati > Actinomycetota > Actinomycetes > Streptosporangiales > Streptosporangiaceae > Nonomuraea > Nonomuraea sp. JJY05. Next base: position 242,403 of record NZ_JBIEIS010000002.1, read on the forward strand.
GACATCAAGGAAGGCGTCTTCCACGAGGCGGACACCTGCGACGGTCAATGGCGTAAAGCGATGGCTGAATGCTCGACCGAGGCGCAACGCGCTGTTCCGTGCTCGCTGGGTGCGGGCTGGCGAGACGCGAGCTATTCGATCTGCGAGGGCCAGAGAGGTGTCGCCTATCTGAAAGGCCAAGCGACGAAGACGCACATTTGTTGGACGGGTGGCGATGCCGCCGAACTCACGGATGAGGCGGCGGAAGGCATCTGGGAGGACACGTACCTGCGTGTGGTGCACTTGGACGGCGAAAACAGCTACGAGGTCATGCACCCTGGAGTCCAAAGAACGCCATAGAGCTCAGGTCACGGAGCTCACGCTCGTCAAGCGACGTCCTGCTCTTTGGCCCGCGGTAACACCCTGTCCCACACTTCCACTCCCCAAGATCACGGAACAGGGGCGGAACGAGAGATCATGAAGGGCACTCCGCTCCTCGAAGGGGCGGAGGGTGACGAGTCGGCCTGTGGGCCGGGTTCTAATTCGGCATGATCGTGACCTGTGGCAATGCATGCGAAGGGTTTCCTGACCTGCAGAAACGCTGTGGTTACTCGTCGTTGTCCGACGTCATCTTGCGGTGCGATGTGCCCTGGCTGTGCCCTGCAGAGAAGCTGTGTCGTCTGGAGTCTCACGATAGGACTCGAACCAGAATCTCGTGATGTTGATCAGTTCGTGCTGGTTCAGGCGCGAGGTCGTGTCGGTCAGTGGTGTTCAGTCCTGTCCAGGCGAGTTCATCGTGGGTGGCTCCCGGCCTGGCTCCCCTTCGACCTTTCCGCCAATCATGCTTCAGACGTTTCCGTCGGGCTGTCAACCATCCTGACTTCTTCGATGCGAAGCTTTGGGGATGTCTCCTGACCTTGCGTTTTGCCTGGTCAACCCCTCTGTTCATGTGCATCGTAGGGCATCAGTAGGTTTCCGTGGGCGTCTTCAATGCCATTCTTTTTGTCACTCAGGTTGGGCGTCAGATCTGTCGTTCCTGTGGCGAAGACCCCTTTCGTCACGCCTTCAGGTGAGTCCAGCCCGCCCGCCACGCGCCGTACGTAATGCCGTATGACTTCCCGCTGCAGGTTCCGGTTCGGTTGCACTGCTGCTTCGCGAACCTCAGTCGACTGACCTTCCCGCGCTCAAGGCCATAGTAGTCCATCCTCCACTTCCAGAGATTAGGCCCGATGCCTTTAGTGCAGATTGCAACGACTTCCGCGAGATTGTAGGCTTTTTCCCGAGTGGTGCTTTTCCCCTCAGGGTATCCCCATACGAAGCTGACGTGCTGCTCGCCGACTTTGTATCGCGAGATGCCGGTATCGTAGGTCTTTTTTGCGGTCCCCTTCTTGCATGTCGCACCCCACTTGGTGTACAGAAAGCCGGGAGACGCTGAAGCCGCTTGCGGTGTAATCGCTACTCCGCCAATGGCGATCATGGATGTTGCAAGCCCCACAGCGAATCGCCGCATGACTGAGCTAGCCGGTTTCCTCATGATCCCGCCTTTCGTCGAGAGATACCAACGATGAGATCGTATGAGGGGGCGGTATATTTGAGGTATGTCGGAGATATTGCCGACCACAATTGCTCTGCCCTGCCCGTCTGCCGTCGTCCCACCCGCAGGGGTAGCGGGCCAGCCGCGGGGCTGCCCGGTCGCGCGCTCGGTGTCAGGGCCGTGATGGAGCGGAGGCGGCCCCCCGGCTGGTCTGCTAGGGCTTTCCCTGGGACGTCGGCAGGCGGGCAGGCTTTCACCTCAACCATTCAGCCACCGTTCGCGGCGATCTTGGCCGCCCCGGAGCCGGAGCCGGAGCCGGAGCGCCGGAGGCATGTTCTAACCCCGGCTCTGTCGCCGGCAACAGGTGCGCTGATGAGCTCAGCCCCGTGACCCGAGTAGTGCGCTGCTCTTGCGGCCCTGCCCTTCGTCCGCGCCAGCCGACCGGCGTTGTGACGGGTCGGGCGCGGGAGCCCAAGCGGGACTGCCCGGCCCGTGCCGCGTCGGCGGCGCGTGCGGCCCGGGCAGGGCCGCTTTAACTTCGAGACGGGCATGATCACGGTGGACCAACAGGTCATCGTGGTCAAGAGCCGTCCCATGCTCGGCACTCCCAAGAGCCCTGCGTCGGTGCGCGAGGTGCCTATGCCCGACTTCCTTGGTGTCGCCCTACGGAAGCACATCGCCGAGTACGAGCCGGTTGATGTCCTGTTCCGTACGGCCCTACGTGACAACCTGATCCGTCGCGATTACTTCAACGCGAAGATCTGGAAGCCTGCGATCACGGCGGCGGGCTTGCTTCCCGACACGACCTTTCACGACCTGCGTCACACCTTCGCCAGTACGGCTCTTGCCTCCGGCATTCCCATCTCGGAGGTCTCCAAGTGGCTCGGCCATGAGTCGATCACCACCACCGTGGACCTGTACGGCCACCTCGTACCCGAAGCCTCCGCCAGAGCCAGAGAAGCGCTCGACAGGGCATTCGGACCATCGCTGAATGTGCCCTGAGCGTGCCCTGATCTTGGGACATGCCCGTTCCCTCCCAGGTCAGAGAGGGATTGAGTGACGAGTCGGCCTGTAGGCCGGGTTCTGTCCTTCGTGAGAAGGGGCGACCATCCATCTAGGGCCGCCGTTGCCGGCGGCCTCGAGCGGTCTACCCGCGCGGCTCGGGCGGGCAGCCCTCGAACGTCGCGCGCGGGACGCTCCGGAGAGCGTCCCTTCTTGACCTTGCTCCGGGTGGGGTTTACCTAGCCGCCCACGTCACCGTGGGCGCTGGTGGTCTCTTACACCACCCTTTCACCCTTACCTCCCGTCGACCGGGAGGCGGTCTGCTTTCTGTGGCACTGTCCCGCGGGTCACCCCGGGTCGGTGTTACCGACCACCCTGCCCTGTGGAGCCCGGACCTTCCTCGGCGGGCCGGATGGCCCGACGCGGTCGCCCGGCCGACTCGTCAGCAGCACTTTACCAAGCTCCGCGGCGTTTCCGGTCAACGGCGCAGGTGTGAGGTGTCGTTGAACGACTTCACCACGGCCGGACCGTCCGCGTAGTACTCGATCAGCGACAGGCAGGCCACGTCGAGATGCATGCGGTAGAGGGACTCCAGAGGGGCCATCAGGGCCAGCCGCAGCAGCATCTTGATGGGCGTCACGTGGGAGATCGCGAGGACGGTCTTGCCCTCGTAGCGCTCCACCAGCCGCTCCCCCGCTGCCTGGACGCGGCGGGCGACCGTGGCGAAGCTCTCGCCGCCCGGCGGCGCGGTCTCCGGGTCGGCGAGCCAGGCGGAGAGCTCGGCGGGCCAGCGGCGCTGGACCTCCGTGAACGTGTGGCCCTCCCAGTCGCCGAAATCGAGCTCCCGGAGGTCCTCGTCCACCTCGACCTCGAGCCCGGTCCGCCGGGCGACCGCTTCGGCGGTCTGCCTGGCGCGCTTGAGGGGCGAGCTGACGATCACATCCAGCCGGTACGGCTCGCGCGACAGCCGTTCGGCGGCCGCCGCGGCCTGGGCCAGGCCGTTGGGCGTGAGCTCGGCGTCGCCCCTGCCCGAGAACCTGCGCTCCACGGACAGCGGGGTCTCGCCATGCCTGAGCAGGAGCAGGGACGTGGCCACGCGGGTGGGCGGGGCCCAGCCGGTGCCCTTGGCGGGCGCCTTGGCCGTGCGTTGCTGGGCCGCGGCGGTGGAGGCGGTCGGGGCGGATAGTTCGGAGATGGCGCCTATGTCGAGGACGTCTGTCTGTTGGGCGACGGGAGGGGGCGCGGTGGGCCGCGGGGTGCGGGGCGATGGGGGCGGTCCCCCGGCTGTCGGCGGCTGTCCCGCCTCGGCCAACGACGGCTGTGCCGCACCTGTCGGCGGCTGTCCGGCGGCGGCCGGAGGCTCTGCCTGTGCCTCCGGGTGGGTGGTGCCGGTGGTCTTCCAGGTCAGGCCCTTGGCGGCCGCGTCCATGGCCTCGTTGGCCAGGCGGTCGGCGTGCTTGTTGCGCTCGCGGGGGATCCAGGTCCACTCCGTCACCCGCAGCCGCCTGACCAGCGCTCCGGCTTCCATCGCGAGCGGCCGCAGCCCCTCGTTCTTGATCTTCCAGCGGCCCGCCATCTGCTCAATGACCAGCTTCGAGTCCATCCGTACGGCCACCGGCGCGCCGTCGCCGCCCAGCCGGAGCACGGCCTGCAGGCCGGCGATCAGGCCGCGGTATTCGGCGACGTTGTTGGTCGTGACGCCGATGGCCTCGGCCGCCTCCGCCAGCACCTGGCCGTCGGAGGCGTCCATGACCACCGCGCCGTAGCCGGCGGGCCCCGGGTTGCCGCGCGAGCCGCCGTCCGCCTCGATGACGTAGGAGGTCACAGGCCTGACTCTGCAGTACGTACGAGGATGCGCCGGCACTCCTCACAACGGAGGACCTCGTCGTGGGGCGCGGCCTTGATGCGGTTCATCTCGGCGATGGACAGGGCCACCTTGCAGCCCTGGCACCGGCCGCCACGCAGCATCGCGGCGCCCACGCCGTACTGGTCCTTGAGCTTCTCGTAGAGCGCGAGCAGGTCGGCGGGGATCTCGCCGGAGACGCCGCTCCGGCGGCCCTGGACCTCCGAAGCCTCCTTGTCGATCCCCTGGAGCGCCTCGTCGCGGCGGGCCTCGGCGGTGGAAAGGGCGGCGGCGAGCTCGTCACGCTGCGTGATCAGGTCGGTGACCTTGGTGTCGGCGGCCTCCTTGCGCTCCATGATCTCCAGCACGACCTCCTCCAGGTCGCCCTGACGCTTGTGCAGCGAGGCGATCTCGGACTGCAGGCTGGAAAGGTCGCGCGGCGAGGTCACGGCGCCCGAGTCGAGGCGCTTCTGGTCACGGTCGGCACGCGTGCGCACGGCGTCGACGTCGCTCTCCGCCTTGGCCTGCTCGCGGGCCAGGTCACCCGCCTGGGTCTCGGCCTCGATCACCTGCGTGGAGACCTTGGCGAACAGCTTCGACCGCTCGTCGATCTCGGCCAGCTCGGGCAGGGTGCGGCGGCGGTGGGCCAGCCGATCAATCACGGAGTCGAGCTCTGCCAGGTCGAGCAGTCTCTTCTGTGCCTCAGGGGCTGCTTTCATGATCAATATCCTTTTGTCCAAGCATCGGTGACCGTGGCGGAGACGCGCGTTTCAACGGTAACGCCACTGGAGTGCAGGATGGACGCCGCGCTGTCGAGCCAGGGCCACTCGGTCGCCCAGTGCGCGGCGTCGATCAGCGCGGGCCCGCCCGACTCCACGAACTCGCTCGCCGGATGATGCCGCAGATCCGCCGTCAGGAACACATCGACCTCGGCCGCCTTGGCCGTGCCGAGCAGGGAGTCGCCGGCGCCGCCGCTGACCGCGACGCGGCTGACGGGCCGGTCGGGATCGCCTGCCACGCGGATGCCCCAGGACGTGCGGGGCAGGCCCTTGGACGCCTGGGCCGCGAAGTCGCCCAGCGTCGTCGCCGACGGCAACTCGCCGATGCGGCCCAGACCTCGCCACGGGTCGTCCGGGAACGGCTGGAGCGGCACCAGGTCGCCCACCAGGCCCACGGCTCTGGCCAGGGCGTCGGACACGCCGGGGTTGGCCACGTCGGCATTCGTGTGGGCGGTGTAAAGGGATATGTCGTTCTTTATCAGGGTGTGAATCAGGCGGCCCTTCGGCGTGGTCGCGGCCACGCTGGTGGTGCCGCGCAGGTAGAGGGGGTGGTGGGTGACGATCAGGTCGGCCCCCCACTCCAGGGCCTCCTCGGCCACGGCCGCCACCGGGTCGACCGCGAAGAGCACCCGGCGCACCTCCTGGGCCGGATCCCCGCAGACCAGCCCCACGGCGTCCCACGACTCGGCCCGGGCGGGCGGATAGGCCGCCTCGAGCACCTCGATCACGTTCGTCAACGACACAGCAGCCACCTGCGCAGACTATCGGCACGGGAGAGGGTGTCGGTGGAACGGCGTTCGGCGTAATGTAAGTGAATCCTGACCTGCGGAGGGCGGCATGTCACCAAGCGTCGCGATCGTCGGAGCGGGGTTCGGCGGACTGTGCATGGCGATCCAGCTCGAACGGGCCGGGATCCGCTCGTACACGGTCTTCGAGAGGGCTGACGACCTCGGGGGCACCTGGCGCGACAACAGCTACCCCGGGGCAGGATGCGACATTCCCTCGCATCTTTACTCGTACTCGTTCGAGAAGTACGCGAGCTGGACCCGCCGCTACCCAGAACAGCCCGAAATTCTTGGATATCTTGAACATTGCGCCGATAAATACGGCGTCAGGCGAAAAATCCGGTTTGGGGCCGAAGTCCGGCGCGCCGAGTTCGACGGCACCAGGTGGCAGGTGACGAGCGGCGACCGCACCGAGCCGTTCGACGTGGTCGTCACGGGCGCGGGCCAGCTCAACCGCCCCCGCCTCCCCGACATTCCGGGAATGCCGGACTTCGGGGGTGTCTCCTTCCACTCCGCCCGCTGGAACCACGACCACGACCTCACCGGCCGCCGCGTCGCGGTGATCGGGAACGGCTCGTCGGCGGCCCAGTTCATCCCGCGCGTCGCGGAGCGGGCCGAGCGCCTGTACGTCTTCCAGCGCACCCCCAACTGGGTCATCGCCAAGCCGGACGCGACCTTCGGACCGCTGGCCAGGCTGGGGTTCCGGCTCGTCCCCGGGCTCCAGCGCGCCTACCGCGAGTGGCTCTACCGGTACGCCGAGGCCACCCTCTACCCCGCGCTAGCCCAGGGCTGGAGCGCGGACCTGCTCAAGAAACGCGCCCTGCGGCACCTGCACGACCAGGTTCCCGACCCGGCGCTGCGGGCCAAGCTCACGCCCGACTACCCGCCGGGCTGTAAGCGCGTGGTCATCGACAGCGCCTTCTACCCCGCGCTGACCAGGCCCAACGTCGACGTGGTGACGGACAGGATCGTACGGATCACGCCCACGGGCGTCGAGACCACCGAGAGCCCGCACGAGGTGGACACGATCGTCTACGCCACCGGCTTCCGCACCACCGAGTTCCTGGCCCCCATGGAGATCACCGGGCGCGACGGCCGCACGCTGGAGGAGCAGTGGAAGGGCGGCCCCGAGGCGTACCTGGGCATCTCCGTGCCCAACTTCCCCAACCTCTTCCTCCTGTACGGCCCCAACACCAACCTCGGCCACAACTCCATCGTCTTCATGATCGAGTGTCAGGTGGAGCACATCATGTCCTGCCTGCCGTACCTGTCCGCCAACGGGCCGATCGAGGTGCGGCCCGAGGTGATGGCGGCCTGGCGCGGGCAGCTCGACGCGGCGATGGCGCGGATGGTGTGGGGCGGCGGCTGCCAGAGCTGGTACAAGACGGCCGAGGGCCGCGTGACGAACAACTGGCCCGGCCCCACCACCCTCTACCGCCGGCTCACCGCCAGACCCTCGGCCCCCGCCTACCGGCCCGTCGGCCTGTCGGCGCCGTAGCCGCGACGGCGCCGAGAGGCCGACGAAGGGCCACACGGAGGCCCGCGACAGGGCCACCCGCGGACGTGCGTAAATGGAGGCATGAACGGTGGCGTGAAGATCAGGGAGTTGCGGGAGATCGACGAGTTCAAGGAGGTGTACCGGCTCTTCGACGACATCTGGCACCCCGCGCCGAACAATCCGCCCGTGACCATGGAGCTGATGATCGGGTTCGCGCACACGGGCAACTACGTGGCGGGCGCGTACGACGAGGGCGGCACGCTCGTGGGCGCCTCGGTCGGGTTCAGGGCGGCGGAGCGGACGCTGCACTCGCACGTGACCGGCGCCGTCATCGGCAAGGGCATCGGCCACGCGCTCAAGGCGCATCAGCGCGAGTGGTGCCTGGGTCAGGGGCTGGAGCGGATCACCTGGACGTTCGACCCCCTCGTACGCAGGAACGCGCGCTTCAACCTGGTCAAGCTGGGCGCCATGCCGGAGGAGTACCTGGAGGACTTCTACGGGAAGATGGCCGACGCGATCAACGAAGGGGACGCCTCCGACCGGCTGCTGGCGGTGTGGCGCCTCACGGACACGGCGAAACCCGGCGAACACCCCCGCCGAAACGCCGAGGCGCTCCTGTCGGACGAGGGCGGGTGGCCCGTGGCCAAGGAGGCGCGGGGCGGCACGGTGCTCGTGGGGACGCCGGCCGACGTCGAGCGGCTGCGGCGCGAGGACCCGGCGGCCGCCGCGGCGTGGCGGCTGGCCGTGCGGGACACGCTCGGCCGGCTCATGAAGGAGGGCCGGCGTGTCGTGGGTTTCACCGATCGCGGTGAATACGTGGTCACGCAGGTTAACCAGGCATTCCACCAGAGTTTCCGGTCTCTGTAATGTGGCGGCTAGGCAACGCTTAGCAAGGAGATTCGCATGGCGGAGTTCACCCCGACCGTTCCCGCGCGAGTCCTACCGTCCGTCACCGTCCGCGACCTGCCCGACCCTCCCCGATCGACCTGGCGCATCATCGGCCCGGGGCTGGTCGGCGCGGGTGTGGGGCTGGCGTCGGGCGAATTCATTCTCTGGCCGTACATCGCCTCCCAAGTCGGGCTCATCTTCGTCTGGGGAGCCGCGATCGGCATCATCACGCAGTGGTTCCTGAACATGGAGATCGAGCGCTACACGCTGGCCACCGGCGAGACCGCGCTCACCGGCTTCAGCCGCATGTGGAAACACTGGGGCCTGGTCTTCGTGGTGATGACGCTCTGCTCGAACCTCTGGCCCGGCTGGGTCACCACGTCCGCGACGATGGTGACGTACCTGACCGGGTCGGGCGCGAGCAGCGTGCGGTGGATCGCCATCGGCATGCTCGTCGTGATCGCGCTCGGCCTGACGCTGGCGCCGGTGATCTACACCGCGCTCGAACGGGTCATCTTCGTGAAGATCATCCTGGTGGCCACGCTGATCCTGGTCGCCGTCCTGTTCGCGATCAACGCGGAGAGCTGGGTCCAGCTGGGCAAGGGCCTGACCGTCGGCGCCCGGCTGCCGGTGCCGGCGCTGGAGTTCTCGGTGCTGATGGGTGCCATCGCCTACGCCGGCGCGGGCGGCGGCCAGAACCTCTGCCAGAGCAACTGGATCCGCGACAAGGGCTTCGGCATGGGCCAGTACGTGCCGCGCCTGGTCAGCCCGGTGACCGGCCAGGAGGAGGCGGCCGCCTCGACCGGCTTCCAGTTCGCGCCCACCAAGGAGAACCTGGCGCGGTGGCGGCAGTGGTGGCGCTTCGCGAACATCGAGCAGGCCTGGACGTTCGCCGTGGTGTCGTTCCTGACGATCGCGTTCATGTCGATGCTGGCCTACTCCACCGTGTTCGGCCGGGAGGGGCTGGCCAACGGCATCCAGTTCCTGCAGGTCGAGGGCGAGGTGCTGCAGGAGGTCGTCGGGCCCTGGTTCGGCGTGCTGTTCTGGTTGATCGGCGCGCTGGCGCTGTTCGCCTCCGCCATGGGCATCGTCGACTACACCTCGCGGCTGGCCTCCGACACGATCAAGACGGTCTACCTGCGTGACAAGCCCGTCTCGGTGAACCGCGTCTACTTCTACACCGTCTGGGCGATGGCGCTGATCGGGATCGCGGTCCTGATGGCGGGCTTCGACCAGCCGCTCATCCTGCTGGTGTTCTCGGCGTGCTTCGCGGCCGTGATGATGTTCGTGTACTCGATCCTGCTGATCGTCCTCAACCGGCGGTCGCTGCCCGAGCCCATCAAGGTGCGCTCGTACCGGCTCGGCGCGCTGATCTGGTCGGTGGCCTTCTTCGGCACGCTGACCGTGCTGGTCGTCATCCAGCAGGCGCAGAAGCTGTTCGGCTGATCAGAAGGGAGTGACCTGCCCCGGAAGTTGACCTCAACCTCACTTGAGGTTGCAGACTCGGCCGCATGAACGTGATCGAGGTGACCAGGTTCGGCGGTCCTGAGGTGCTGGAGGTCCGGCAGGCGCCGGAGCCGGAGGCCGGCCCGGGGCAGGTGCTCATCGGCGTGTCCGTGGTGGACGTGATGTCGCTCGACGCGCAGTTGCGGGCCGGGTGGGGACGGGAGTGGTTCCCCGGCGAGCCGCCGTTCGTGCCCGGCACCGGCGTGGCCGGGCGGGTGCTGTCGGTGGGCGACGGCGTGGACGACGCGTGGGCGGGGCGGCGGGTGGCCGCGTTCCTGCCCGGCGGCGGCGCGTACGCCGAGCGGGTCGTGGCCGACGTCGAGACGGTGGTGGCGGTGCCCGACGAGGTGCCCCTGTGGCGGGCGGCCGCGCTGATCCAGGTCGGGCCCGCGGCTCTGAGCCTGGTGGAGGCGGCCGAGCTGAAGCCCGGGACGCGGGTGCTGGTCACGGGGGCCGGTGGGGCGCTGGGGCTGTCGATCGTGGGGTTGGCGAGTGCGGCGGGGGCTCAGGTGACGGCCGCCGCCCACGGCGCGGCCAAGCGGGCGGCTGCCCTGGCCATGGGCGCGGCGGAGGCCGTCGACTACGACGAGCTCGGCGGGCCCTTCGACGTGGTCTTCGACGGGGTGGGCGGGGAGGTCGGCGGCGCCGCGTACGAGCTGGTCGAGCCCGGCGGCACGTTCTTCGCCTACGGCGTGCCCAGCGGCTCTACCGCCCGGATCGAGGCCGGGGCCGCGCGGGTGGTGGGCATGGAGCAGGTCCAGTTCGCCCCGGACGAGTTCCGGCGGCTGGCCGTGCGGGCCCTGGAGCACGACAGCCTCACGACCGTCGTGGGCCTGGCCGTGCCGCTGGAGCGGGCGCACGAGGCCCACGCCGCCCTGGCGAGCCGCGAGCTGGTCGGCAAGGCGGTCCTGCTGGTCACCGCCCAGGCCGCCCGCTACCGCGCCCACGGCGGTCCGGAGGTGCTGGCGCTGGAGGAGATCCCGCTCCCCCAGCCCGGCCCGGGACAGGTGCGGATCGCGGTCAGGGCGGCCGGGGTCAACCCCATCGACTGGAAGCTCCGCCGCGGCCTCATGGGCGCGCCCCTCGGCGAGCCTCAGGGCACCGGGCTCGAACTGGCCGGGACGATCGACGCCATCGGCCCCGGCGTGACCGGGTGGCGGCTGGGGGATCCGGTGTTCGGGCAGGTCGATGCGGGGGCCGCCGCCACGCACGCGATCGCGGACGCGAGCCTGCTGACGGCCAAGCCGGACGATCTGACGTACGAGGAGGCCGCCGCGCTGCCCGTCGCCGTCGAGACGGCCCGGCGCGCGCTGGGCGGGCTGGGCCTGGAGAAGGGCCAGACGCTGCTGATCCACGCGGTCGCGGGCGGCGTCGGGCTGGCCGCCGCGCAGCTCGCCCTCGCCGCGGGCGCCCGGGTCGTCGGGACGGCCGGCGAGCGCCACCACGCCTTCCTGCGCGGCCTCGGCGTCCACCCGGTCACGTACGGCGAGGGCCTGGAGGAGCGCCTTCCCGGCCCCGTCGACCGGGTGCTGGACGCCTCGGGCAGAGGCGAGCTGGAGCTGTCGGTGAAGCTGGCCGGCGACCCCGCCCACGTGATCAGCATCGCCGACCGGGCCGGCGCGGCCAGGCTCGGCGTGCGCTTCTCCTCCGGTGGCGCGAAAGGGCCGGTGGAGCACGCAAACGTACGGATCCCCATCGCGGCGGCGTTCCCCCTGGAGAGGATCGCCGACGCGCACCGGCGCAGCGAGGACGGCCACTTCCTGGGCAAGATCGTGGTGAACACGGAAGGCGCCTTGCCGCGATAGCGCGGCGCACTGGTCTCCATGCTGGAAGCCTCGGCACGCCTGCTGAAGCTCCTGTCCCTGCTGTACTGGACCGGCCCCGTGCAGGCCACGCCCGGGGTCGCGGGCGGCTACCGGCCGGGCGCCGGGCCCGCGCTGCCGCGCCGCCGCTCGACGACGAGGAGGCCGTCGCGGTGGCGGCCGGGCGGCGGGCGGTCAGCGAACGGTAGGGCCGCGGTCAGCGGGCGGCGTCAGGCTCGGCGGCATGAAGAACATGACGCGGGTGGCGGGCGGCAAGGACGATTTCCAGCTCGTGCACCACCTCACCCTCAAGGGCAGCCAGTTCGAGATCGGCAGGGCGCTCACCGAAGAGGCACGGCGGCTGGGCTGGGCCCCCATGCCGGCCGACCCGGCGGTGAACCGGGCCCGCAGGACCTGGTTCGAGCGGCACTGGCCGCAGCACCACGCCCGCCTGGACGGCGCGGCGGCGGCCCTCGGTCTCGACCCCGACCAGGACGACCTGGCCCTTGACGGGCTCGGCTACGTCCCCGAGGGCTCCGGCTGCTCGGCCCTGTGGATCCCGCCGTCGGCCGCCACGGACGGGCACGGCCGGGTGGGCCGCAACTACGACTTCTTCCCCCTGACCAGCAGCGAGGTGATGGGCACCGCGCCCAGGCCGGGCGAGCTGCCGATGGCCTCGCGCCCCTACGTGATCACGACGGTGCCCGACGAGGGGCTCGCCTCCACCGTGATCACCATGTCGGACCTGGACGGCTGCATGGACGGCATCAACTCGGCCGGCCTGGCGGTCACGCTGCTGGTGGCCGACTTCGAGCACGCCGCGCCGCCGGAGCACGTCTCGCCGCAGGTCGGGGTGGGAAGCGTGCAGCTGCCCAGGTTCCTGGTCGAGACCTGCGAGAACGTGGAGCAGGCCAAGCAGGCGCTCCTGGGCGCCAAGCAGTACGACCACGGCACCTCCCTGCACTACCTGGTGGCCGACGCGAACGGCCAGGCGTTCGTGTGGGAGCGCGGCAGGGACGGCAGCGAGCACATCGTCCAGCTCGGCGACGGCCCGCTCTGCGTCACCAACCACCTGCTGCACCGCCACCCCGACCCGATGAAGCTGCCCGAGGACACCCCGGGCGGCTTCAGGACCTACGAGCGGCTGCGCACGCTCTACGAGCGCAGCAAGGGCGCCACCGTGTCACCGCGGGAGCTGCGCGACCACCTGCGCGCGGTCCAGCAGGCCGAGGACCCGGCCCTGCCGTTCCGCACGTTGTGGACGACGGTCTTCGACACCGCCGACCGCACCCTGTCGGCCCGCTTCTACCTGGGAGACGGCCGGCGCTACAGCGAGGAGCTGATCTTTCACGCCTCCGACAGGTAGTCCTCGCGCACCTTGGAGCGCGACAGCTTGCCCGTGGGCGTGCGCGGCAGCAGGGAGCGGTATTCGATCTCCTTCGGGTGCTTGAACCTGGCGATGCGCGGCCCGCAGTGCTCCAGCAGCTCGGCGGTGAGTTCGGGGCCGGGCGTGACCCCTTCGGCGGGCTGGACGAGAGCGACCACGTGGTGGCCCCACTCCTCGTCCGGCACCCCGATGACGGCCACGTCCGCCACCGCCGGGTGCTCGAGCAGCGCGGCCTCGATCTCGGCCGGGTAGATGTTCACCCCGCCGGAGACGATCAGGTCGGTACGCCGGTCGCACAGGAACAGGTAGCCGTCCTCGTCCAGGTATCCGATGTCGCCCGGCGAGTACCACTCCCCCAGCATGCTGGCGGCCGTCTTGTCCGGGTCCTTGCGGTACTCGAACCTGCCCATGGCCGACTTGACGTAGATCAGGCCGGGCTCGCCGGCCGGCAGCTCGGCGCCGTCCTCGTCCACGATCTTGGCCTCGAACGTGGGCGCCGGCCGCCCCACCGTGCCGGGCCTGGCCAGCCAGTCGTGCGGCTTGACCGCGAACGCGATCGTCGACTCGGTGGAGCCGTAGTACTCGTAGAGGACCGGCCCCCACCAGTCCATGATCTGCTGCTTGACCGCGACGGGGCAGGCGGCGGCGGTGTGGATGACCTGGCGCAGGCTCGACACGTCGTACTTGCCCCTGACCTCCTCCGGCAGCTGCAGCATGCGGTGGAACATGGTCGGCACCATCATCGCGTTGTTGACCCGGTATCGCTCGATGAGCTCCAGGATCGTCACCGGCTCGAACTTGGGCGCGACGACCACGGTGTGCCCGAGGTGCAGCGCGAACTGGGTGTGCGCGCACGGCGCCGAGTGGTACATCGGCGAGGTCACCAGGTGGACGTCGTCGCCCGGCTTGAGGTCCACGACCTCGCCGAGGAACCACTGGTAGGCGGGCACCATCTGCTCGGGCGCGACGCCCGGCAGCGGCCGCTGCACGCCCTTGGGGAAGCCGGTGGTGCCGGAGGTGTACCACATGACCGCCCCGGAGGTCCGCTCGCCGGGCGCGTCGGCGGGCTGCCCTCCGGCCAGCCCGGCCGTGCCGATCTCCCCGCCGGGCACGGCGTGGTCGGGGCCGGTGACCACGACCTTGGCGTCGCAGTCGGCCAGGATGTACGCCACCTCCGACGCCGTCAGGTGCCAGTTGATCGGCACGTAGTAGAGCCCGATCTGCGCGGTCGCCATGACCATGACGATGGCGTCGATGCCGTTGGGCAGCACGCCCGCCACCACGTCGCCGGTGCCGAGCCCGCGGGCCCGAAGGCCGTGCGACACCTGGTTGGCCCGGGCGAGCAGCTCGCCGTAGGACGTCCTGGTGCCGTCGGAGTCGATCACCGCGAGGCGGTCGGGGTCGGCGGCGGCGATGGCGTAGAAGCCCGGCAGCTGGCTGACGTCCACTTAGAGCTCCAGCAGGTCTGCGAGGCGGGCGCGGTGGATGCGGGGCGGGCCGAGCAGCACCTCGTCCGCCTTGGCCCGCTTGTAGAACAGATGCGCGTCGTGCTCCCAGGTGAAACCGATGCCGCCGTACAGCAGCAGGTGGTCGCGGGCCACCTCGAAGCAGGCGCGGCCGACGTACGCCTGGGCGAGGGCGGCGGCGCCGGGCAGCTCGTCCGGCGCCTCGTCGGCGGCCCAGGCGGCGTACCTGACGATGGACTCGGCCTGTTCGAGCTTGCAGTGCATGTCGGCGAGCTTGTGCTTGACGCCCTGATAGGAGCCGATGAACCGGCCGAAGGCGACGCGGATCTTGGCGTAGGCCACGATGGCGTCCAGCGCCGCCCGCATCACGCCGAGCTGCTCGGCCGCCAGCGCCACGCACAGCCGGTCGCCGACCTGCGGCGCCGGCCCCAGCACGCGGGCGGGCGCCCCCTCCAGGACCACCCGCGCCTGGCCGCGCGTCAGGTCGAGCGTCTCCAGCGGGGTCCTGGTGACGCCGGGCCCGGCCAGCTCGACGGCGACCAGGAGGTCGCCGTCGCCGCTGCGCGCGGGCGCCACCAGCACGTCGGCCTCCATACCGCTGAGCACCTGCGCCAGCGTGCCGCGCACGGCCCCGCCGTCGAGGTCGACGGGGGCCTGGGCGAGCGTGGCCGTGGTGCGGCCCTCCGCCACGGCGGCGAGCAGCTCCTTGTCGGGAGCGCCGGTCAGGGCGATCGCGGCGAACGCGGTGGCCAGGAACGGGCCGGGCAGCAGGGCCGCGCCCGTCTCCTCCAGCGCGACCGCCAGTTCGGCCAGGCCCGCGCCCGCGCCGCCGTACTCCTCGGGAACGATCAGTCCCGCCAGGCCCAGCTCGCCGTTGAGCCTGGCGTAGACCTGCGGGTCGTAGCCGTGCCGCGCCTTGGGCAGCGGCGAGGCGGTGCGCAGGAAGTCGCGCACGGCCGCACGCAGCTGCCGCTGCTCCTCATCGAGTACGAGCTTCACCCCTGCGTCCCCACCTTCAGGTCCTTGAACGGCACGGTCTTGTCCATCCGGGGCTCCGGCGGCAGGTTGAGCACGCGGTCGCCCACGATGTTGCGCATGATCTCATTCGTGCCGCCGCCCAGCGACATGGCCGGGGCCAGCGAGATCGCTTGCGCGAGCGGGGAGTCGCCCAGGACGGCCTCCGGGCCGGCGAGCCGGGTGGCCAGATCGGCCTGGAACATGGTCAGCTCGGCCAGCAGCAGCTTGGCGGCGCTGCCCCGGGCGCCGGGGAAGATCCCCGCCTCGGTCTCCTGGGCCAGCCGCTGGTTGAACAGCGCCAGGGCGCGGCTGCGGATGTGCAGCTCGACCAGCTCGTCGCGGACCAGCGGGTCGCCGGTGTCGACCACCCGGCGCAGCGCCTCCAGCGAGGTCGGGTCCTCCTTCTGACCGCTCATGCCCACGCCCGCCGAGATCGACAGCCGCTCGTGCAGCAGGGTCGTGACGGCCACGCTCCAGCCGTCGTTGACCTCGCCCACGCGGTGCTCGTCGGGGATGGGGACGTCGTCGAAGAAGATCTCGTTGAAGTTGGACCTGCCGGTCATGTCCTTCAGCGGCCTGACCGTGACCCCGGGGTGGTGCATGTCCACCACGAACATGGTCAGGCCCTTGTGCTTGGGCACGTCCACGTCGGTGCGGGCCAGCAGCAGCCCCCAGTCGGCGTGGTGGGCGACCGAGGTCCACACCTTCTGGCCGTTGACGATCCAGTGGTCGCCGTCGCGCTCGGCCCGCGTCTGCAGGCTGGCCACGTCGCTGCCCGCGCCCGGTTCGGAGAAGAGCTGGCACCAGATCTCCTCGCCGCGCAGCAGCGGCCGGACGAACCGCTCGCGCTGGGCGTCGGTGCCCCGGTCGACCAGCGTGGGCCCGGTCATGCCGAGGCCGATCGAGAAGACGTACGTGGGGAGGGTGAAGCCGCGGGCCTCGGCGGCGAACGCGCGCTCCTCCGCCTGCGTCAGCCCCTGGCCGCCCCACCGCCGCGGCCACGTGATGCCGGAGTAGCCGGCGTCGTGGAGCTTGGCCATGAATTCCTTGGCCCGGGCGATCGCGTCTCCCCCGGGCCGGTCGTCCGCTGGGACGTTCGCCTGCAGCCAGGCCCTGGCGGAGCGCCGATAGTCAGCAAGGTTCACATCGACTCCTTGGCATCAGTGCTCACTTACTCTAGTCAGGCGACCGGATGCCGCATAGAGCACTGTTCCGCAGCTCTTTTAGCGTGATTTGTCACTGAATCTCCGTTAATTCGATGCGGGGGCACGTACTGTGATCATCTGATCACGGGGGGATTGGGTGTGATCGAACGGCTGGGCCGGTCCATTCGCGCGCGCCTGGCGCTGTTCGCCAGCGTCGCCATGGCACTGCTGTGCCTGTCGGCAGGCTCGCTTTTCCTGTGGGTGGGGCACAGCACGGCCGTCAGCATCCGCACGAAGGAGGTGACCGGTGCCGCGCTGCACGTGGGCCACGACATCCAGCGCAACCACCTGCACCCCCTGACGAACTTCGACCTGAGGGGCATCCAGGTCGTCGACTCGACCGGTCGCGTGGTGGCCTCGACGCCGAACCTGGACGGCAAGCCGCGCCTGACCACCGTGGTGCCCGACCCGAACAGCCCCAGCCGCACCGACGTGCTGTGCCGGCTCCCCCAGCTTGACGGCGACTGCCACATCACGGCCGCCGTCCGGGTCTACTACGAGGCCGGCGACTGGTTCGTCTACGCCTACGACTCCACGGTGCCCTGGTACATCCACCCCTCCGTGATCGCCGTGCTGATCGTGGTGAGCGTGGCGCTGGTCGCGATCACCTGGTTCGGCGTGTCCAAGGTGGTGGCCAGGACGCTCGTGCCGGTCAACCAGATCACCCGGCGGCTGAACGACATCGGCTACGGCGACGAGACCATGCGCGTGCCCGTGCCGGAGAACGCCGAGGAGATCAAGGCGCTCGCGGAGGCCGCCAATCACACGCTCGCCCGGCTGGAGGTCGCGATGGAGCAGCAACGCCGGTTCGCCTCCGACGCCTCCCACGACCTGCGCAGCCCGATCACCGCCATGCGCGCGGAGCTCGAGGCGGCGATGCTCGCCCCCGAGGAGAACGACTGGCGCGAGACCTGCGACAAGCTGATGGCCAGCGTCAACCGGCTGCAGAACATCGTCGCCGACCTGCTGACGCTGGCCAAGCTCGAAGCGGGCGCCCCGTCGCGGCTGGAGTCCGTCGACCTGGCCGAGCTGGTCGCCGCCGAGACCACCAGGCCGCGGTCGAAGAAGATCGTCACCGCGCTGCAGCCCGGCGTGGTCGTCACGGGCGACCGGCTCAAGCTGGCCCGCCTCCTGACGAACCTGCTGGACAACGCCGAACGGCACGCCGAGAGCACGATCATCGTGACCCTGCGCAGAAACGAGCAGGCCGTGCTGGAGGTGCTCGACGACGGCGCGGGCATCGCGCCGGACCAGCGCGAGGTGGTCTTCAGGCGGTTCACCCGGCTGGACGCCTCGCGCAGCCGCGACGCCGGCGGCACCGGGCTGGGCCTGCCCATCGCCCGCGAGATCGCGCAGGCCCACCGCGGCACCCTCAGGATCGAGGACTCCGACACCGGCGCGCGCTTCGTGCTGCGATTGCCGATACGAAAGGAGTGAATGTGGGTATGAGAAATTTTCCGCCCTTTGATGGATTTCTGGGCGCGCACGATTACCAGGCATGGGAGGTGAGTTACTCGCTGTGACTTCAGGGTTCAGCCGATTACGGCGCGAGGATTTACTGAAGACGGCCTGCGAGGTCATCGCGGAGCGCGGGTTCGGGCATACCCGGACCATTGACATCGCCAGAGCCGCCGGAGTGAGTCAGGCGCTGCTGTTCTACCACTTCGAGACCAAGGATCGGCTGTTCGCGCAGGCCTTCACCTACGCCGCCCGCCAGCATCTCCACTCGCTCGAACACATCGAGGAGTCCAAGGGCACGCCGCTCGAACGGCTGCGCACCCTGCTCAGGCTCTCCTCCCCGGCGATCCCCACCGAGGGATGGCGGCTGTGGATCGACGCGTGGTCCGAGGCGATGCGCAACTCGGAGTTGGAAGAGATCTCGCGCCGCCTCGACTCCCGGGGCCGGCTGCTCCTACGCGCGATCATCGAGGCGGGCATGGCGTGCGGCGAGTTCAAGTGCGACGACCCCGACGCCTCCACGTGGCGGATTCTCGCCCTCGTGGACGGGCTCGCGATCCAGACGCACGTGCATCCCAAGGTGCTGACCAGGCGCAAGGTGAACATGCTGATCCGTACGGCCGCCGCGGCCGAGCTCGGGCTCTCTGCGGAAAGCCTGTGACCCTCCCCTCTTCCGACGCTATTGGATGCTCCGTACAATTAGCGGCGAGGAGAGGAGCACGCGATGGCATCCGCACCGAGCTCTGCCGCCGCCCGCGAACGCGACGAGCAGGTCGCCAGCAGGAGCGCCTACCGAGCGGTCATCGAACGGCTCTCGAAGGCGTCGGTCGACAAGCACTGGGAGCCGTACCGGGACATCCCGTGGGATGACCCGGAGTTCGCCGTGGACCCGGCAGATCCCCGCTGGGAGCTGCCGGAGGTCGACAAACTGGGCGGTCACCCGTGGTACCGCAGCCGCCCGCCCGAGGTGCGGGCGGAGATCGGGCTGTGGCGGGTGGCCACCGCGATGAAGATCGGGCTGCAGTTCGAGAACCTGCTCAAGCGCGGGCTGCTCAACTACGCCTACCGGCTGCCCAACGGATCACCGGAATTCCGGTACGTCTACCACGAGACCATCGAAGAGGGACATCACGGGATGATGTTCCAGGAGTTCGTGAACCGCACCGGCTTACCGGTCCGCGGGATGCCCGGGCCGCTGTCGGTGATCGCGCAGGTGGCGCCGTGGATCCCGCTGATCTCGACGGAGCTGTTCTTCGTGTTCGTGCTCGGCGGCGAGGATCCGATCGACCACGTGCAGCGCAAGGTGCTGAAGGACGAGCGGGCGCATCATCCGCTGGAAGAGACGATCATGCGCATCCACATCGCGGAGGAGGCCAGGCACATCTCCTTCGCCCGGCACTACCTGCGTAACCGGGTGCCCCGGATGCCCGCGTACCGGCGGCTCCTGCTGGGGATCATCTCGCCCGTCATCCTGGGCGTGATGGCCCGGATCATGCTGGCGCCCCCTGGGCCGATGATCCGGCGCTTCCGCATCCCGGCCCACGTGGTCGCCGAGGTCTACCTGCGCAATCCCGCCGCCAAACGGGAGATCCACGACTCGGTGGGCAGGACGCGGGAGCTGTGCGCGGAGATCGGCCTGATCAACCCGGTCACCCGGCGGATCTGGCGGGCGATGGGCATCTAGCCGGCCGGCCGCCGGGCGATCAGCACCTCGGTGGCCACGGTGTACTCCCACGTCCCCGAGGGGTCGAGATCGAGCAGCGCCTTCCCGGCCGCCTCCTTGAACGGCTCCAGCCGGTCGCCGAGGCGGGCCGGGGCGCTGTAGGAGTAGGACAGCTGCAGGCCGATCACGGCGTCCACGTCGTACGTCACGCGGTGCTCGTACATGGCGGACTCCAGCTCGCTGAACGGCGAGGTGACCAGCACGTCGTGGGGGTGCTCGCCGCTGGCCTGGAAGGAGTTCGTGGCCGTGAACGTGTTGGCGTCGAACTGCTCGCGCACCCGGCGCATCGTCGGCTCCCAGGGCTCCTCCACGGGTTCGCGGCCCGGGCCGACGAGCGCCACGGCCCCGCCGGGTGGCAGCAGCTCGTCCAGCTCGGCCAGCACCGCGCGGCGGTCCATCCAGTGGAACGACCGGCCCATGACGATGTGGCCGAACGCCGGGAGCTCGCGCAGCCTCGTCGAGTCGCCGCGCAGCCACCGGATGTTGCGCACCTCCGCCGCCAGCCGCCTGCCCGTCTCCAGCATCTCCTCGTCGGGATCGACCGCCAGGACCTCGCGCACGCTGCGCGCCAGCGGGATCGCCACCGTGCCGGGGCCGCAGCCGAGATCGAGCACGGTGCCGTCCGGGCCGAACGTCCTCGCCAGGTGCTCGATCGCCCGATCCGGGTGATCGGTGCGGTACTTCGCGTAGTAGGGGGCCGCGCCGCCGAACAGGTCAGTCATGGATGGGACCATATACGGGTTCGTTTCGTCGTTGCTGGAAGGTTTGATCTTTGAGGCGGCTACTCACGGTCCTGCTGCTCGCCTTCGCCGCCGCCGGGATCGCCCCTCCCGCGGCACAGGCGCACAATGTGCTCGTCAGCAGCGACCCCAAGGACGGAGCCACGCTGCCGGCCGCGCCCGCGCGGGTGACTTTGGTGTTCGACCAGGCGGTGCGGCAGGGCTACGCGCAGGTGGGCGTGACGGGCCCGGACGGGTCCTCGTGGGCGGACGGGTCCGCGGAGGTGGCCGCCGAGCGGGTGTCGGTACGCGTCAAGCCGCTGCCGTCCGGGGGCGCGTACACGGTGGGCTACCGGATCCTGTCGGCCGACGGCCACCCGGTCACCGGCAAGATCTCCTTCACCCTCGCCGACGGTGCCGCCGGGGCCGGCCCAGCCCAGAACGCGGGCCAGGACGCGGCCCAGGGCGCCACCGGGCAGGCGGCGCGGGACGCGAGCGCGCAGGCCGCCGAGGCGGCCGCCAACGGGGGCGCGGGCATGGCGGTGGTGTGGGTCGTGGGCGCGCTGCTGCTGCTCGCCGCCGGCACGGCGGTGGCCCTGCGCCGCTCCCGCCCGGCCGCGGCGGCGCCCGCCCCGGGCTCGGCCGGACAAGCGCGGCCCGAAGCGACGCCCGCCCCGGGCCCGGCCGGAGAGGCTCAGACCGATGCGGCCGGCGAAGAGGCCCGGGCATGAGCGTCTTCGCGCCGGCTCTCCCCCGGCAGCGGGTCGGCGGTCGGCTGGTGGCCGGGGCGTTCGGCGTCTGCGCGGTCGTCGCCGCCGTGGCGGCGAGCACGTTCACCGCCCAGGAGGCCGTCCCCGGCATCCCCATGCCCGGCCCGCTGGTGTCCTTCGGGCTGCCCGTCGTGCGGGTGCTGCTCGACCTGGCCGCCGTCGCCACGGTCGGGCTGAGCCTTTTGCCCAAGCTGCTCGGGTTCGACGCCCCCGAGCGGACCGAGCCCGTCATGCTCAGGGTGCGTCCGCTGGCCGTGCTGGCCGCCTGGGCGTGGGCGATCTGCGCGCTGCTCACCATCGTGTTCCAGACGGCCGAGCTGAATCCCGGCAGCGTGCCCACGTTCGGGATGATCGCCGCCTACGTCGAGACCGTCGGCACCGGCCAGGGGCTGCTGTTCAGCGCGGCGTGCGCGCTGGCGGCGGCCGGCATCGGGCTCATGGCGGTGCGGTTCGGCGAGAAGGTGCCCGCCGAGCTGCGGGTGATCGTGGCGCTGTTCGGGCTGCTGCCCATCCCCGTCACCGGGCACGCCGTCAACTCGATCTGGCACGACCCCATCATGGTCTCGATGGAGATCCACGTGATGGGCGCGGCGGCGTGGACGGGCGGGCTGGCGGCCACGGCCGTGTTCGTGGCGCCGCACCGCGAACTGCTGGCCGTGGTCCTGCCGAGGTTCTCCAGGATCGCCACGGTGTGCCTGCTCCTGGTCGGGCTGTCGGGGCTGATCAACGGGCTCGGCACGATGGCGCTCACCCCCGGCGTGAGGCTGCCCGACGCGCTGCTGACCAGCCACTACGGCGTGCTGGTGGTGGTCAAGACGGTCCTGGTGGCGGCGCTGGTGCCGCTGGCCGCCCACATCCGCTTCCGCCTGATGCCCGCCATACGTCGCGGCCGGGCCACCGCCCTGGTGGGCTGGGCGGCGGCCGAGGTGGGCGTGATGGGGCTGGCCTACGGCGTGGCGGTGGCGATCACCCGGGCCTCGATCGTCTGAGACCCGCGCCGCCTGGCGGCCAGCCACTCGACCGTCAGCCAGACGGCCAGCAGGCCGAGGCCCGCCCAGACGGCCGACGACGTGGCGAGCGGGGGCGCTCCGAGCAGCCCCTTCTGGCCCTTGATCGCGCTGTAGACGCCGCCCATGATCGCGCTCTGCGCCACCAGCGCGCCGTAGGCGGCGGCCGTGACGCCGACGCTCCCGAGCACGGCCCGTACGTACGGCATGCGCACCAGGAACGCGAGGTCCACCACCAGCCCCGCGACGACCAGGAAGAAAGGCACCGCCGACGGCGGGAACCCGGTGAAGGTCAGCAGCGGCCACAGCAGCGTGCGGACCCCCACGTAGGCGCCGGCCACCAGCGTCGCGGCCCCGAACCTGCCGATCAGCAGCCTGGCCACGACCAGCACCGACAGCCCGACGACCACCGCGTAGACGGGGTATAGGAGGTCGGGGACGGGCAGCGAGAACGCGACCATCATCGCCCGGTCCACCGGCCGCCCCATCTGGTCGGCCGCGAACTGGAGCAGGATCTGCTCGGCGTAGGTCGCGTGGTTGTCCCAGGCGCCGATCGACAGGATGCCGTACTCCTGGTGCTGCTCGGGAAAGTGCACGTTCTCCAGGAAGAACGCGAAGAACGCGCCCAGCACGACGGTCCGCTCCCGGCCCGGCGGCGCCCCCATGAACCAGCCGCGGAGCACGCCCGCGATCATGAAAAACGTTCCAAGATAGAGCATGATGTGCGACGGGCTCCACGAGGTGATGTCGAGCCCGTTGACGCGGTGGTTGATCAGGTCGAGCGGTACCGCGACCAGGAAGATCCCGGTGCCCCACTGGATCAGCCGCAGCGCCGCCTTGTCCACGCCGTAGCCGGTGTATCCGTGGATGACGGTCAGCGCGACGGCGATGGCGGTGCCGGCGGAGTTGAGCAGGTGGGGCGGGGCGAGGTCGTCCCGCAGCCACTTGAAGTGCCACGAGACGTCCCACGCCGAGCCGAGCAGCTTGAGCGTGAACGCCACCAACCAGCCGAAATAGAGCACCCTGAACAGATCCTGCGGCGTCTCACGCCCCGCCTGGCCCCTGGTCCAGTACGGCAGGGCCCACTCGGCGGCCCTCTTGAGAGATGCTGGAGACTTCACGGGAGTGAATCTTACGGTTCCCCGGGTTGAGGTGTTGCTGGGGCAATGCCAGGCAATGTCCTGGCAGGTCAGGTGCGCCTTCTCGTCAGCCGGACCGGGAGGTGCTTGAGCCCGTTCTGGAAGTTGGACGTCAGCCGCCGCGGGCTGCCCGCCGGCTCGACGTCCCACTCGCGCAGCAGCTGCGTGAAGACCGAGCGGAACTGCGCGCGGGCCAGGTGGGCGCCGAGGCAGAAGTGGGGGCCGAACCCGAAGCTGACGTGGTCGTTCGGGGCGCGGGTGATGTCGAAGCGGTCGGGGTCGGGGAAGACGGACGGGTCGCGGTTGGCGGAGGCGTGGTAGACGACCACCTTGTCCCCGGCGCGGATGTGCCGGCCGCCCAGGGTGAGGTCGCGCGTGGCCGTCCGCCGGAAGTGCATGACGGGAGGCCAGAAGCGGAGCATCTCCTCGATGGCGGAGCCGAGCAGCGACGGGTCCGCGCGCAGGCGGGCCAGCTCCGCGGGGTGCTGGAGGAGCGTGAGCAGCCCGCCGGGGATGCCGTTGCGCAGGGTCTCGTTGCCCGCGACGGCGAAGAGGAAGAACATGTTCTCGAACTCCGCCTCCGTCAGGCCGCCCTTCAGCATGGCCGACATGACGGACTCGCCGTCCACGGGGCTCTCGGCCAGGGCGTGCGCGTAGGCGAACATGTCGGTCAGCGCGGCCTTCGAGCGCGGGTTCACCCCCGGTGCGAGCCGCGGCCTGGACGCGACGGCCAGGCGGCCCATCGGGGTGAGCGACTCGACGTCGGCCGTGGACAGGCCCGCGTAGTCGGCGTCCTGGTAGCCGATCACGCGCGACGCCCAGTCGTACAGCAGCCGCTTGTCCTGCGCCGGGACCCCCATGACGTGGGCCAGCGTCCACACGGGCAGGTCGGCGGCCACCTCCACGAAATCGCACTCGCCCGGCGCGAACAGCGCCGCGGCCCGCCCGGCGATCGTGCGCTCCAGCGCGCGCACGGCCCGCGGGGTGAAGGCCGCCGCCACGATCCTGCGCAGCCTGGAGTGCTCGGGCGGGTCCATGTTCAGCATCTGGACCTGCACGAACGCCAGGTCGCCCGGGGTGTCGGGGTCGCGGAGCTGGGTGGCGCCGAGCTGCGAGGAGAAGTCCTCGGGGCTGCGCAGCACGTGTTTGACGTCGGCGTGCCTGAACACCCCCCAGTAGCCGGGGCCCTCCCGCCAGGGGCCGACGGCGGGCTCCGGGATCCAGCAGACCGGGGACTCCTCCCGCAACGCGGCGAACAGCTCGTACGGGACGGCCGACTCGTAGGTGGCCGGCAGGAACACCTCGACCACCGGCCGCCCGCTCGTACCCGGCATGCCGCCCACCCCCGCGCTCGTGACGTCGTACCTCCCGCCCTATACCGCCACCCTGACAGGACGCAAGCGATCGAGCCAGGAGCGGCGGGGCGCTGCGGCGGGCATCATGAGCGCGTGACTCCAGCAGACGCAGAGGCGATCCTCCAGGAATACTTCGCCCCCTGGATCCAGCGGCTCGGGTTGCGCGTGGAGGAGGTGGGCGAGCGCAGCGCCGTCGTACGGCTCCCGTGGTCCGACGACCTGGCCCGGGAGGGCGGCGGGCTGTGCGGCCAGGCGATGATGGCGGCCGCCGACACCGCCACGGTCATCGCCATCTCCTCGGCGCGCGGCGGGTTCGTGCCGATGACCACCGTGCAGCAGTCGACGACGTTCCAGCGGCCGGTGATCGGGAAGGACGTCCTGATCGACGTCCGCATCACGAAGCTGGGCCGCACGCTGGCCTTCTCCGACGTCACCCTCACGGCCGCGGGCAGCCACGAGGCCGCCGCCCACGCGACGACCGTCTACGCCATCCTGGCCTGATCCCGCAGCTCGACCCTGATCTCAGGGATCTCTCAGGTGCGGAAAGTAGGCTCACGGTCATGAAGCGTGTGGCCGCGCTGGTAGCGGCGCTCGCCCTCATCGGGGTGACGACGTGGCTCGTGTGGCCGTCGGCTCCTGGGGTGCGGGGCCGGGACCAGACAATCAGCGTCGTCGACGGACCCGGCGACGACCAACAGGTGGAGCTCGATACGACCTTCTTCCCGCCGCCCGACGGCGGGAAGGCTCCAGCCGTGCTGATCGGGCACGGCTTCGGCGGCAGCAAGCAGAGCGTGCGGGACCAGGCCGTCCGGATCGCCCAGCAGGGCTACGCCGTGCTGACCTGGTCGGCGCGCGGGTTCGGGCGCTCGACGGGCGAGATCGCGCTCAACTCGGCCGACTACGAGGTCAAGGACGTCAAGCAGCTGATCGACTGGCTGGCCAAGCGCCCGGAGGTCCAGCTCGACGCCGCGAACGACCCGCGCGTGGGCATCGCGGGCGGCTCGTACGGCGGCGCGATCGCCCTGATGACGGCCGCCTACGACCACCGGGTCGACGCCATCGTGCCCCAGATCACCTGGGCCGACCTGGCCGACGCGCTCTTCCCCAACGCCGCCGCGCAGGGCGCAGGTCCGGCCGCCATCGGCCAGGACGCCGCGCACGGGGTCTTCAAGCGCATGTGGGCCGGCATCTTCTTCGGCCAGGGCGTCTCGCTGGACAGCTTGGCGACGCGGGGAGGGCGCCAGGCCGCGGCCGGCCCGCTGACGCCCGAGCAGGCGCGGTGCGGCAGGTTCCTGCCCGCGATCTGCGACGTCTACCAGCAGGTAGCCGAGGACGGCAAGGCCACGCCGGAGGCCGTCGCCCTGCTGCGCAAGTCGAGCCCGATCACCGTGGCCGGCCAGATCAAGGCGCCGACCCTGCTCATCCAGGGCCAGCGCGACTCGCTCTTCCCCCTCAGCCACGCCGACGCCAACGCCAAGGCGATCGCCGCCACCGGCACGCCAGTGAGCCTGGCCTGGTTCGACGGCGGGCACGACGGCGGCAACGGCGAGGCGGACTGGGTGTTCGAGCAGTCCACGGCCTGGTTCGCCCGCTACCTGAAGGGCGACAGGTCCGCCCCGGCGGTGAGCGCGTTCACGGTGACGCGCGACGGCGGCCGCGACCCCGGCACCCGCCAGCGCATCCGCCTCCACCCTGAGGCCGCCTCCTATCCCGGTATGGCCGGCACCGACACCACCGCGGTCCAGCTGAGCGGCCCCGCCCAGAACATCGTCAACCCGCCGGGCGGCGCGCCCGCCTCCATCTCGACGGTGCCCGGCATCGGCGGCCTGCTGGGCGGCGGCCAGAGCAGCACCGGCGTGTCCATCGACATGCCGGGCCAGAGTGCCGCGTTCGAGTCCCGCCCGCTCACCGCCCCGCTCCAGCTCACCGGCAGTTCCACGGTCAGGGTCAAGGTGTCGGGCAAGGGTGAGGCGACGCTGTTCGCCAAGCTGTACGACGTGGCCGACGGCACCCAGCCGCCCGCCCTGCCCGCCGGGCTGGTGGCGCCGGTCCGGGTGAGCATCCCAGAGGGCGCGGGCAGCGCCGAGGTCACCGTCACCCTGCCCGCCGTGGACTACCGCTTCGCCGTGGGCCACCGGCTCCGGCTGGTCCTGACCACGACGGACATGGGTTTCGCGACCGCCGCCGAGCCCGCTTCGTACCAGGTGTCCCTGGCCTCCCCCGCGCTCAACGTGCCGACGGTGCGCACGCTCGCCGCACCGCCGACCGGCGTGGCGTGGTGGGTGTGGGCGATGCCGCTGGCCGCCGTGGTCGTCGCCGCCGTGCTGCTGGCGACGGGGCGCACCCCGTCCCGCCGCCGGACCGTGCCCGGCTCCCTGGGGAACGGCGACGCGCCTGACGTGGCCGGCGACAAGGACGTGCCGCTGGAGATCAGCGGTCTGACCAAGGCGTACCGCAACGGTGAACTGGCCGTGGACGGGCTGTCGTTCCGCGTCGAGCGGGGCCAGGTCCTGGGCCTGCTCGGGCCGAACGGCGCAGGCAAGACGACCACGATGCGCATGATGATGGGCCTCATCCAGCCGGACGGCGGCGAGATCCGGATCTTCGGTGACCGCGTCACGCCGGGGGCGCCCGTGCTGTCCAGGCTCGGGTCGTTCGTCGAGGGGCCGGGGTTCCTGCCCCACCTGTCCGGGCGGGACAACATCGAGCTCTACTGGGCCGCCACCGGACGGCCTGCCGCCGACGCGCACTTCGACGAGGCGCTGGAGATCGCCGGCCTGGGCAAGGCCCTGGACCGGGCCGTCCGCACGTACTCGCAGGGCATGCGCCAGCGGCTGGCCATCGCCCAGGCCATGCTCGGGCTTCCGGACCTGCTGGTGCTCGACGAGCCCACGAACGGTCTCGACCCGCCCCAGATCCGGGAGATGCGCGAGGTGCTCAAGCGCTACGCGCAGGACGGCCGTACCGTGATCGTCTCCAGCCACATGCTGGCCGAGGTCGAGCAGACCTGCAGCCACGTCGTGGTCATGCACCGGGGCCGCCTGGTCTCGACCGGGCCGGTGTCGCGACTGCTCACCGCGGCCGTCCCCGCCAACGGGCACGGACCGCGCCTGGAAGACGTCTTCCTCGACCTCATCGGAGACAAGTCATGACCGTCGCCGCGCCGGGCTACGCGCCCCGCCGCACGCTGCCGCTGCGCGTGGAGATCGTCAGGCAGTTCAAGCGGCGGCGGACACTGGTCATGTTCGGGCTGCTGCTGGCGCTGCCGTGGATCCTGGTGATCGCGTTCCAGTTCGGGCCGCAGCCGAGCGGCCAGGGGCAGTCGTCGCTGCGCATCTCCGACCTGGCGACGGCCGGCGGCCTGAACTTCGCCGCCTTCGCCCTGTCGGTGTCGGCCAGCTTCCTGCTGGTGGTGGCGGTCGCGCTGTTCTGCGGCGACACCGTGGCCAGCGAGGCCAACTGGTCGTCACTGCGCTACCTGCTGGCCGCGCCGGTCCCCCGCGACCGGTTGCTGCGCCAGAAGCTGATCGTGGCGCTGGGCTACTCGGCGGCGGCGGTGATCTGCCTGCCGCTGATGGCGCTGGTGGCGGGCACGCTGGCGTTCGGCTGGAACGACATCCAGGTGCCCGGCACGGGTGAGGAGATCGCGGCCCTGGACGTGCTGCCGCGCTTCGGCATCGTGATCGGGTACGCCCTGGTCAGCCAGCTGGTGGTGGCCGCGCTGGCGTTCCTCGTCTCCACCATGACCGACTCCCCGCTCGGCGCGGTCGGCGGGGCGGTCGGGCTCTGGATCGTCTGCAACATCCTGCAGGCGGTGGAGGCGCTGGGCTCGCTGCGCGAGTTCCTGCCCACGTTCTGGAACAACGCCTGGCTCGACGCGCTGATGCCGGAGCTGGACTGGAGCGGCATGGCGAAGGGTGCCTCGGTGTCGGTCACGTACGCGGCCATCCTGATCGCGCTCGCGTTCCGGCGCTTCCGGCGCAAGGACGTGGTGAGCTAGGCCCAGTCGAACGACCTGGTCACAGCCTTCTTCCAGCCCGCGTACGCCTCCTCCCGCCGCTCCTCGCTCCACCGGGGCTCCCAGCGGCGGTCCTCCGCCCAGTGCGCCCGCAGCTCCGAGATGTCCTTCCAGTATCCGGAGGCGAGCCCGGCGGCGTACGCGGCCCCGAGCGCGGTGGTCTCCGACACGACCGGGCGGCTGACCGGGACGCCGAGGATGTCGGACTGGAGCTGCATGCACAGGTCGTTCGAGGTCACGCCGCCGTCCACCTTGAGCACGTCGAGGACCACCCCGGAGTCCTGCTGCATCGCCTCGACGACGTCGCGGCTCTGGAAGCAGATCGCCTCCAGAGCGGCCCTGGCGAGGTGGGCGTCGGTGTTGTAGCGCGACAGGCCGACGATCACGCCGCGCGCGTCGGCACGCCAGTAGGGGGCGAACAGCCCGGAGAACGCCGGCACGAAGTACATCCCCCCGGCGTCCTCCACCTGACGGGCGAGGGCCTCGCTCTGCTCCGCCGAGGTGATGACGTGCATCTGGTCGCGCAGCCACTGCACCGCCGAGCCGGTCACCGCGATGGACCCCTCCAGCGCGAACACGGCCGGCTGGTCCCCGAACTTGTAGGCCGGCGTGGTGAGCAGCCCGCTGCGCGAGCGAACGGGGTCGTTGCCGGTGTTGAGCAGCAGGAAGTTGCCGGTGCCGTAGGTGTTCTTGGCCTCGCCGGGCGCGAAGCAGACCTGGCCGACGGTGGCCGCCTGCTGGTCCCCCAGGATCGCGCTGATCGGCACCTCCCCGCCGACCGGTCCGTACGGGAGCGTGGTCCCGTACATGGCGGGGTCGGCCGACGGCCGGATCTCGGGCAGCATCCGGCGCGGGATCCCGAAGAACGACAGCAGCTCGTCGTCCCAGTCGAGCGTCTCCAGGTCCATCAGCATCGTCCGGCTGGCGTTGGTCACGTCGGTGATGTGCACGCCGCCCTTGACGCCGCCGGTGAGGTTCCACAAGGTCCAGGTGTCGGTGTTGCCGAAGACGGCCTCGCCCCGCTCCGCGTCCTCGCGGACGCCCTCCACGTTCTCCAGGATCCACTGGATCTTGCCGCCGGAGAAGTACGCCTCCGGCCGCAGGCCCGTCCTGTCGCGGATGACGTCCCCGCGCCCGTCCCGCTCCAGCGCGGCGGCGATCCGGTCGGTACGGGTGTCCTGCCACACGATCGCGTTGTAGTAGGGGCGGCCGGTCCGCCGGTTCCAGACGACCGTGGTCTCGCGCTGGTTCGTGACGCCCAGGGCCGCCAGGTCCTTGGCGTGCAGCCCGGCGCGCTGGATCGTCGTCTGGATCACGGCCGCCGTCACGGTCCAGATCTCGATCGGGTTGTGCTCGACCCAGCCCGCCTTCGGCAGGATCTGCTCGTGTTCGAGCTGGTATTTGGCGACCTCGGCGCCATCGTGATCGAAGATCATGAATCGGGTGCTGGTGGTGCCCTGGTCGACGGCTCCCACGAACTCGGGCATGTCTTTCTCCTCTGCAAGATTCCGGTCAGATCTCCACCGGCTGCACGATCCCGCGCTCCTCGCTCGGCGGGAGGAACCGGGCGATGCACGCCTGGTACAGGCCGGCCCCGATGACAGCTCCGACCAGCGGGCCGACGATCGGCACCCAGAAGTACAGATCGCCGTACTGATCTTGCCAGGCTGTGGAGTAGCCGGTGAGGTAGCTCGCCAGGCGCGGCCCGAAGTCGCGGGCAGGGTTGATCGCGTAGCCGGCGTCGGTGCCGAAGGACATGCCGATCCCCACGATGAGCAGGCCGACGACCACGGGGCCGAGGTTCGCGCTGGGGGCCATGTTGGCGACGTCGGACACGGCGAAGATGACGAACAGCAGGATGGCGGTGCCGATGATCTGGTCGCGCAGCCCGCCCCACATGTTCACCGGCAGCACCCCGTTGCCGGGCAGGGTCGAGAAGACGCCCTGGGTCTTGATCGTGAACCCGGGATCCACCATGGTCAGCACCTCGGTGTAGTTCCACCGGACGAGGAGCGCCGCGAGGAAGGCCCCGGCCGTCTGCGCCAGCGCGTACGGCAGGACCTTGCCCCAGGCGAAGCCGCGGAAGACCGCGAACGCCAGCGTGACGGCCGGGTTGAGGTGCGCGCCCGTGGTCCGGCCCGCGACGTAGACGCCCAGCGTGACGCCGATCCCCCACGCCCAGGCGATGCTGTCGTGGTCGCCGAGCTTGCCCGCGACCACCTGGGCGACCACGCCGACGCCGAACAGGATGAGCACCATGGTCCCGGCGAACTCAGCGATCAGCTCACCGGTCAGCCCTATCCGGTCGCGACGTCCGGCCACCGTTCCTCCTTGCGCATGTGATCGTCGTGTGCCATTCCCGATTTCGCGGCATGCATACGGAGAGCACGCTATATGTCACGCAAAGTGACATCCGAGGGTCGCGAATGGAAATCGTCGCCGCGCGGTGACGTGGGCGCGGGCTGATCGCCGGTGCCGCCTCCCGGCCACAACGCCTACTCTGGTCAGCCGGTGGACGAGGACGGGCGGTGGACGCGGTGGGCGAGTTCTGGCGGTCCGAGCACGCCGTCCGGCTGGCGCCGGTCGGGGCGGTCGCCTGCAGCGGGCTGCTGCCGTTGGTGCAGGTCGGGCTGGCGTTCAGCTATGTGGGCAACGGCGTCGGCACCGGGCTGTGGAGCCTCGCGGCGACCGCGGGCTACCTACCGCTGCACCTGCGGCACGTCTGGTACGCGGCGCGGGCGCGCCGGCCGCCGCTCGGCGGCTGGTCGCTGGCGGCGATGACCGTGGTCATCCTCGGGGCCACCCCGCCGGCCGGGAACATGTGGCCGCGGGCGTACACGGCCCTGGTGGTGTCGTTCCTGCTGGTCCTGCCCGCGCCGTGGTCCTACGTGGGCTACGTGGCGGTGGTGGCCGCGGCGGCGCCGGTGGCCCACGCGCTCGGGCTGTCGTGGACGGTCGCGCCGTGGCTGACGCTCTCGGTGCTGTGCGGCAGCGCGGCGCTGCTCCTTCTGGTGTGGCTGGCCGCGGCGCTGACCCGGTTGCAGGAGGCCAGGGAGGCACTGGCCCAGCGGGCCGTCATGCAGGAGCGGCGCAGGATCGACGACGACCTGCGCCTCAGCCTCGGCAGCGCGCTGGAGTCGATCGCGGCGCGCGGCGATCGGGCGGCGCGCAAGATCGCGATGGGCGAGCCGGCCGATGCGGCGGAGGAGTTGACCGGGCTCGCCGACGATTCCCGGCGCACGCTGGCCGAGGCCAGGCGGCGGGTACGCGGTTACCGGCAGCCGTCGCTGCGCGCCGAGCTGGAGACCGCCGCCGGCCTGCTGACCGCGGGGGGCGTCGTCACCCGCTTGGAGCTGCCACGCAGCGGCCTCCCTGACGCCATCGCCCCGCAGCCGCGGGCCGCGCTGCGCGCGACGGTCACCCGCCTGCTGCGTGCGGGACCCACCGGCGCCTGCACGATCACGGTGGCCGCCCTGGACGGCCGAGTGCTGCTGGAAGTGCGCGCCGACGGCGCCGCCACCGAGACGATCGAGGTGCCGGCATGACGCCCACGACACCGCCGCCCTGGGTGCTGCGGCGCCCGCACTGGCCGCTGATCGCGCTGCACGTGCCACTTGCCGCGCAGGTGCCGGTCTACACGATCCTCGGCATGGACGGCTCCCCTCCCGCCGATCCGCTTCCTTCGATCCTGGGCGCCCTCGGGGCCCTCGGGCTTCAACTACGGCACAGCCTCGCCGCCGCCCGGGGAGAGCGGCCCGCGGGATGGCGCTGGAGCTTCGCGGCGCTCCTGCTGCTCACCTATGCGCCGATCTGGCTCCTGGGCCTGAACTGGGTCACCATCAGCATTTTCACGCTGGCCTCGACGGCGATGCTGCTACGCGGCCGGCCGATGCTGACGGCGGCCGCCGCGCAGGTGTCGGTCTTCGGGGTCCTCCAGCTGATCTCGACCTTGCGCACACCGGACTTCAGCGTCTGGCAGGTCTTCATCCTGGAGTTGTACGCCGTGGTCGTGCCGACTCTGTTCGCCGCGGCCCTGGTCGGCGGCGCCCGGCTGGTCCGGCTGCTGAACGAGCTGGAGGCCGCCCGTACCGAGCTGGCCGCCACGGCGGTCGGCGAGGAACGCATCCGGGTCTCCCGCGACCTGCACGACCTGCTCGGCCAGAGCCTGTCGGCGATCTCCCTCAAGGGCGACCTGGCCCTGAGGCTGCTCGCCAAGGACACCCCCGCCGCCCACGCCGAGATCGAGAGCCTGACCGGAGTGGCCCGCGACGCGCTGCACGACGTACGGGCGATCACTCTCGACCAGCACACGGTGTCGTTGCGCACCGAGATCGACGGCGCCGCCGCCCTGCTCGCCGCCGCCGGCGTCGGCACCCGGTTCGACGTGGCCGACCTGCCGCCGCTGCCGGCCCTCGCCCGCGACGCCCTGGCGTGGGCGATCCGCGAGGGCACCACCAACCTGCTGCGCCACAGCCAGGCCGCGACCTGCGCCATCACCCTGTCCCGGCACCCTGGGAAGGTCCGGCTGGACATCGTCAACGACGGCGCGCGCGGCCCCGTCGTCCACGGGACAGGGCTGTCCGGCGTGGCCGAACGCGCCCGCGCCGCGTCCGGTACGTCAACCGCCGAAGTCCGCGACGGCCGGTTCCGGTTGTCGGTCGAGGTGCCTGACGCGGGCGCGCCTAATGATCGGAGACGGTCCGGCTGAAGGTCACCAGGGTGGTCCCCGGGCCGTTGTAGCCGGGGACGGGCTCGCTGACCTCGAAGCCCATGCGGCGGTGGAACGCTATGGACGTCTGGTTGACGGGCGAGGTGATGGCCTTGACGACGCGGCGGTCGTGGAGGCGGGCCAGGTCGAAGAAGCGTTCGTACATGGCGCGGGCCACGCCGCCCGTCCTGGCCGCCGGGGAGACGCCGACGAAGTGGATGTAGGCCTCGCCGGGCTCGGACGGGGAGAGGAAGCCGATCAGGAACCCCGCCATCCCCGCCGGGCCCTGCGCGATCAGGCTCGTCCGGTGGAAGTGGTCGAGGAAGAGCCTGGGCAGGGAGGGCAGGATCGGCCGGCCCCACCACTCGTCGACGACGGCGGCTATGGGGTCGTAGTCGGCGGGGGTGGCGGGGCGCAGTTCGTACGCGGGCGACGTCATGGCTCTGTCACCTGACCTGCGCGGCGATCGTCCGCGCGCACTCCAGGGACTCCGTACGCGTGGTGTCCACCACCAGGTCATAGGTCACGCCCTGGTGGACCACCTCGGCCTGCAACTCCGCCATCCCCCGGACCCGGTCCCCCCGGGCGATCTCCCGGCCCGCGGCCACCGCGCTCTCACACTTGACACCGACCCACAGCACCTCCAGCCCGGCAAGGGCCTTCTGCCACCGTCCCTGGGAGTCGGCTCCACCGAGGAAGACGTCGTCGATGATGACCCGGGCGCCCGCACGGACCATCGCGGCGACCCCTTCCGACCACGCCGCGTCCAGCATCCGGAACTGCGGCCCGACGCTGACCCCGCCGTCCGGGGCGAACTCGATGCCGCCGTCCGATCCCTGCATGGACGCCGGCATCGCCTCGATCAGCGAGTCGACCCCGAAGGCCAGCCATGGGTCCGGCAAGACCGCCTGCAGACACCGGACGATCCCCGACTTGCCCGAGCTGGAGCCGCCGTTCAACACGATCACCTGAGTAGTCACCGGCCCACGATAGGGGCGCTCCCCACCAGGCCCAAAGGCATTTTCCGGCGGAGCCGCGGCGTACTTGATCATTTGGCCGTGCGGTCGCGGAGCTGGGCCAGGGAATCGACGTACTTGAGCATCAGCCGGGCGAACTCGAGCCGGTCGCCCTCGCTCCAGTCGGCGGTGATGTACTCGAACGCCTCACGCTGGTGGCGGCGGAAGCGCTCCATGAGCTCGACCCCCGCCGGACTCAGCCGCAGCACGGTGCGCCGCCCGTCCTGCTGGGAAGCGGCGCGGATCAGGTAGCCCGCCTTGATGTTGTCGCTCACCATGCGGCTGGCGACCGAGGGGTCAACCGCCAGCAGCTCCGCTATCGCGCCGACGGTCACCTCCTTGTCCTGACCTGTGGTGTGCTCCAGGACCAGGTTCAGCACGAGCGTCCTGCTCAGGTCCTTGGCCGAGATGGGGTTCTCGACCTCCAGCAGCGAGGTGCGGCGCAGCTTGGAGAAGGCCGGTCCCACGGCGTTGAGCAGGTGTTCGGCTGTCGCTGTCTCGTCCATGCCGCCATCGTATCTCTGTGCAACCAGCAAGACATGTGTTGACAGGAATTTATGTGCATGTAAGCATGCATGTGTTTTCGAGCACCAAAAACCTCAGGAGTCACCATGACCATCCTCATCACCGGCGCCCGCGGCAAGATCGGCCAGGCCGTCATCCACCGCCTGGTCACCGCGGGCCTGCCCACCCGTGCCGCCAGCGCCGACCCCGCCGCCCTGACCGCCCCCGCCGGAGTCGAGGTCGCCGAGCTCAAGCTCGACCAGCCCGGCACCTTCCCCACCGCGCTGGACGGCGTCCGCCAGGTCTTCCTCTACCCCGAGCCCGCCGGCATCGACGCCTTCGCCAAGACCGCCCAGGACGCCGGCGTCGAGCACGTCGTCCTGCTGTCGTCCTCCTCCGTCACGGCCCCCGGCGCCGAGACCGACCCGCTGGCCTCCCACAGCCTCCAGGTCGAACGCGCCCTGACCGCCTCCGGCCTGACCTGCACCTTCCTGCGCCCGGACGCCTTCGCCGGCAATGCTCTCGGCTGGTCCTACCTCATCAGCCAGAACCAGCCGATCCAGCTCGCCTACCCCGACGCGCACATCGCGCCCATCCACTCCGACGACCTCGCCGACCTCGCCGTGGCCGCCCTGACCGGCGACACGCTCACCGGCCGTCAGGTCACCCTCACCGGGCCGCAGTCGCTCACCTTCCGCGAGCAGCTGGCCATCCTCTCCGGCGCGATCGGCCGGGACATCCCCCTCCTGCAGATCACCCGCGCCGAGGCCGAACAGCAGATGGCCCGGTGGATGCCCGCCCCCTACGCCGGCTCGCTGCTGGATTTGTGGGCCGCAGCCACCGCCGGTCCCGCCCCGATCGCCGAGACCACCCAGACGCTCCTCGGCACCCCCGCTCGCACCTTCGCCCAGTGGGCGGCGGAGAACGTCGCCGCCTTCAACGCCCGATGAGCGTCATCCGTCCACGCCCCGCCCTGCTCGGGCCGGGGCTCATCCCCCTTCACCCCCTTGGGAAGTCCTCATGCTCACCCCTGTGGGCCCCGCGCCTGCATCCACCTCCGCGCGCCGGCGCTGGGCCGTCCTCGCCGTCGTGCTGTTCGCCGCCATTCTCGACCTGCTGGATTCGACCATCACCAACATCGCCGCCCCCGCCATCGCCGCCGACCTGAACGGCGGCCAGGCGCTCATCCAGTGGCTCGGCGCCGCCTACGCCCTGGCCATGGGCGTGCTGCTGGTGGTCGGCGGACGGCTCGGCGACAAGTACGGCCGGCGCCGCCTGTTCCTGGTCGGCATCACCGGCTTCACCGTGGCCTCCATCGCCTGCGGCCTGGCCTTCGACCCGGCCTCCATCGTGGCGTTCCGGCTGCTCCAAGGAGCGTTCGGCGCCCTGCTCATCCCGCAGGGCTTCGGCATCCTCGGCGCCGTCTTCCCCCGCGACCAGCTCGGCACCGCCTTCAGCGTCTTCGCCCCCGCTCTGGGCCTGTCCGCCATCGGCGGACCCATCCTCGCCGGCTTCCTCATCGACGCCAACCTGCTCGGCCTCGGCTGGCGTGCCATGTTCCTCATCAACATCGCCCTCGGCGGCCTGGCGATCGCCTGTGCCGTGCGGCTGCTGCCCCCGGATCCCGGCGACCGCGCCGTCACCGTCGACGGGCCCGGTTCGGCCCTGCTCGCCGTCACCATGCTCACCCTGCTGTACGGCCTGATCGACGGCACCAGCCACGGCTGGAGCCTGCCACCGGTCGTCTGCCTGGGCGCCGGAGTGGTGTTCTTCGCCCTGTTCTGCCGCCGCCAGCGCACCGCGCCCCAGCCGCTCATCAAACCCTCGCTGCTGGCCAACCGCGGCTTCACCTCCGGGTTGATCCTCGGCCTGGCCTTCAACGCCGCAGTCGCCGGCCTGCTGCTGGTGCTCTCCCTTCACCTGCAGAACGACCTCGGCCGCACCCCCACCGGTGCCTCCCTCGGCCTGGCGCCCGTCGCCGCCGGCATCGTGGTCGCCTCGATCGCCACCCACCGGCTCATCGCCCGGCTGGGCCGCAGGCTCATCCTCATCGGCCTGCTGCTCACCCTGACCGGCGTCCTGACGCTCCTCACCGGCATCGCGCTCATCCTGCCGGTGTTCGTGATCGGCCTGGGTCTGGGCACCTGCTTCGGCACCGTCTACCAGATCACCCTCGGCGACGTCGACCCGGCCGAGTCCGGCAGTGCCAGCGGCTCGCTGTCGGCCACCCAGCAGCTGGCCAACAGCATCGGCGCCGCCGCCCTCACCACCGTCTACTTCCACGCCGGCCCAACGGCCAGCCTGGTCGTGGTGGCGGCCCTCCTGCTGGCCTCCTGCGTTCTGGTACGGCTGCTGCCCCGCCACGCCCAACCCCACAACTGACTCCGCCGAGGACGGTGTGACCGGCATGGGAGCACACCGTCCTGCCCGCAGGCCACGCACCGCGATGGCCCGCCCTCGTCCGCACCCGGAGGGTTGCCCGTCGCCCTGCCCGAGCCGGGGTCTCAGTTGTCAGCTACGCGATCAGATTCACGCGAAGGACCTTCGGCCGGCACCGTGGCGGGCGTCGGCACGGGAGAGGCGATCCGATTGGCGACGGCTGCCAGGATGGCTCCTGCCACGGCCGCGGCCGCCGCGGCGACGAAAGCGGCACCGCCGGTGTCGCTGGGGCCGGTGAGCTGGCCGGCGACGGCGGTGCCCAGGCCGTAGCCGGCCCACATGAAGGTGTTGAGCCAGGCGAAGACCTCGGTGCGGTAGCGAGCGGGGGCGTGTTCGGCGAGCAGTGTCGGCACGACGGCGTCGCGCGGCCCGGTCACCAGCCCGGCGAGAAAGATCAGTACGGCGAGCGTCGCGAAGCCGGGCGCCCAGCCTCCCCCGAGCAGGATGGCCGCCTCGGCGAGCGAGAGCAGGACGAGCAGGCGCCCGCCGGTGACGGGCCAGGCCCGCGCGCCGTACCCGAGGGTGCCGAGAAGGGCACCGGCTGAGAGCAGGCCCATCAGCACGCCGGCGGAGGAGGCGGAGCCGGAGGTAGTGGCCGAGGCGACCGTGGCGATGCGCAGGCAGCCGAAGGTGAAGGTGCCGAAGGCGGCGATGGCCAGCAGCAGGAGGGTGCGCCGATGGGTGAGCGGCCCGGCGAGGCGGAGCCTGCCCGGCGGGGCGGGCGCCGCTTGCCGTACCGCGGAGGAGGCCAGGAGCAGCGCGGTGCCGAGCAGGACGGCGGCGCCCGCGGCAACCACCACGCCATGAGCGGGAACGGCCAGGATCAAGATCGGCACGAGCAGGGGGCCGACGATGAACATCAGCTCGTTGACGGCGTTGTCGACCGCATAGGCCGCGGACAGGGAGGCGGTGGGGACGAGGCGTGGCCAGGCGGTTCTGATCACGGATCCGGCGGGCGGGGTCGTGGCGCCGAGCAGCACAGCGGCGCCGATCATCAGGTCAGGCCGGGCGAGGAGGAGGAGAGCGTAGGCGAGGGCGTGGGCGGCCAAGTAGCAGGTCAGGGCCCGGCGGGGGCCGTACCGGTCGGCGACGCGCCCGCCGAGCGGCGCGCACAGGGCCAGGGCCAGCGCGTGACCGGTGAGCACGAGGCCGGCGACGGCGTAGGAGCCGAGCCGGTCGACGGCGGCCAGCAGCAGGGCGAGGCTGAGTACGGGCGTGCCCAGCTTGACGAGGAGCCCGCTGACGAGCAGGCGGGGGACGCCTGGATGGGTGAGCAGGCGTCGATAGGGCGCGAACATGGCGACTCCGTTACCATCTAACTGGACTACGCCTATGACACAGGAGGAAGGTGTTACTAGTCAAGTGGAAATAGCCTGTAACGTAACCCGTCAGGTTCCCCTGATCGCCGAACTGGTCAACCTGGCCACGACGCACTGGCGGGGCGGCGTCTCGGTACAGCCGCCGGCGGGCGAGGACCTGGCGACGGCCTTCGCCGCCCACCTCGGCGACCGCACGGGTGCGGCCCTGCGCGCCGACCCGGATGCGGGGCGGCACCTGGGCGAACTGGCCACCCGGCTGCGGCAGGCACTCCTGGCCGAACGCCCGCAGGACCAGGCCGCCCGCATCAACGCCATGATCCGCAGGTACGGCGCGCAGCCGTACCTGACCGAGGACGTTGGCCAGCCGTTCCACCTCCACTTCCACGGCTCGGGTGGCACGCAGGCGGAGGCCATGGGCGGCGAGTTCGCCACGGCGCTGGCCCTCGTCGTGGACGGCTACGGCCCGGACCGCTTCGGGGAGTGCGAGGCACACCACTGCGAGGCGGTCTACATCGACCTGACCCGCAACGGCTCACGCCGCTACTGCAGTGCGGCGTGCACGGCTCGCGCCAAGACCGCCGCTTACCGCAGTCGGCGCCACACCTGATCAAGCCTTGTAGTACCGGCGCATGAGACGGGTCGCCCAGGCCGGTTGCCGGACCGGGTCGGTGGGCGCGAATTCGACCAGGTACGGCTTGATGTCCAGCACGGGGGTGCCGTCCAGTGCGTCCAGGTCGGCCACATGCAGGTCGCGGCCATCGAGGGCCAGCAGGCGGCAGACCGAGACGCCGAGCCGGTTGGGCCGGTACGGTCCGCGGTGCGCGAAGACGCCCACGAGCGGTCCGTCGGGATTGTTGCGCGGCGGCCGGGGCCGGCCCCGCACGTCCGCCTCGTCGATCCGGTCGAACCGGAAGACGATCTCCAGGTGGGAGAACTCCCGCAGGCCCTGCAGGGCCGACGGCTCGAAGCGGTCGTCCAGGCGGATGACGGCCTGGGTGTCGTACCAGCCGTCCTCGTACATCTCGTTCCGCCCGCCGAGGACGTGGGCGACAGGGCGGAAAATCATCCGTTCCCGCCCATGACGCAGAGCTGGGCGCGGAGGGTCTCGCCGACCCACTGTTCCCAGCGCTCGCGCGTCCAGCCGCGCTCGCGCACGAACAGCAGGTAAAGCTCGGGGCTGAGCAGCCCGTACAGCAGGTCGGCGGCTTCCTCCACCGACACCTCGGCTCGC
Organism: Nonomuraea sp. JJY05; assembly: GCF_043496855.1. Classification (NCBI taxonomy): domain Bacteria; kingdom Bacillati; phylum Actinomycetota; class Actinomycetes; order Streptosporangiales; family Streptosporangiaceae; genus Nonomuraea; species Nonomuraea sp. JJY05. The sequence continues at coordinate 282,500 of NZ_JBIEIS010000002.1, forward strand.
GCCCCGGGTTTGCCGACAAGCGCCTTGGCCGCGCCCTGCTGGACGACATACCGGGGGTCGACCTCGTACGACCACAGCGCGGCGACCTCGGGGTCGCTCGCGACCGCCGCCTCCAAGACCCGGCCGATCGGCGCGACGCGTTCCAGGACCGAGGTCGTGCCGGCGACGTAGGCGCGCAGCAGGTCCTGGGCGGTGCCGGCGGCCAGCGCCGCCATGTACCACGGCCGGTCCATCGTGGCCACCGGCTCGTCATCGCCCGCGATCGTGACGTCGACCAGCTCCTTGAGCAGGGCGCGCTTGTTGCCGAAGACGAAGTAGATCGTCTGCACCGCGACCCCGGCCTTCTCGGCGACGTCCTGCAGGTTGGTCGCGCCGTATCCGTCCTGCACGAACAGCTCCGATGCCGCCTCGAGGATGCGCCGGCGCGTCTCCTTCGCCTTCTGGGCCCGCTTGTTCGTCCGCTTGACATCGCTCATGGCTAGAGTCTATCTCTAGATTCGTTCACTAGAAGTCAACTCTAGAGAGAAGGTCCAGCCATGACGGTCATCAGTGTCACCCGCTTCCAGGCCGATCCCGAGGACGCCGACCAGGTTCAGGACCGGCACGCCGCCCTGGTCACCGCCATCAGAGCCGCTCAGCCAGGCCTCACCGAAGCGCGCCTCGGCCGGCTGGACGACGAGACCTGGGTCGGCGTCTGGCGCTGGGATTCGGCCGCCAGCCTGCAGGCCGCCCGCCAGGCCGCGGCCGGCACCCCCGCCGCCGTCGCGGCGTTCGCCGTCGCCCGCGACGTCATGGCGGAGGACATCGAGATCCTGGCCGAGCTCTGACCCCCGGCTCCGGCCCCGGCCCCGGCAGTCCGGGGCCGGGGTTCCCCCGAATCAAGGAGATGACATGATCGAAATCGACGCGTTGACCAAGGTCTACGGCTCGGCGCAGGTCAGGGCGGTCGATGAGGTGTCCCTGCGCATCGGCGCCGGGTCGGTCTTCGGCTTCCTGGGCCCCAACGGCGCCGGGGCGGCTCATGATCTCAGCGCGCTTGTCGGACCATGCCTTGCGCTCGGCCATGCCACTCACTCCTCATCTGCGGTGCGTCCTTGGGAGGCGCTGTCCGGAACCCGGAGCGGGAAGCGCCCCGTCGTGGAAGGCCTTCGTCGGCCCCGCGTCACCGGAATCGCCGGCGCGTGGCCGGCCGCGGCCGTCGCAGGCGAGGCCGATTCGGTGGCCAGCCCTCACCGGGAGCGGCCGATGGTGTGATCGTCCGGTTCGTTCCGTCCAGATCCTGGGCGTCCGGGTGGTCACGGGTTCTGTTCTTCCACCAGGCCCTGGCTCGACTGCTCGGCCGTCCAGGAGGTGAGGAAGCGCAGGGCATCGTGCGACGGGCTGCCGGGCTCGGCGGTGAGGACCATGAGCCGCTGCCCCGAGCCGTCGGGGCTGGTCCAGGTATCACAGTCGAGCGTGAGATCACCGACCAGCCGATGCCGGTAGTGCTTGGTGCCGTAGCCGGCGGTGTTGACGCGATGCTCGGCCCACCAGGTACGGAAGTCGGCGTCCTGGACGGACAGTTCGCCGACCAGGCGGGCTAGCTCGGGGTCGTCAGGGTCCGCGACTACCTCCATACGCAGCGCGGCGACGGCATCGCGGGCGTCATGTTCCCACCGCCGGTGCATACCTCGCATGACCGGGTCCGTGAACAGCAGGCTCACGTAATTGCGTCGATGTGACGGAACGTGCGAGAAATCGATGTACAGAGCCGCGGCGGCGGAGTTCCACTCCAGGATGTCCATACGTTTGCCCAGAACGATGGCCGGGGTTTGGGTGAGCTGGTCGAGGAGGCGTCTCATGGCGGGCCGTACGCGCTGCGCGGGCCGCCGCCGACGCGGCCGGGCGTCGGCCTTGCCGGCGAGTTCATACAGGTAGCGCTGCTGGTCCTCGTCGAGACGCAGCGCGCGGGCAAGGGTGGCGAGCACCGATGCGGACGCCTGGACGCGGCCCTGCTCCAGCCGGGTGTAGTAGTCGACGCTGATCGCCGCTAGCTGAGCGACCTCCTCACGGCGCAGGCCCGCGACCTTGCGGCGGGTGTTCGTCTCGGGCAGGCCGAAGTCCGTCGGGGCCAGTTGTGCCCGGCGAGCTTTGAGGAACGCGCCCAGCTCGCCGGGATCACGTGCGGGAGTCATGCTCCCCATTGTCCCGGCCGGCCACACAGATGTGAGGGGGCACGTTCTTTCCCAGGCAGGAACCTGCCGCTTTTGCGCGCACGGGACTGGGCCGACCGTAGAGACAAGCCCGGCACCGCGCCGGGCCCGGAGCCCACCACAGCGGTGTGGTCCTGCCGAGACAGCACATGCGGAGAACCCCGTGACGAAGATCGACATCACCTTCGACAGCGCCGGCATCCCCCTCGCCGGCCACCTCTATCTGCCCGGCACGCCGGCAGCGGGCCCCCATCCGGCGATCGTCGTCGGTCACCCCGGCACCAGCGTGAAGGAGCAGACCGCCGGCCTGTACGCGCGGCAGCTGGCGGAAAGGGGCTTCGTCACGCTGGCCTATGACGCGGCCCACCAGGGCGAGAGCGGCGGCCAGCCGCGCGGTCTGGAGGATCCCGCCCAACGCGTCGAGGACCTCAAGGCCGCCGTCTCCTTCCTCACCACCCGCAGCGAGGTCGACGCGGAACGCATCGGCGCGCTCGGCATCTGCGCCTCCGGCGGCTACGTACTCCCCGCCACCGCGAGCGATCATCGCATCAAGGCCGTCGGCACGGTCAGCGCCGTCGATGTCGCCCGCCAGTTCCGCCTGGGCGCCGACGGGACCCAGGACCCGGCCGTGTTCCAGGCCATGCTGGACACCGCCGCCCGTGCACGCACCGCCGAGGCCCGCGGCGAGCAGCCGCCGGTTCTCACTCTCTTCCCCGACACCGCCGAGCAGGCTCGCGCGCTCGGCGGAGAGCACGGCGTCGAGGGCTTCGACTACTACCGCACCCCGCGTGCCCAGCACCCTCGAGCGGCGAGCTTCTTCACCTGGACCAGCATCGACAAGATGGCGATCTTCGACGCCTTCGCCCCCATCCCGCTGATCGGGTCACGGCCGCTGCTCATGGTCGTGGGCACCCGCGCCGTCACCTCATGGATGAGCGTCGAAGCGTTCCAGCGCGCCATCGGACCCAAGGAGCTCCACTGGATCGACGGCGCCAGCCATGTCGATCTCTATGACAGCAAGCAGTACGTGGATCTCGCTGTCGAAAAGCTCGCCGGCTTCTTCACCGGGCACCTGGGTCAAGCGGTCTAGGGTCCGTCGTCAGCTCAGAGCGCGAATGACGAGAGTGTGATCGCCGCTTTCGTATGAGAGGGCGGTCTCGTCATCGCTTGGTGGCGATGTCGCGCAAGCCCTTGAGCCGGTTATGGTGCCCCTGGCTGGGCGATCGAGTGACGGATTTCGACGTGTAATCGGCTGTCAACCCCACCAGGCGCGATCGGCCGGCCCGGTCCGGGGCGGGCATCAGATGGCCCACCGCTTCGCCGGTCAACGGGCGGGGGGTTCGGGGGATCGGAAGGGGGCCGGAGCCCCCTTGGGAGGCGCTGCCTGGAGTCCCGAGCGCGCAGCGCCCCGGCGTGGAGGGCCTTGTTCCAGGCTCGTGTGCGGCCCGGTGTCGAAGGTCTTGTTTCTAGGCCCAGTGTGGGGGCTTGTTGTCCAGGTAGAAGGCGTCCGGGTTGGTTTCGGGCCAGTCGCCCCAGCCCTCGTCCGTGTCGTCTGCTGTCTGCTCCGGTAGAAAATCGTTCACGCCGGACATGCTACTCGGGCCTACAAACCAGCACCCGGTGTGTCCGCAGGTCCAGGGACAGGCGGGGGCGGCGGCGGTACGATGCGAGAGCAGGTGTCGCCTATCCCCCGTGAGGCTGCTCATGGCAACCCCGACAGGCTGGCAGCGAGACGGCAATCTACCGACGGAGCTCACCAGCTTCATCGGCAGGACAAGGCTCCTCGCCAACCTCAAACGGCACCTGGGCGAGTCCCGCCTGGTGACCGTGACGGGCATCGGGGGCGTGGGCAAGTCCCGTACGGTGCTGAGGCTCGCGCATCTCGTCCGCTCGCAGTATCCCGACGGCGTGTGGTTCGCGGATCTCGGGCGGTTGCAGGACGCGGGCATGGTCAAGCACACCATCGCCTCCGCGCTGGGCATCGCCGACCAGTCCTCGCGGGCGGAGTCCGAGTCGCTGTCGGAGTGGGTGGGCGAGCGCGACATGCTGCTCATCATCGACACCTGCGAACACCTGGTGCACGGGTGCGCCGATCTGGTGCACGAGTTGCTGGAGGCGGCGCCCAACCTGAAGGTGCTGGCCACCAGCCGCCAGTCGCTCAACCTGCCGTACGAGCACGTGGTCCCCGTGCCGCCGCTGCAGGTGCCGTTCGAGGATCCGGGCGAGAGCCTGTTCACGAACGAGGCCGTGCAGCTCTTCGCCGAACGCGCCGGGGCGAGCGTGCCCGACTTCGTGCTCGACGAGGACAACATCGGCGCCGTGGCCGAGCTGTGCCGCAGGCTCGACGGGATCCCGCTCGCGATCGAGCTGGCGGCCGTGCGGCTGCGGGCGCTGTCGGTGGAGCAGATCCTCGGGCTGCTGGCCGACCGGTTCAGCCTGCTGGCGGGCGCGAGCCGGACGGCGCTGCCGCGGCACCAGACGCTGCGGGCGGCCATCGGGTGGAGTCACGAGCTGTGCGAGCCCGCGGAGCGGCTGCTGTGGGCGCGACTGTCGGTGTTCGCGAAGGACTTCGAGCTGGACGCGGCCAGGTTCGTCTGTTCCGACGGGCGGCTGCCGTCCGAGGACATCACCGACCTGGTCACGGGGCTGGTCGAGAAGTCCATCCTGCTGATCAGGAGCAATCACGCCGGCGTGCGCTACAAGCTCATCGACACCCTCGCGGAGTACGGCGAGGAGTGGCTCGACAAGCTCGGCCAGAAGGAGCAGATGAAGCAGCGGCACCTGGAGTACTACCTGAGCCTGGCCCAGCGCAGCGAGGATGCCTGGTCCGGGCCGCGGCAGATCTACTGGTTCGTCCGCATGCGGCAGGAGCACGACAACGTCCGGGTGGCGCTCGACCATGCGCTCAAGTCGCCGGGCAAGTCGGTGCTGGCGCTGACCCTGCTGTCGTCGTTGTGGTTCATGTGGATCTGCTGCGGGTTCGTCCGCGAGGGGCGGCTCTACCTGGAGAAGGCGCTGCAGGCCAACCCGACCGTGAGCAAGGAGCGCTGCAAGGCGCTGTGGGTGCTCTCGTACGTGCGCAGCGCCCAGGGCGACAGCGCGGGCGCGTTGAAGGCGGCCGAGCAGTGCAGCACCGAGGCCGTCAGGGTCGGCGACTCCAGGGCCGTGATCCTGGCCTCCAAGATGCAGGGCACGGCCGCGCTGCTCCAGGGCGACCTGCAGAAGGCCAGCGCGCTGCTGGGCGTGGCGATCGAGTTCAACACCGACAACAAGGAGCTCAACCCCGGCCTGCTGCCCGCCATCGTCGAGCTGTCGCTGGTGCTGTCGTCGCAGGGTGAGTTCTACGAGGCGGAGTCGCTGCTGCTGGACTGCCTGCAGGTGTGCAGGGAGCGCGGCGAGCTCTGGGTCAGCTCGTACGCGCAGTGGGCTCTGGCCTTCACCAGGCTCGCGACCGGCAGGGCGGAGGAGGCGCTGCAGAGCGCCAGGGAGGGGCTGCGGATCAAGCGGCACTTCCACGACACGCTCGGCACCCTGCTGGCGCTGGAGACCTGCGCGCGCATCTTCGTCATGCACGACGAGCTGGCGCTGGCCGCCAAGCTGCTCGGCGCGTTGCAGCAGAACTGGAAGTCGGCCGGCCTGCCGCAGATGGGCGCGCCGTTCCTGACCGACGACCACAACGCGTGCGTGCGCGAGTGTGCGCGGCGGATGGGCGAACTGGCCTACAAGAGCGCGCTGGAGGAGGGCGCCAGGCTCGACCTGGACGAGGCGTCCGAACTCGCGCTCGGGGGCGAGCCGGACGCCTCAGACTAGCGCCGGCCTCAGACCGCCTGGGGCCAGCGGGTGTCGTCGGGCCAGGCGTGGACGTAACGTGCGCTGCCGAGGGAGAACTCGATGTGCCCGCGCACCCAGTGTTCGAGCCCCCGTACGTACTTGCGGACCGGCAGCGACGCCCAGTGCTCCAGCGCCGCGCGCCGCTCGATGAACGCGGCGATCGCGTCGTTGTGCATCTGCGCGACCCCGCGCAACGCGTTCTGGAGGGAAAGGGACTTGTGCGTGGCCAGCACGGTGACGAGGTTGTGCCGGGCCTTGTCGTTCCCCCGTTCCTTGGCGTACGAGAGCAGGTCGTTGTCCCAGCCGATGAGGTCGCACGCCAGGTCGGACAGCGCGCGCACGTCGGGATGATGCCATTCCTCGGCCTCGAGCCGGTAGCCGCCGCCTGCGTCGATGAGCGCGAAGCAGGTGTACGTGGCCCCCGTGATGCGACGCATCAGCACGTAGTCCTCAGGGTTGGGGATCAGGTCGACCTCGCGGTTCGCCGCCTCCCAGATCTGGGCGAACAGGTACTCCTTCACCGTGATCCGCCACCGGTCCACCTGTGCGGGGGTGGCGGCTTCGGAGATCCGGTGCAGGAGCTCGTTGAGGGCGAGGCCGAACGGGTCGTCGGCGTCCGGCTTCCGGCGTCCGTCGAGGATCTCCAGGAGCGGCGGCAGGGCGCGGGCCAGCGCGGAGGCCCGGTGTCCCATCAGCTCGCCCTCGCAGAACGCGTCGTCGAACGCGAAGAGCCAGTTGTACCAGTCGTTGATCAACCGGAGGCTGTCACGCGGCACGGTCGGGTTGGTCCGGGCCGCGAGCAGGCCGATTTGGGAGCGCCGGAAGTGCTCGATCGCCTCGGCGCCAGTGAGCATGTTTGAGGCGGCCAGCCATGCGTGACTCTCCGCGTCGACCTCCGTGGCATGCACGTTGATCTCGTTCGGGAACGGACATGGCAGCGGAGGGATGTGGAGTGGTCGCCTACCAAATGTTTGCGCAGAAGTAGCCACGTCATCCAGCATGACGAGGCAGTGCACGAAAGGCCACAGTCGGCAACTTCGAGCCCTTTAGTGCTTATTTCATACTATGAATCGCTTTGCGTGAAGCATTGGATAAACTGGTCATTTTCCACATTGGCGCCCCGACCAAAGCCTGCAGCGAACCCGCACGGCGAGCGCCTCCCCGTTGGGTAACGCTCTGACCACGACAGACTCCTCTTTGTGGCGAGCGGCGTCAGACCGAGGCCGCGAGACCCGGCGAGAATCGGCGCCTCATGTGACAAGGAGGCGAACGGTCCCAGCGTGACCGTAATAAGCCGCAAGCACCAGCAAAGTGTCACCTTTGCCGTCGGTCGCATCGACCGGCGCGCCGACCTCGACCTACACCCCCGCCGACCCGACGGCACCCATCCTGACCAGGACGAACATCCCGGTTGCGAACCCCGGGCTTCGGGTCCCTGGCGATGTGTCCCATTGACCCTCGATAGGGTGCCGTGCGCGGAATCGTTCCGACCCGCCGTAGGTTCTGGTGAAGAGTACCTAGGGAAAGGCTGTCCAACCGTGTTCGACCCGAAGGATCTCTACAAGCTCGCAGACGACGCGCCCGAGCTGCCCGATCCGGTGTTGCTGTACCACTTCGACGGCTTCGTCGACGCGGGCGCCGCCGGACGCCTTGCGCTGGGCCACCTGCTGGCCGAGCTGGAGCACCGGGTCGTGGCGACGTTCGACGTGGACCGGCTGCTCGACTACCGGTCTCGCCGGCCCATCATGACCTTCGACACCGACCGATGGGTGGAGTGCGAGAGCCCGGAATTGGCCGTTCATGTCGCGAAGGACGCGACGGGAACGCAGTTCCTGGTGATGAGCGGGCCCGAGCCCGACCGGGAGTGGGAGCTGTTCACCAAGGCCGTGTCGGACCTGGTGGAGCGCTTGAAGGTGAGCAAGATCGTGACCCTCCACGGCATCCCCATGGCGGTCCCCCACACCCGGCCGCTCGGCCTCACGATGCACGCCAGCCGGCCCGAATTGATCAACTCCCAGACGAGCGCGTTCGGACGGGTCCAGGTGCCGGGGAGCGTGGCGGCGCTGATGGAGTTCCGGCTGGGGGCGCAGGGGCACGACGCGCTGGGGTACGCGATCCACGTACCGCACTATCTCGCGCAGGCCGAGTACCCGACCGCCGCCGTCACCGGCCTGGAGGCGGTGACGCGGGGCACGGGGCTGGTGTTCCCGCTGGACGCGCTGCGCGACGCGGCCCGCCGCACGACGACGGAGATCGAGGAGCAGATCCAGGCCTCCACCGAGCTCTCCACCGCGATCAAGGGGCTGGAGCAGCAGTACGACGCGTTCGCGGGCGGCGCCGACCGCGAGAACCTGATGGCCGAGACCACCCCGATGCCCACGGGCGACGAGCTGGCCGCCCAGTTCGAGCGCTTCCTCGCCGAGCGTGACGACGAGTAAAAGCCCATATTTTACGGTGGCCCAAGCCGGCACCACCCGCCGCACGTGCCCGGGGCCTGTCCAGGGTGACGCTCACCAGGCGCGCGTGGCGGGCCGCCGTCACGCCGCCCCGTGGGCCGTCTGGGTGGTGCCTTGATGACCTCGGGAACCCGTCTCGGTGGTGCCTTGACGACCTCGGAAACAGGGCCGCATTCGTGGACCCGGCCCAGCGGGGCCCTCCCTCGTCACCCCCGGAAACGGGGCGGCGGCCGGGCACTGTCTGAGGGCTCTCGTCGGGCCTGCCCGATAGCCTGAGGAAATGACTGACATCCGGGTCGGACTGGTCGGCTACGGCACCGCCGGAGCGTATTTCCACGCCCCTCTCATCCACGCCACCCCCGGCCTGTCCCTGACCGCCGTCGTGACCGGCAACCCCGCCCGCCAGGCCGAAGTGGCCGAGAAGTACGGCGCGATCACGGTGTCCGACGTGGAGGAGCTGTGGGGCCGGTGCGATCTCGTCGTGGTCGCCTCCCCCAACAGGACCCACGTGGCCACCGCCGCCGCCGCGCTCACCGCCGGCCTGCCGGTCGTCGTGGACAAACCTTTGGCCAGGACCGCCGCGGAGGGCCGCGAGCTGGTGCGGCTGGCCAAGGAGCGGGGGCTCATGCTGACCGTGTTCCAGAACCGGCGCTGGGACGGTGACTTCCGCACCGTCCGCAGGCTGGTCGAGGAGGGGCGGCTGGGTGAGGTGCTGCGCTTCGAGTCGAGGTTCGAGCGGTGGCGGCCGGTGCCCAAGGGCGGCTGGCGGGAGACCGGGGGCACGGAGGAGATCGGCGGGCTCCTCTACGACCTGGGCAGCCACTTGGTGGACCAGGCCCTGCAACTGCTCGGTCCCGCACGCGAGGTCTACTGCGAGAGCGACGTGCGGCGCGAGGGGGTGGCCTCCGACGACGACACGTTCATCGCGCTGACGCACGCGGGCGGGGCCCGGTCGCATCTGTGGATGAGCTCGGTGTCGGCCTGGCGAGGGCCCAGGTTCCGGGTGCTGGGCTCGTTGGCCGGGTTCGTGAAGTACGGGATGGACGTTCAGGAGGAGCGGCTGCGGGCGGGGATGTCGCCCGGTGCGCCGGAGTTCGGGGAGGACGACGAGGGGAGCTGGGGGCTGCTCGGCACGGAGGAGGCCCATCGTGCCGAGCGGACGGAGCCGGGGGCGTACCTGGACTTCTACTGCGGGGTGGTGGCGGCACTGCGCGAGGGTGCGCCACCACCCGTGGACCCGGACAGCGTGATCGACACGCTGACCGTCATCGAGGCCGCCCACCTGTCTGCCACCCAGCGCATCGTCACCCACCTGGGCTGACCCACGCGCTCGCCCGCCCCGCGAGCGGCAGGCCGGTCCCCCGGGGCGGCGCCCAACGTCGTCCCGGCGGCAGAGGTCCGGCGGCGGTCCGGCCGCTGCGGCGGGCCAGCATCGTCTCAGCGGTGGCAGCGTCCGACCGACCGGCGGTGGCGTCCGATCCGCCGGTGGGGGGTCAGTCGCGGAGGCGGGCGCGCAGGGCGGTTGTGTCGGCGTCGGTCCAGCCGTGCCGGGTCAGCCAGCCCATCGGCCCGCCGAACCGCTCGTCCAGCACCTGGAAGAACTGCTCGATGTACCGGGCCCGCGGCATGTGATCATCCGCGGGTCGCGAGTCCAGGTCCCCCCGGTACGTCTCGCTGCTTCGCAGCCGCTTGAGGATCAGCTCCAGCCGCTCCCCCGTCACCACGTAGTCCTCGACGATCGCCTCGCGGGTCGCCTCCGCCACCTCCAGCGCCAGCGCCGACAGCACCCCGGTGCGGTCCTTGCCCGCCGCGCAGTGCACCAGCGCCGCCCCGTCGTCCAGCGACATCGCGCGCAGTGCCGCCACCACCGCGTCCGGGCGGTCGCGCAGGTAGCCGAAGTAGAAGCCGGTCACCCGCAGCTCCTCGTCCAGCGCCCGCTCGGCCCAGGGCAGCACCCGGTCGGCGTCGATGGTGTCGGCCTCGACGTCGGTGTGCGTCCCGCCCTCCGCGAACAGCGTCAAGTGGTGGTGGCGCACCTCGGGCACCAGGGTGAGCGGCCCCGGCCCCTCCAACGCGACCTCCGCGTTCGAGCGGAGGTCCACGACGTGCCGCAGATTCAGCTCACCCACCAGCACCGCCACGTCACCCGGCGTGAGTCCCTGCAGGTTGTCGGCGCGGAAGATGCGCCCGCGACGGGTGCGGCCACCGTCGCGAGTAGGCAATCCGCCCAGGTCACGCGCGTTGACCGCGCCTTCCAGGTCTATCCACCTCGTCATCTCATCCATTATTGCGACCCTATATGTCCGCCAAATATGAGCGGATTCGAGGTTCATAACGCAGCATTAACGTATGGATCCACGACGTCTGCCTCCTCGGCTGGTGATCGATCCAACGCTGCACCCGGAGGTCTCGGTCGAGCTGCGGTCCAGCCCGCACATCCTCCGCATGGCTCGATCCGGTGTGCGCGTGGACACCACGAAGAACCCTGCCCTCCTCTTCGTGATCCCGGCCTTCCTGATGGTGATCGCCGTTGCGACCGGCACGGCAGCCCTGCTGGTCCCCGGTGTGGGGCTCGGGCTGATCGTCCTGTTCAGGTGGATGGCGTTGGACGGCACCTACCGCTCGACCAGGCGGCGGATCCGCGCCGCCCAGGTTCACGCCAACCGCTTCATCCTCCCCGAGGACCTGGACTATCCCTGCCAGATGCTGCTGCGCAGGGCGCAGAACGCGGTCGAGGCGATCATGGGCTCCCGCGTCCACCGGGACGGCCTGATCGACACCATCGACAACCGGGTGTCACTGCCCGAGGAGGTCTGGCAGATCGCCCAGCGGTTGCGGAAGCTGTCGTCCATGCACGCCGAGCACGGCAAGATCGTCCCCCGCGAGCTGCCGCCCGGCATGGAGGACGCGTTCAAGCCCTACACCACCGCGCTGGACGCCGCCTGGACGTCGCTGTCGCACCGGGTCCGCCACCTGGAGAAGTACGCCAAGCAGGTGATAAAGGCGGACAAGGTCTACCACGCGCACCGGCGGCTCGAGGCGCTGGCCGCCAAGACCCCCGAGTACCAGCAGCTGATCGCCGACACCGTGCGGGACGAGCTGGCCCACGAGCGCATCAGGGAGCTGGCCGACCAGGCGGCGCACATGCGCAAGCTGTTCGAGGAGAGCATCGCCCAGGCCAGGCTGGCGGCGGGCGAGCTGATCAGGACCCCTCTTCCCTGATCAGGCCGCTCAGGGGTCGGCGCGTCTGAGGAGCTCCAAGGTACGTCGCATGCCGGCCTCATTGCCGAGGCTGCGGTAGATGTCCCTGGCCTGCTCCAGCGGCTCCACCGCGGCCCCGCGGCCGCCCGCGTCGAGGTGCGCCTCCCCCAGGTAGCGCAGGCTCCTGGCCATCCACCACCGGTCCTCGAGCTCCTCGAACCCCCGCACCGCCCGCCGCAGCTCCCCCTCCGACTCCTCGATCCGGCCCAGCCTCGCCAGGACGCGCCCGGCCGACACGGCGGTCCTGGCCACCCCCCACGAGTCTCCCAGCGCGACCAGGATCTGCTCGGCCCGCCGGACGAAGTCGAGCTCGCGCAGCCCGTTGTCGGGGTCGCCGACCTCCCCCGCGGCCCGCAGGCAGCGGGCCTCCTCCCACAGCTCCCCGCGCTGCCTGAACATCTCGGAGGCCCGGTCGAGACTGAACCCGGCCCTGGTGAACAGGTTGGCGGCCGGCCGGAGGTCGCCCGCGTGGTACTCGGCGCGCGCCTGCGCGGCCAGCACCTCGCCGTAGACGCGCAGGGTCTGGGCCTCGGAGTAGCGGTTGCCGTTCCGCTTGAAGATCTCCAGGGCGTCTTCCAGCAGCTCCCTGGCCTCGTCGGGACGGCGTTCCGACATGCGCATCTCGGCGAGGTTGCGCTGGGTGCGGGCCATCCACCACAGGTCGTCCTCGCCCTTGAACGCGGTGATGGCCCCGATGAGGTAGTCCTGCGCCCGGTCCAGGTGGCCGTCGCTGAACAGCGTCATGCCGATCGTGCGCATGGCCCTGGCCGCCCACCAGGACTCCCCCAGCTCCTCGAACGTCTCCAGCGCCCGCCCGGCCTCCTCCAGCGCCCGCTCCCGCAGGCCCAGGCCGCCGTGCACGGAGGCGCTGTCGAGCAGCGCGATGGCCAGTGCGCGCCGGTCTCCGGTCTGCTCGGCGGCCTGGCAGCCGAGCTCGGCGACGGCCACCCAGTCGGCCCAGTACGCGCGCAGCGAGTGGCACAGAGAGCAGAACGCCCTGGCCAGCCCCAAGGTCAGCTCCCACAGCCGGAGCTGGCGAGCCAGGTGGATCATGGCGAGCAGCGTCAGCCGCTCGGCGTTGAGCCAGTCACCGGCCAGGACCTGCCCGCCGGTGTCGGAGCGGCGGCCGCCCTTGCTCCAGTCCTGCGGCCAGCGGTTCTGCGCGGCCTCCTCGGCGCGGCGGCGGTAGCCGTGCAGCACGCGCTCGATGGCGCCCCTGCGCCGCTCGGCCTCGTCCTGCTCGGCCAGCTCCGTGGCGAACACCCTGACCAGGTCGTGCAGCCGGTAACGCATCGTGCCGGTCTGGTCGGTGCCCGAGCACTCGGCGAGCTGGGCGTCGATGAGGGCCTCGAGCTGGTCGGCGCCGTCGAGCCCGGAGCTGTCGAGCAGCTCGCCGGCCACCCAGCCGGGCACGTCGGGTGCGGTGAGCGCGCTGAGCAGGCGCAGCAGGCGGCGCTGCATGCCCGTGCAGTCGTCGTAGCTGAGCTGCACGGAGGCGCGCACGCTCTTGTCCACGGTCGGGGCCACTTCGAGCTGGTCGAGGCGGCGGCGGGTGTCGGCCAGCCGGGCGGCCATGTCGCGCATGGTCCACTGCTCGCGGGTGGCCAGCCGGGCGCCGCAGATGTTGATCGCCAGCGGCAGGTAGTCGCACAGCCGCACGACCTCCTTGGCGGCCTCCAGGTCGTCGACCACCCGGTCGCCGCCGGCCAGCCTGGCCAGTAGTTCCACGCCGTGCCCCTCGCTGAGCACGCTCAGCCGCGTGTCATGGGTGCCGTTCAGGAACAGCGGCGCGCGCGAGGTGACCAGCACCGCGCAGCCGGGCTCGGCCGGGATCAGCGCCTTGACCTGGGCGGCGTCGTGGGCGTTGTCCAGGCCGATGAGGATCCTGCGGCCCTTGGTCCAGGTCAGCCAGAGCTTGCGTAACTCGTCCAGGCCGCCGGGGTCGGTGGTCAGGCGCACGTCCAGCGCGCGCAGGAACCCGATCAGCACCTCGTCGGGGCGCACCGGGGCGTCCACGCCGCCGCGCAGGTCGGCGTAGAGCCTGCCATCGGGGAACCAGTCGGCCAGCTCGTGCGCGAACCTGGTCATCAGCGCCGACTTGCCGACGCCGCCCCGGCCGTACAGGGAGACCACGAGGGGCGGTGAGGGGTCGGAGGTCTTCCTGCGCTCGGTGAAGACCTCGTGCAACTCGGCCAGCGCCTCGGCGCGGCCGGTGAAGTGCTCGGGGACCGGCGGCCACTGGTCGGGCGGGAGCGTGCCGGGCGCGGGGAGCACCTGCTGCCGGGGCTCGCGCGGCTCGGTGGTGGCCCAGGTGGTCAGCCCGACGAGGACGGCCGCCGCGCCGGTCACGGCGACCTTGGCCAGCGGCGGGAGCTCCCAGTCCACGGAGGCGGTCAGCACGCTCGCGGCGGCGGCCGCGAGGCCCGCGGAGACGGGCGCGGCCCATGGCACCTTTCTGCGTCTTTTACGCGGTTCGTCAGGTAGATCCCCTGTCAACGAGCACCCCCTATGGGGTAATTCAAGCCAATGGGGTACGGCTCGCGCCAGCCGTACCCCATCGTTCATCTGTCAGCCGATCACGTGACAGGTGGCCGTCGCCGTCTTGCTCGGGTCGCTCTCCGAGGTGGCGGTGAGCTTGACCCTGGCCAGGCGGTCGCCCCCGGACTCGCGCACGGCGTTCACGGTGACGAGGTCCTGCTTGCCGAACGCGACGGAGTCCAGCGCGTTCGGGAGCTGGGCGGTCCAGCCCTTGCCCTGGATCTCGGCCTTGAGCCGGTAGACGTCGGAGTTCAGGTAGGCGCTGACGTCCTCCGGGTGCTGCCCCTGCGCCGGGGCCGCCTTGCCGGTGTTGAACAGCGGGAACTTGCAGGTGGAGATGTTCTTGCCGGTGGGCAGGCCGGCCGAGGGGAGCAGCTTGACGCCGCGCTTCTGCGGGCCCGCGCCGTCGAGCGAGCGGATGGCGACCGTGTAGGACAGCTCGCCGGCGCGGTCGCGCTTGACGTCGGTGACGTAGAAGTGCAGGCGGTTGGCCTCGTCGACGTACTCGTACTCGCTGCCGGAGTCCGTGCCCGCGTGGAAGAGGGCGTCGGAGAGCTGGCGGTAGTCGCCGACCGTGATCGGCACCTTCGTCCCGTCGGGCAGCACGTAGTCGGTCATGCCGATGTCCTGCGGGTTCGCGTCGATCACCCACTCGAACGGGGACCGGTCCTGGTTCTTGGTCTTGGCCAGCAGGACGCCGGAGTCGGGCGTGAAGGAGTCGGTGCCCACGCGGTCCACGACCTCGACCGTGTAGTTCTCGTAGCCGCCCCCGTCACACAGCGGGTTCGTCGTGACGTCGCAGGCGGGGCTCTTGTCGCCGGTGTCGAAGGAGATGTTGACGCCGGACAGCTCGTTCTTGCCCGGCTGGATCGCGCGGGCCACGACCCTGGCGGTGACCAGGCCCGACTCGTCGAGCGCCTCGCGCGAGAGCCGTAAGACGTTCTGCTCGTCCACCATCTCCAGCTTGATCTTGTTGCGCAGCATGTGCTGGGCGCCCATGGACGCGCCGGCGGTCGGCGGGATCAGCCAGCGGGAGTGCGGGCCGCCGGGGCCGTTGAAGCTGCCGCGGCTGAGCATCTCCCAGACGCCCGTGTACGCCCTGCGCGGCGGCACGCCGTACGGGTTGTTGTAGTTGTCGGCGATGCCCATGATGTGGCTCAGCTCGTGGGCGTAGACGGCCATGCCCGAGCTCTCGGCCTGCACCGAGTCGATGCCGAAGCGGGCGTTCGGCCAGAAGTTGGAGCCGGCCTGCCACGAGGTCCAGTCGACGTAGCGGGTGTCCACCCAGTTGGGCAGCGCGGGGTCCGGCGGGCCCCACTCGTCCGGCACGTCCTCCTTGGTCGGGAACTTCATCATCCCGAACTCCTGCCAGGTGGACGACTCGTCCTGGCCGGCGCTCAGGTAGAAGACGAAGTCGAACTGCTTGGCCACCTCCTCGCCGACGGCGCCGATCCAGGCGGCGTTGCCCTCGGTACGCAGGTTCTTGGTGCAGTTGTCGCCCGCCGGGCAGCCGGTGCCGCCCTGGAACTCCATCGCGTACTCGTGGTCCTTGCCCGACAGCGTGTAGGGCCCGAACCCGGTCAGCTCCACCCCGTACCTGCCGCCGGAGTCCTCCATCCAGTACTCGTGGATGGTGTGCCCCTTGTTGAGGTCGTTCGGGGTGTTGAGGAAGTCCTGGTAGAACTTGGCCACCTGGTCACGCGGGACGTCGTGGGCCTCGGCGCTCGGGTTCGCGTAGATCGTCGAGCCCTTGGGCTGCGTCACCACGAACGGCTGGTTCGGGTAGTCGAGCAGCACGAGCGCGCCCTTGAACGTGCGCTTCGACCCCTTGACGGCGGGGTCGTTCCACTTGGTGCCAGGCGGCCGTTTGTAGTCCGCCCACGTCATGTTGTCGGGATTCTCCCAGTTCTGCGGATCAATCGGCTTGATGCCGCCGGCTGGGCGGGAGCGCAGGGCCTGGGCGTCGGCGGATTCGTCGCGCTGCCAGGGCTGCGTCTGCGGCCAGTGGTTCTGCCGCCACGCGTACTCGGGATCGGTGGGGGGTGCTGCGGAAGCAGGGGTCGCCATGAGGCTCACCGGGATCAGCACGATGGCCGCCAGCAAACCCTTCAGCAGCTTCTTCGGGGCAATCACGGATTGACGGTATAGACGATATTGACGGAGATCACCGATCAGTTGTAGGGAAGAACCGTAGTCGGCTTTCCGACAATTGTTGAAATATCCACGTAAGGGTGTTGTTGTGGCGGATCTCCAGCGGACCGTGGACGAGCTCGCCGCCCGTCTCGGCCGTCCCCTGCTGCTCGAGGACCGCGTGCAACGCGTCGTCGCCTACAGCGAGCAGAACGGCGCCATGGACGACATCCGCCGCGACTCGATCCTGCGCCGCAGCACCACGCCCGAGGTGCGGCAGTGGTTCCGGGCCGCCGGCGTGCACGAGGCGACCGGCCCCGTGCGCACCCCGGGCGCGCCGCACTTCGGCCTGCTGCCTCGGGTGTGCGTCCCGGTACGGCACGCGGACGCGCTGCTCGGCTTCCTGTGGTTCGTCGACGCGGAGCCGGCCATGTCCGACGCCGAGATCGCCGAGGCCATGACCGCCGCCCCGGCGCTCGCGCTGGCCCTGTTCCACGAGAGCCTGGCCAGCGGGCTGGCCTCGCACCGGGAGCTGGAGGCGGTCACCGGGCTGCTGGCGGGCGAGCGGGACGCGGCCAGGCAGCTCATCGAAGCGGGCGCGTTCCCGCAGGCGCAGCCGGTGACCGTGCTGGTGGCCAGGCCGCGCGGGGCCGAGCCGGACGAGGCGCTCAGGCTGGGGCTGGAGCAGGGGCTGCTGGCACTGCGGCGGCGGCTGAGCGGTCACCATCCGCTGCACCTGGTCCGCTACGACCACGCCGTGCTGCTGACCGCCGGGCCGCCGGTCTCCCCCGACGAGCTGCACGCCGCCATGCCGGTGCCGGTGGTGGTCGGGGTGGGACGGACCAGGCCGGCGCTGGCGGAGGCGGCGCAGTCGTACCGGGAGGCCAGGCACGCGGCCGAGGTGACCTCAAGGGTGCCCGGGCTCGGGCGCACGGCCGAGTGGGCGCGGCTCGGCGTCTACCGGATGCTCACCCAGCTGCCCGACCAGGAGCTGCACCCGGGGCTGGAAGGACTGCTGGCGGACGCCCAGTACCTGCCGCTGCTGGAAACGCTGGAGACCTACCTGGACCTGGCCGGGAGCGCGGTGGCCACCTCGCGGGCGCTGCGGCTGCACCGGACGTCCCTGTACTACCGGCTGCAGCGGGTGGAGGAGCTGGCCCGTACCGACCTGAAGGACGGGGGCGAGCGGCTCGCCCTGCACCTGAGCCTGAAACTCGCCCGGCTCTCCGGTCGATACCTACCGAGAGAATCGCATAATTTGTCTTAATTGCGAACCTGACAGGGCTCACGTTTAATGCCCTGAAGGGATGATCCGACGGGAGTGCCGATGCCGTCTGCGAAGCGTGCCGGTCCGGTCCTGAACAGGCGTGCGCCCATGCCCGTCGTGGTCCATTCCGCCCCGCTCGTGCTGCCCGTCTGCGCCGATCCCATCCGCGACGGGGCCGTGGCGCTCAAGGGCGACCGGGTCGTCGAGGTGGGCACGCGAGCCTCGGTGACCACGTCCTTTCCCGCCGCCGAGGAGTCGCGGTGGACCGGGATGATCGTGGCCGGGCTGGTCGACGCCCGCTCCGCCGCGTCCACCCTTGGGTCCGCCCCTGGGTCCGCTCCCGAGTCCGCCCCTGGGTTCGCCGCCGGACCCGGGGTGACCGCGCGGGCCTGCGTGGTGTCCGACCTGGCCGAGCACTCCGGGTTGCCCGGCATCTCGTACGTCGAGGTGACCAGCGCGAGCGAGGAGGAGTGGGAGACCCGCGGGCGGAACGCGGTGATCACGGCGATCCGCGAGGTCGACCGGCCCTGCGCGGTGGGGATCGCGGCGCACACGCCGGACCCGCAGGTGCTGGAGGACGTGGCGGTGCTGGCCAGGACGTTCGGGCTACGGCTGCTGGTCGACCTGGACCGGCACTCCCCCTCGGCGCTGGACGAGGCGGGGGTGCTGGGCCCGCTGTGCCACGTGGTGGTCTCCCGGCCCCTGGATCCCGGGGAGCGCAAGCTGCTGCGGCTGCGCAAGACCGTGGTGGCCGTCTGCGCGTCGCCCGCCCCCGACATGCTGGCCCTGTTCGACGAGGGCAACATCGTCGCGCTCGGCACGGGGGCCGGCGGCGGCCGGACCGGCGGGGTGCTCGGGGTGGCGCGGGGCATCCGGCAGCACGCCCGCGAGCTCGGGCTGCGGACCCGGGGGCTGGACGGCAGGCTGGTGGCGGCCGCGACCATGGGCGGGGCCCGGGCGCTGGGGATGCACCGGGGCAAGGGGCGCATCGGGTCGCTGGCCCCGGGGACCCGCGCCGACTTCGCCGTCTTCGACGCCCGCGGGCGCTACCCGTACGCCGCGCTCCTGGCCCAGCCGCCCTGCCTCGCCACCGTCATCGGCGGCACCGTGCTCCCCGCGACCTGAAGCCGACACCGTGCTCCCCGCGACCTGAAGCCGACACCGTGCTCCCCGCGACCTGAAGCCGACACCGTGCTCCCCGCGACCTGAACCGCGGGCCCCTGCTCCACGCGGCCTGAACGCTAGCGGAACTGGGACTCCACCAGGGCCAGCAGGTCGCGGAGCTGGTCGCGCTCCTCCTGCGTCAGGGCCGCGAACAGCACCTGGCCCGCGTCACGGCGCGCCTCGCGGGCGCGCTCGGCCATCCGGCGCCCCTCAGGAGTGATCACCACCAACGTGGAGCGGCGATTGGCGGGATCCACCTCGCGGCGCGCCAGCCCGGCCTCCTCCAGCGCGTCCACCACCGGCGTGAGCGAGCGCGGCACGATCCGCAGCTCGTCGGCCAGCCGCACCATCCGCAGCGGCTCCGGGGCCTCCGCGAGCGCCCGGAGGGCCCGCGCCTGCCCCGGGTTGAGCCCCAGCGGCACCAGCCGATCCACGTACCCGCGCCGCAACCGCCGGCTGACGAGGTGCAAGAGCTCGGCGAGCTCCTTTTCTCCCATGTCGATA
This sequence comes from Nonomuraea sp. JJY05, assembly GCF_043496855.1. Classification (NCBI taxonomy): domain Bacteria; kingdom Bacillati; phylum Actinomycetota; class Actinomycetes; order Streptosporangiales; family Streptosporangiaceae; genus Nonomuraea; species Nonomuraea sp. JJY05. The sequence continues at coordinate 301,843 of NZ_JBIEIS010000002.1, forward strand.
AGTTTAGCCGGAACAAATATGAGTTAACCTCTGTTTGAGTGGACATCTGAAAGGAGGCGCCACTTGGCGGAGGAACCACGCGCGCCCCTCGGGCGCATCATCAAGCTGTTCCGTCCCTACCGCGGCCGCCTGGCCCTGGTGGGCTCCCTCATCCTGTTGTCGTCGCTGGTGTCGCTGGCCTCGCCCTTCCTGCTGCGCGAGGTGCTGGACGTGGCCATCCCGGCCAGGGACGCCGGCCTGCTCGCGCTGCTGGCCCTGGGCATGATCGCGGTGGCGGTCACCACCAGCGTGTTCGACGTGGTGCAGACGCTGATATCCACCACAGTGGGCCAGCGGGTGATGCACGACCTGCGCATCGCCGTCTACGGCCACCTGCAGCGCATGTCGCTGGCGTTCTTCACCCGCACGCGGACCGGCGAGGTCCAGTCGCGCATCGCCAACGACATCGGCGGCATGCAGTCGGTCGTCACCTCGACCGCCTCCTCCCTCGTCTCCAACCTCACCACCGTGATCGCCACCATCGTGGCCATGATCGCGCTCGACTGGCGGCTGACGGTCGTCTCGCTCCTGCTCATGCCGGTGTTCGTGTGGATCAGCCGCAGGGTCGGCACCGAGCGCAAGCGCATCACCAACGAGCGGCAGCGCAAGCTGGCGAGCATCGCCTCCATGGTCCAGGAGTCGCTGTCGATCAGCGGCATCCTGCTCGGCCGCACCATGGGCCGCTCCGACGGGCTGACCGAGCGCTTCGGCCGGGCCTCCGACGAGCTGGCCGACCTCGGCGTGCGCACGAGCATGGCGGGACGCTGGCGGCAGTCGTCCATCCAGATCGTCATGGCGGCCATGCCCGCGCTGATCTACTGGGCCGTCGGCCACACGGGCGCGATCTCGGTCGGCACGCTCGTGGCCTTCACGACCCTGCAGACCAGCCTGTTCAGGCCGATGGTCTCGCTGCTGCGGCTGGGCGTCGAGGTGCAGACCTCGCTGGCGCTGTTCGGGCGGATCTTCGAGTATCTGGACCTGCCGGTGGACATCCGTCCCGGCCCGCGGGAGCTGAAGGACGTGCGCGGCGAGGTCCGCTTCGAGGACGTCGACTTCTCGTACGGCGAGACCCCCACCCTCACCGGCGTGGACCTCACGGTCCCGGCGGGCACCAGCCTGGCCATCGTGGGCGAGACCGGCTCGGGCAAGACCACGCTCAGCTACCTGCTGCCCAGGCTCTACGACGTCACGGGCGGGCGGGTCACGATCGACGGGGTGGACGTGCGGGAGCTGACGTTCGAGACGCTGAGCGAGGCGGTCGGCGTGGTCTCGCAGGAGACCTACCTCTTCCACGCCTCGATCGCCGACAACCTGCGCTTCGCCAGGCCGTCGGCCACCGACGAGGAGCTGGAGGAGGCCGCGCGGGCCGCGCGCATCCACGACCACATCGCCTCGCTGCCCGACGGCTACGAGACTCTGGTGGGCGAGCGCGGCTACCGGTTCTCCGGTGGCGAGAAGCAGCGCCTGGCCATCGCGCGCACGCTGCTGCGCAACCCGCCGGTGCTGGTCCTCGACGAGGCCACCAGCGCGCTGGACACGCAGACCGAGCGGGCCGTGCAGGAGGCGCTCGACGCGCTGGCGCGGGGCCGTACGACCATCACGATCGCGCACCGCCTGTCCACGGTCCGCGACGCGGACCAGATCGTCGCGCTGGACGGCGGGAAGATCGTCGAGCGCGGCACCCACGACGAGCTGATGGCCCGCGCCGGCCTCTACGCGGCGCTGGTGAGCAGGGATCATCCGCTCGAGCTCGTTTAAACCTGCAACGGACGTGTCCTGCCTCACATTTTGGTCGAACCGGAATCTCCCCCTGCGAGTACCGCGTTTCACCCCCGGTGAATCTCGAAGGCTAGGACCCCCGTTTTGTCTCCCTCTTCCTCCACGTTCAGAGCGCTGCGGCACCACAACTACCGGCTCTGGGCGGGAGCGGACCTCATCTCCGTGACCGGCACCTGGATGCAGGTGCTGGGTGTCAACTGGCTCATCCTGACGCTGACCGGCTCGGCGACCAGCGTCGGGCTGAGCCTCGTCATGCAGGCGCTGCCGACGCTGCTGCTGGGCATGTGGGGCGGCGCGCTGGCCGACCGGCTGCCGAGCCGCCCGGTCGTGATCGCCGCACAGTTCGCGCAGGCCGCGCTCGCGGCCGTGCTGGCGATGATCGCGGTCACCGGGGCCCAGTCCGTCCTGCCGATCTACGGGGTGGCGCTGGCCGGCGGCGTGGTCAACGCGCTGGGCGGGCCCGCGCTCGGGCGCTTCGGCGCCGAGGTGGTGCCGCCCGCCGACCTGCCGAACGCGATGGCGCTCGGCTCGGTCCTCAACTCCGCGGGACGCATCCTGGGCATGAGCCTGGCGGGCGTGCTGCTGCCGTTCACGGGGAACGAGGGGCTGTTCCTGATCAACGCCGTCAGCTTCTTCGTGGTGGTCGCGGCCGTGCTGGCCATGCGCCGGGAGGAGTTCCACGTCCTCACGCCCTCCGAGCGGCGGGGAGGTTCGGTGCGCGAGGGCCTGCGGTACGTGCTGCGCACCCCGTGGCTGCTCGTCGTGCTGGCCCTGTGGTTCGTGCTGGGCAGCGTGGGGCGCAACTACCAGGTCACCATGGCCGCCATGAGCGCCGGCCCCCTGGACGCGGGCGCCCCCGGGTACGGCCTGCTGTCCACGGTCTTCGCCGTCGGCACCGTGGTCGGCGGCTTCCTGGCGGCCGCCCGGCCCCAGCTCACCCTCCGGCTGCTGCTGATCACGGCGTTCGTGACCGGCGTGGCGCAGGCGCTGAGCGGGCTGATGCCGCAGCTGTGGACGTTCGCGGCCGTGCTGCTGCCGATCGCGGCCGGCGCGGTGACGCTCGACACCACCGTCTCGGCCCGCGCGCAGCTCGACACCCCCGAGCCGATGCGCGGCCGGGTCCTCGCGGCGCTGTCCATCGTGAGCGCGGGGGCGGGCGCGCTCGGCGGGCCGCTGCTCGGCTGGCTCAGCGACACGCTCGGGCCGCGCGCCGCGCTGGAGATCGGCGGGGTGTCGTGCGTGGCGGCCGCGCTGCTCGCGGCCGTCGGGCTGGCCCGGCTGTCCGGCCGGACGCTCAGGCAGGCGGTACGGATGCGCCCCGGCCTGGAGAACGCCTGAGACTGAATCCCAGTCCCATGGGTAGCGGTGGCCCCCATGGCAACCGACGTCATCACCTTGATCACCAAAGACCATCGGACCGTGGAATCCCTCTTCGAACGGCTCAGGACGGGCCAGGGCAACCAGAAGGCCACCGTGACCGAGCTGCACGCCCTCCTGATCGCGCACGCCCGGGCCGAGGAGGACCGGGTCTATCCGGGCATCGACGCCCACCACAGCGTCGAGGAGCACAAAGAGGCCGAGATCCTGCTCGACGCGCTCGTACGGGCCGAGCCCGGCACCCCCGAGTTCCGCATGACGCTGGACAAGCTGATCGAGTCCGTCAATCACCACGTCGAGGAAGAAGAGAGCAAAATCCTCCCCGCGCTGGCGAAGTCGGTCGGCGAGAAGGGGCTGCGGGACCTCGGCAAGGCGTTCAAGGAGCGCAGGGCGGAGGAGCTGAAGGCGCTCGGCGTCCCCAAGCAGGCCGCCCCCGTCGGCTCCCGGGAAGGCGCCACCAAGGCCGAGCTGTACGAAAAGGCCAAGAAGGCCGACATTCCCGGACGGTCGCAGATGGGCAAGGAAGAGTTGGCCAAAGCTCTGAGCAAGGCCAAGTCATAGGATTTCGGGCCGCGTCCTGGGTAGGGGCCCCTTATGACCGAAAAACCTCCTGACCGGTTCGGCTTCAGTGACGAACAGGCGATCGAGTTCGAGGAGTGGACCGAGGATCTCGGTTTTTACCACGAGGTCAAGGAAGACGACCCCCAGCGCCGGGACACCCTCGATGAACGCCTTCGCCGCGAGGCCAGGGACCGGCTCCACGAGCCCCGCCCCAAGCACCGGCTGACCCAGCCGGACGAAGGGCTGGCGCCCGACACGGAAGGCGAGGAGATCGCCGTTGAGTGGAGCGACGACGACGGGAACGACCTGTCGGCGGAGGAGCGTGCCATCCGCATCGACTCCGACGAGAACCTCGCGTGAGATCCGTCACCGCGCCGGAGCCGCCGCCCGCGCGGTGCCCCGGCGCGGGCGCTCAGCCTAGGCGTCGCAGCACGGGCAGCACGGCGTGCAGGTCGTCGACGATCGCGTCGGCGGTCGCCGCCTGCGGGCGCTCGGCGTGCAGGTATCCCCACGGACCGCGGCGCAGCAGCGCCGTGCGCATGCCCGCCGCGGCGGCCGGCAGCACGTCGTTGTCGAGCCGGTCGCCGACGTAGAGGATCTCGCCGGGCTCCCGCCCCGCGACCGCCGCGACCTTGGCGAAGAACCCGGCCTCCGGCTTGGACACGCCCCATCCCTCGGAAGTGTGCACGGAGTCGGCGGGCAGGTCCATGGCGACCAGCGCCCCGTAGGCCCGCGCCGGCTGGTTGCCGGCGATGATCACCTGGTATCCGGCCGCCCCGATGGCCGCCAGTGCCTCGCGCACATCGGGGTAGAGGTCGTCGGCGTCGAAGTGGTTGCGCAGGCTGTCGGGGTCGTCGCGCTCCCAGGCGGCCTCCTCCGCGTCCGCGTCGAAGCCGGGGCGGATGAGCTCGAAGGCGTCGGTGTGGGGGCGGTCCAGCGCCGCCATCCCGCCGAGCGCGCCCATCAGCAGGAAATGGCTCACGCCCAGCCGCTCGGCCCAGCGCGCCCAGATGCGCGCCTCGCTGATCAGCGTCTCTCCGACGTCGAACACCACGGCCTTGATCATCAATCCCCCCGGTTTCACCCCGCGCACCTACACAAAACGCCTGCCAAATCCTATAAGGGGGATTTCTTCCTGCGGCCAGAGCCCGACGCGAAGCACCGCCGACTCGCCGCCGCTCGCGTCCCGGCCAATCACACGGACGACTCGCTGAGGGCGGACGCCACACCGCCGACGTCGTGCCGGCATCGACTTCTCCTACCTCGATACCCACCTCCGGCCGTCGGGGCCGTGGGATCGGGACGGGAGCTCACGCAGGGCGCGCGGTCGCCCGACGGCGTGAGGGCGGTGCTACGGCGGTGGCCGGTTACCGCTTCTACGAACGCGACGTGAACGCCGTCTCGGCGTGAGAGGCACATGCGATATCAAGAATGGCGCCTATCAGGCGATGACCAGAGTGATCATCGGCACCCCGATCGCACTGCCCTCCCCCGTCGACTTCAAGCTGGACACCTCGATCTTCATGGCGTGAGCTTCTCCATCGCCTTGGTGATGCGCTTCTCCGAGACCGGCGTGGGCGTGCCCAAGGTCTGGGCGAAGAAGCTCACCCTCAGTTCCTCGATCATCCACCGGATCTCCACCACGTCCGGATCCCCTCTCCGCGCTCGAGGGAGCTTCTCCAGCACGTCGTGGTAGTCGTCCTCGATCTTGTGGACCTTGTCCATCCACTCCTGGTCCCGCCAGGGCTCCTCGGGGAGCTTGGTGAGGCGGCGGTCGATCGCCCGGATATATCGCAGAATGTCGGGCAAACGCCGGTAACCGGTGGCCGTGACGAATCCCCGGTAGACGAGCTTGCCGAGCTGGTCGCGGATGTCGTCCGTCGACGCGCTCGCCCGCAGGGCATCCAGCCGGCCGCCCGCCGCGTGCCACACGCTCAGGATCTGCTCCACCTTCGACAGCACGTCGGCCGCCGTGTCGTGGAGGTGAGCCCGTACGTGCTGGTAGAGGCGGTCGAAGGCCACCGGGTCCCACGCCGCGCCCCCCGCGTCGAGCATCAGCTTGTCGACCGCCGCGTTGACCACGTCCTCGAACAGCGCCACCGCCCCGCCGTGCGGGCTGCGTGACAGCGCCAGCTTGGCCTGGTTGGACAGGCCGCCCAGCAGGGATTTTGCCGGGTTGTTGACGTTGAGGAGGAGCAGGCGGCGCACGCCGGGCCAGTGGGAGCGGCGCTGCTCGGCCGCCGTGTCGAAGATCTTGATCGAGACGGAGTCGCCCGCGTCCACCAGGGCCGGATAGCCCTTCATCCGGCCCTGCTCGAACACCTTGGGCAGCGTCCCGAAGCTCCACGTGTGCAGGCCGGTCTGCTCCAGGTCGTCGCCAGCCTGCGAGAGCGTCTCCCGCAGGCGCGGGGCCAGGCGGCGCTTCAGCGCGTCGAGGTCCTTGTCCTCGGCCACCGTGCGCCTGCGCTCGTCGATCACCCGGTACGTGATGCGCAGATGGTCGGGCACCTGGTCGAGCTGCCAGGCCTCGCGTGGCACGCGTACGCCGGTGAGGCGCAGCAGCTCGCGCTCCACGGCCGCCAGCAGCGGCTCGCCGCCCTGCTTGACCCCCTCCAGCACCTGCTTGGCGTAGTTGGGGGCGGGCACGAAGTTGCGGCGCAGGGCCTTCGGCAGGGAGCGGATCAGCGCGGTGATCAGCTCTTCGCGCAGGCCGGGGATCTGCCAGTCGAAGCCGTCGGAGCTGACCTGGTTGAGCACCTGGAGCGGCACGTGGACGGTCACGCCGTCGGCGTCCGCGCCCGGCTCGAACTGGTAGGTCAGCTTCATCCGCTGGCCGAGCTGTTTCCAGGTGTCGGGGTAGTCGCGGGCGCTGACGTCGGCGCCCTCGTTGACCAGCATGTCCGGCGAGAACGTGAGCAGGTCGGGCGTCTGCTGCCGGGCCTGCTTCCACCAGGAGTCGAAGTGGCGGGCCGAGACCACGTCGGCCGGCACCCGCTGGTCGTAGAAGTCGAACAGCGCCTCGTCGTCGACCATGATGTCGCGGCGGCGCGCCCGGTTCTCCAGCTCCTCGACCTCGCCGAGCAGCCTGCGGTTGTCCTTGAGGAAGCGGTGGTGGGTGTCCCAGTCGCCCTCGACCAGGGCGTGCCTGATGAACAGCTCCCGCGACAGGTCGGGGTCGATGCGGCCGTAGTTGACCTTGCGGCCCACCACGAGCGGCACCCCGTAGAGGGTGACCTTCTCCAGGGCGATCACCGCGCCCTGGTTCTTCTCCCAGTGCGGCTCGGAGTAGGTGCGTTTGACCAGGTGCTGGGCGAGCGGCTCGACCCAGTCGGGCTCGATCTTGGCGTTGACGCGGGCCCAGAGCCGGGAGGTCTCGACCAGCTCGGCCGACATGACCCACTGCGGCTGCTTCTTGGCCAGCGCCGAGCCGGGGAAGATCGCGAAGCGGGCGTTGCGGGCGCCGAGGTATTCCTGGATCGGCCGGCGGCCGTCCTGCCCCCGCTGCTTGTCCATGACGTCCTTGACGCCGATGTGCGACAGCAGCCCGACCAGCAGCGACGCGTGCACGTGGTACGGCTGCGCGGGCTGGCTGCTGGGCTGGGCGCCGAGCGACTGGCGCAGCTGGCTGTAGATGTCCTGCCACTCGCGTACGCGCAGGTAGTTGAGGAACTCGGCCTTGCACAGCCGCCGGAAGGCGCTGGAGGACAGCTCCTTCTGCTTGTCGCGCAGGTAGTTCCACAGGTTGAGGTAGGCCAGGAAGTCGGACTCGGGGTCGGCGAAGCGCCGGTGCTTCTCGTCGGCCTGCTGCTGCTTGTCGGACGGGCGCTCGCGCGGATCCTGGATGGACAGCGCCGCGGCGATCACCATGACCTCGCGCAGGCAGCCGTTCTTCTCGGCCTCCAGCACCATGCGGCCCAGGCGCGGGTCGACGGGGAGGCCGGCCAGCTTGCGGCCGACGCCGGTGAGCTTGCCGTGGGCGTCGAACGCGCCCAGCTCGTGCAGCAGGTTGACGCCGTCCTTGACCTGGCGGCGGTCCGGCGGCTCCACGAACGGGAACGCCTCGATGTCGCCCAGCCCGATCGAGGTCATCTGGAGGATGACGGAGGCCAGGTTGGTACGCAGGATCTCGGGGTCGGTGAACTCGGGCCGGCTGAGGAAGTCCTCCTCCTCGTACAGCCGGATGCAGATGCCGTCGGAGGTGCGGCCCGAGCGGCCCTTGCGCTGGTTGGCGCTGGCCTGCGAGACGGCCTCGATCGGCAGCCGCTGCACCTTGGTGCGGTGGCTGTAGCGGGAGATGCGGGCGAACCCCGGGTCGACCACGTATTTGATGCCGGGGACCGTGAGCGACGTCTCCGCGACGTTGGTGGCCAGCACGACGCGCCGGCCGGTGTGGCGCTGGAAGACGCGGTGCTGCTCGGCGGCGCTCAGGCGGGCGTAGAGCGGGAGGATCTCGGTGTTGCGGAACTCGGCCTTGGCCAGGGCGTCGGCGGCGTCGCGGATCTCCCGCTCGCCCGACAGGAACACCAGGACGTCGCCGGGCCCCTCCGAGATCAGCTCCCGGCAGGCGTCCACGATGCCCTGGGTCTGGTCGTCGTCCTCGCTGAGCGGCCGGTAACGCACCTCCACCGGGTAGGTGCGCCCGGAGACCTCGATGATCGGCGCGTCGTCGAAGTGGCGGGAGAACCGCTCGGGGTCGATCGTGGCGCTGGTGATGACGACCTTGAGGTCGGGGCGCTTGGGCAGGAGCTGCTTGAGGTAGCCGAGGATGAAGTCGATGTTGAGGCTGCGTTCGTGGGCCTCGTCGATGATCAGCGTGTCGTACTGGTCGAGCATGCGGTCGTTCTGCAGCTCGGCCAGCAGGATGCCGTCGGTCATCAACTTGACGAGCGTGCGGTCGCTCGCCTGGTCGGTGAAGCGGACCTTGTAGCCGACGACCTCGCCCAGGGCGGTGTCGAGCTCCTCGGCGATGCGCTCGGCGACCGTGCGGGCGGCGATGCGGCGGGGCTGGGTGTGGCCGATCAGCCCGCGTACGCCGCGGCCCAGCTCCAGGCAGATCTTGGGGATCTGGGTCGTCTTGCCGGAGCCCGTCTCGCCCGCGATGATCACCACCTGGTGGTCGCGGATGGCCTCCAGGATGTCGTCTTTCCGCTGGGAGACCGGCAGGTTTTCCGGATATTTCACCACCGGTACGGCTTCGCGACGCCGGACCAGCCGCTGCTCGGCGCGCTCGACGTCGGCGAGGATCTCCGCGACGATCTTGTCCCGGGCGTCCCGCGACCGCACCCGGCGCATGCCGTCGAGCCTGCGCCGCAATCGCCGCTGGTCGCGCGGCATGAGCTCGGGCAGGCGGGAGTGGAGCTCGGCGAGTGGAGAGGACAAGGAAGACGTTCCCATACTGCTTTCAGGATATTTGAGCCCCGCGTCCCCGGAGCCAACCGACCATGCTGCCCGACCCCGGCGGGGCGCGCATCCCAATATCCCGCGTGGCGCGGGGTACCGGTCGGTCAGGCCAGTTCGGCGGCGAGGCGTTCAATCGTGTCACGGCCCTCCAGGGGCCGCAGCCAGGCGGCGGGCAGGACGCCGGTGCCGTGGAGGGCGCCGAGCAGGTTGCCGCAGACCGAACCGGTGGAGTCGCTGTCCCCCGAGTGGTTGACCGACAGCAGCAGGGCCTGCTCCACGGAGGGCTCGGCCAGGGCGCAGTACACGCCGATGGCCAGCGCCTCCTCGGCCACCCACGCGCCGCCCAGCGACTCGACCCGCTCCGGCGAGGATCCGCCGGCGGCGGCGAGCGCCACGGCGGCGCGCAGGGCCGCGCTGGTCTCGTCGTGCGCCGGATAGGCCGCCAGCAGGTCCAGGGCACGTTGGACGGCGGGCTCCAGCGTCTCGCCCGCCACGAGGTACGCGGTGATCGCGGCGAACGCGCCCGCGGCCAGGTAGCCGGTCCGGTGCCCGTGGGTGATCTGCGCGCACGCCGCCGCCACCTCGAACGCCTCCCGCGGGTCGGGCCGCGCCCCCACGGCGCCGGAGAGCGGGACCAGGCCGAAGGGGGCCGAGCGCATCACGGTGCCGCAGCCCTTGGAGTTCGGATTCACCGGACCCGGCTCCCCCAGCGGGGACGGCCCGGGGAAGCGCTGGTGGAGCCCGGACAGGCAGGCGTTGCCCGGCGCCCTGCGCGAGTACAGCCAGCTCTCCTCGCGCAGCCGGCCCGTGCGGTGCGGGCGGTCCGCGGGCGGCGGGGCGTGGTGGTCCTGGGTGTCGAGCCAGCGCAGGTACGCCTGCCGCACCGGCTCCACCACCGCGGGGTACGGGTACCCCGGCGCGCCGTCGTTCCCCGCGGCCGGTGGCCCGCCGGCGTGGGCGGCGCGGGCCTGGAGCAGCCCTTCCACCGTGAAGAGCGTCATCTGGGTGTCGTCGGTGATCAGGCCGGATTTGCCACGCCACGTCGCGACATATCCGGTAATGCCCTCCGCCCCGTGCTCCCTGCGGATCTCCCGCAACGACTGGAACTCGATCGGCGCCCCGAGCGCGTCGCCGATCGCGCCGCCGAGGAGGCAGCCTCGTACTCGATCCCGTACGTCCATGAGGAAATCTTGTCAGGCTCCAGGCGGTCTGAGAGATTGCGGGTTATTCGAGCCACGTCCCGGAGGTCACGCGTGCCACAATTACGCCCGGCCCTCTTCGCCGTCACCCTCACCCTCGCGATCGCGACTCCCGCCCAGGCGGCGGCAGCACCCGCCATCACCGTCCAGAACGGCCGTACGCAGCCGGTCTTCTCCTACGCGGACGCCGTCCGCGAGCACGTGTACGTCGAGTCGACCGTCGACAGCGACCTCGACGGCAAACTCGACAAGGTACGCGTGGACATCATCAGGCCCAAGGAGTCCGGCCCCGGGCTCAAGGTGCCGGTGATCATCGATGAGAGCCCGTATTACGACAACTCCGGCCGTGGAAACGAGGCAGAGCGCAAGATTTACGACGCCGCCGGAAGTATCACCAAATTTCCGCTTTTCTACGACAACTACTTCGTCCCCCGCGGCTACGCCGTCCTGAACGTCGACATGCTCGGCACCACCCGATCGGACGGCTGCCCGGACATCGGCGGCAAGGCCGACGTCCTGGGCGGCAAGGCCGTCATCGACTGGCTGAACGGCCGCGCCAAGGCGTTCAGGGCGGACGGCACCCCGGCCGTGGCCGACTGGACGACGGGCAAGGCCGCCATGATCGGCAAGTCGTACGACGGCACCCTGGCCAACGCCGTCGCCGCCACCGGCGTCGAGGGCCTGAAGACCATCGTGCCGATCTCGGCCATCAGCTCCTGGTACAAGTACCAGCGCTCCAACGGCGTCATCTACAACCACGACTACGCCTCCTGGCTGGCCAACTACGTCGACACCGACCCCGAGGCCAAGTGCCAGGCCGTGCGCGACAGGATGGACGCCGAGGACGGCGACGACACGGGCGATTACAACCCGTTCTGGGCCGAGCGCGACTACATCAAGGGCCTGCTCGCCGACGCCTCCAAGGTCAGGGCCAGCGTGTTCGTCGTCCACACGGTCAACGACCTCAACGTCAAGCCCGACAACTTCTCGACCTGGTGGAAGGCCCTGGCCGACCGCAACGTGCCGCGCAAGATCTGGGTCGGCCAGACCCAGCACGTGGACCCGTTCGACTTCGAGGGCCGGCGCGCGCTCTGGGTGGACACCCTGCACCGGTGGTTCGACCACTGGCTGCACGGCGTGCGCAACGGGATCACGAACGAGCCCCGCGCCGACGTCGAGATCGGCCCGGCCCGCTGGACCACCCAGCACGACTGGCCGGCGCCGTTCGCGCTCAAGGCGTCCCTGCGCCCCGCGCCCGACGGCTCGCTCGGCCTGAAGCCCGCCGCCAGGAACAGCACGGCCTCCTTCACCGACGTCGCCATGACCGAGAGCGACATGGTGGCCGACGTCGGGACGGCGAACCCGGGACGGGTCGCGTTCACCACGGGCGCGCTCCCGCTCGACCTGCGCCTGTCCGGCACGCCCACCGCGGACCTGCGGGTCAAGCTGGACAAGCCCACCTCCAACCTGACCGCCCTGCTCGTCGACTTCGGCGACGGCACCCGGGTCGACTGGCGTCGCGGCCAGGGCATCACCACGCTCACCGAGGAGGACTGCTACGGCGAGAGCACCGCGGCCGACGACGCCTGCTACAGGAAGGTCGTCACGAACACGGCCACCCGCCCGCTCGAGATCGTCGCCCGCGGCTGGATCGACGTCCAGAACCGCGACTCGCTCAGCCAGGCCGCGCCGCTGCCGCCCGGCACGTACGGGACGGTCAAGTGGCTGACGCTGCCGCAGGACTACACCTTCAGGAAGGGCCACCGGCTCGGCCTCGTGGTGGCCGGCACCGACGCGACCTACAGCGACGAGAGCGCCACCGGCGCGACCGTGACCCTCGACCTGGCCAGGTCGAGTGTCGTCGTCCCGTTCGTCCTGGGCACGCCGCTGGCGGACGTGCCGAGGGACACGAACACGTTCCGCGGTCCCGACCGGGTCGAGCTGCCCGAGCCCGAGCCCGGGTTCTCGTTCTTCTAGCGGCATGAGAGGGCCTCGGGCGCGCTGCCCGGGGCCCTCACCTGCAGGAGAGGACGCCGCGCCGGGCGTCGAGCATCCGCGTGCCCCGGTGCTTGACCGTCCAGGCGACGCTCAGGGTCAGGGTGCCGCGCCCGGCGGTGGTGCCGCCGGTGGTCCTGCCGTCACCCGTTGCCTTGCCCGTCCACCGGACGGTGATCTTCCCCCGTTCCACGCTCGACCGCCCGGAGCAGTCGAGCCGCGAGAGCGGCGCGGTCACCTTGAAGGTGTTCCCGGACACGGTGATGCCGTCGCTGCCCTTGGCTGAGACGATCTCGCAACGACCGTCGCACGACAGCGCGAACGTTCCGGTACGCCCCGAGCCCAGCCACGCCGTCGCCGGCGACAGCCTGGCCACCGGGGGCGCGGGCTTGGGCAGCTCGGCCTCTCTGGACATGCTCGTCAGGCCGGATCCGGCGGCCATCGGGGCCACCCCGGCCACCCAGCGCGACGGCTCGTCCAGCAGGCCGCCCGTCTGCGCCGAGGCCTTGGTGAGCGTCGGTGGGTGCTGGCGGGCGTTCACGACGGCCCAGACCAGCCCCGCCACCAGCAGGCCCACGCCCACGATCAGCCCGAGCCTGGCCACGGCCCTGATCGGCGGCCCCGCCTCGGGGTCGTCGTCGTCCAGCCGGTCCCGCCAGAACTCCTGGACCTGCCCGTCCCGCAGCTCGACCAGCTCGCCGCCCAGGTTGATCCCGCCGTACCGGATGATGGCGCCCTCGCTGTGGGAGCCGTTGCCCGAGCCCTTGATGGCGGCGCTGTAGACGAGTTTGTCGCCGTAGGCGCCGCCGCGGAAGGCCCGCGTACGGCTCGGCGGCGTGAACGGGTGCCGCCCGCGCACGGCGGGTGCCGCCGGGGGCTCCTGGTCGGCGGCAGCCGCGCCCGCCGCCGACCAGGGCTTTCCCGAGGTCGCCGTCGTGGGGTCGGCGACCGGGACCTGCGGCGTGGCGTCGGCGACCGGAGGAGCCGGGGAAGGACCGGTCTCCACCAGTGTGCGTGCCTGCACGGGAAAGCCGTCCGCCCGCCAGAGAGGCCCCTCGCCGGGCAGCGGCTGCGCCAACGCCAGCCGGTTGGGAAGTGTGCCGGGCAGTGTGGTGATCGGCAGGCGGCGCAGCAGCGCCGCCGCCGACATGGTCCTGGGCGCGGCCCGGCAGGTCGCGCAGGACTGGATGTGACGGCCGATCCTGGCCCTGGCCCGCCGGCCGGGCGCCGCGACCCATGCCGACACGCGTGTCGTCAGCTCCGGGCATCCGTCGCGCCCCCGCGCGGCGATGATCGCGGCGAACCACTCCTCCAGGGACTCGGCCGCCCGGGTGACGATGGTCCGCACCTCGTCCTGGCGCAGCTCGAAGATCACGGCGATCTCCGTGTCGGCCAGGCCGTGGCGCATGGACAGGTCGAGCAGTTCCCGCTGCGGGCGCTCCAGGGAGAGCAGCGCCTCGGGCAGCAGCTCCGACATCCGGCCGGGCCGCGACCACGAGCCGATGCTCGCGGGCTTGGCGACGACCGCCCGGTGCGCGCGGGCCACCGCGTACAACCAGGGCCGCCGCAGGGCCGGATCGACCACGCGATCCGCGTACAGGTGCGCCGTCAGCGCCGCGCCGGCCACCGCCTGCTCGGCGTCGCCCGCGGCGAGCTCCGTGCGGCAGTAGTCGTAGAGGCGGGCTCCGTGCTTGTCGCACAGGTCGCGAATGGCCTGGCGAGCGTCGTCAGACAGGGTTCGCCACATCGGGCGTCACACCTCCTCCAGTCAGTACGCGGAACGGGGGGTCGTCACCTCTTCCCTGGCACGGTGTCCAGTAATGAGGCCTGTGCCAGGTAGGCACGTGTCGCGTCCGGGTCCCCGGCGATGGCGCGCAGCCCGGCCATGGCGGCCGCCAGCCTGGCGCTGTCGCGTTCCCGCACGCCCGCGAGCCGGGTCTCGCGAGGGGGGATCACCCGCTGCAGCAGCACCGAGCGCCGCCGCCAGGCCCACGCCTCCAGCGCCGCCGGCGGGGCGAAGCCGCCGACCACGGCCGCGATCACCTGGCCCACCTCCGCCGCGTCGTGGATGCCGGCGTTCATGTTGAGCCCGCCGACCGTGGAGGTCAGGTGCGCGGCGTCGCCCACGAACAGCACCCGGCCGCACCGGTACGACGTCAGCACGCCCCTGGACAGCCCGAACCGGTCGGCGCCCGTCACGTGGATCGGCCCGCTCGCGCCCGGCAGGGCCCGGCGGACCAGCAGGGACAGGTTCGGCGGCGACAGCGGCTCGTGGGTGTCGCAGGGGATCTTGAAGATGATCCGCCAGTGGTCCGGCAGCCCGAGCAGCGTGCACGACTGCTGCACGTCCCGCACGTACGTCAGCGGCGCCAGGCTCGGCAGCAGCCGGTCCAGCGGCGAGTCGGTGAACACCCGCAGCGCCTGCGTCGGATAGGCGGACCTGGGGAACGGCAGGCCCAGGGAGCCTCGGACCGTGCTGTGCGCGCCGTCGGCGGCGATCATGTACCGGGCCCGCGTCCAGGTGTGGCCGACGCGGACCCGGATGCCTGTGCCGCCTTCGGCCACGCCGTCCACGTGAGTGCCGAACCGCACGTCCACGTCCGGGTAGGCGCTGAGGGCGGTGAGCAGCAGCGGGGTGAGCGCGGCCTGGTCGGCGTGGATCCTGAACGGATGCCTGGTCAGGCCGTTGAGCCGGTTCATGCCCATCTCGGCCAGCACGATGCCGGACCGGTCGCGCCACTGCACCCGGTCGACGACGCGGCCCTTGGCGACGAGCTGGGAGGCGACGCCCAGGTCGTCGAGGAGGTCGAGCGTGGCCGGGTGGAACGTGCAGGCCCTGGTCTGCTTGCTGAGCTCGCTCTCGCGCTCCAGCACGGTGACCGGGATCCCGGCTCTGGCCAGCGAGAGCGCCGCGGTCAGCCCGGCGGGTCCCGCTCCCACCACGATGACGCCGTTCATGCCGCGCCTCCCATGTACCGCCGGTACGGCACGCGGCCGAGCGTCACCTGCTGCCCGATGGTCCTGGACAGCGCCCACCAGGCCGTGCAGAGGTTGGAGGTCAGCAGGATCCGGTCGTTGCCGGCGCTGAGGGGGCCGAGCACGGGCAGCGTGGCCATGCCGGTGCCGGTGAACAGCAGCGCCGCGTCCGCCGGCAGCTCGGCCAGTTCGACCTGGCTGATCAGCTCGGCGGGGGTGACCGCGTACGAGGAGTAGCCGTTCTTCGCGCGTACCTGGATGACCTGGGTGACGTTCAGGCCGGCCGTCTTCCAGAACCGCTCGGCCAGCTCGGTCAGCCACGGCTGGTACGGGGAGACCAGCACGATGTCGCTCACCTCGGCGTGCTCCATCGCCTCGCGGGTGGCCTGCGTGGCCGAGGCGAAGGGCACCCCGGTCGCGGCCGTCAGCTCGGCGCACTGGTCGCGGTCCTCATCGGGGCCGAGGAGGTAGCGGGGCTCGCTGCAGGCCATGACCATCGCGCTCAGCGGCAGGGCGTCGAACGCGTAGACCATGGAGGGCAGGGCCTCGTTGTAGCTTTCCAGCCGTTCTGCCAGGGACTGCCCGGGCCGTACCGGGAGGCGCGTGACGTGCATGTCGGCGCGCGACCCGAGCAGGCGGGTGAGCTCGGGCTCCGCCGAGGGGTTGGCGGGCGCCACGATCACTCCCACCCTGCCGCGGCTCACTGAATGCTCCGGGCGAGGACGGTGCGCATATGGGTTCTCCTCCTGTGCGGGAAGGGTGTGGGTGTCAGGAAGCCGGGTGGCGTAACGCGTGGCCGATCGGGGTGATCGCCCGCACGGACACCTGCCGGATGCGGCGCAGCCGGTGCACGGTGCGCGGCGGTTCCACCGGCGGCACGTCGTCCTGGTCCTCGCCCCAGGACGGCGGCGCGTGGCGCGCTCCGCGTGCGTGCACCTCATGTGGCTGTGACCGGCGCAGTTCATCCGTGAGCATGATCGCTCCTGTTCATCGCGGGTTGACGACCTTGGGGTCGTATGTGGCGAAGCGGGCCAGAACCTCGCTCCGTACTGGGTTGACGTGGCCACGCGGCTCGGCGAGGAGCCGGCGGAACATCGCCGGCCCCTCTTCCGCCGCGCGTTGAGATCGAGGTTCGGTCTCATGGCCCGACGCCCCGGCGACCCGCACCAGCGCCGTGGCGGCGAGCAGAACGGCGGCCGGGAGAACGGCCACCAGGACGGAGGCGGGCCCGGAAGCGGGCCCCTCCGACAACGGCCGGTCGACCAGCACTGTGGCGCCCATCGCGCCGATCACCCCACCCAGCATCGCCCACGTGCCGATGGTGCCGATCGCGGAGGCGTGCTGACCGGGTTCGGCGATCGCGGTGGTCCCCGCCAGAAGGCCGACCGCGAGCGCGCCGAATCCGGCGCCCATCAGCACCGCGCCGAGCAGGCTCCACCCGTCGGGAGACGAGTGGGCGAGCAGCGGCGCGCAACCTCCGCCCAGAGCGAAGCCTCCGCCATAGACGACTCCGTCGATCCCGACGCGGCGGACGGCCAGGACGGCCGCCGGAGTCACCGCGATCATGGCCGACAGGAGCCCGGCCGTCTCCACAAAAGGCGGTCCCATGGCGAGCACGGCGAACGACGCCGCGCCGAACAGGCAGAACGCGCCCGCCGCCGACAGGAGTCCGCTACGTCGCCGCAGCCGCAGGTCGATCGCGGGCGCGCGATGCCGCCACGAGGTCACGTACGATCCCGCGTACGACCTCGTGATCGGCTCCGCGGCCGCGACCGCACGGCCCGGCGGACGCCGATAAAGCCGGCCCCAGGCGCTACCCCTCGTGTCGGCCAGCACGCCAGCCGCTAACGCGCTGGTCGACAGCACCGCGCCGACTAAGTCGGGCACGTGCCGCGCGATGCCGGAGGGATGGGGAAGCGCCGGGGCCAGCGGCACAAGCGCGGCCATCAGTCCCACACAGGGAATCAGCAGGGCGGGTCGGCCTTGATCGGCCGGCGGCCACCCGCTGTCTGACAGCAGCGCCAGCATTCCCGCTCCTGCGCACGCGCACCGGAACGCGACGCCCCAGGGCCGATGGCCGGTGGGCGGCGCGCCGGGCGGCAGCGCGAGCGCGGCGGGGAACCTCATGGCGACGCCGATGTGTTGAGCCGGCCGCTTCCTGACCCGGTGCCGTGGCGACGCCACGGCTGCCGGGACCGGTGCGGCCCGGTGCGCGGGGATGGGCGTCGGCGTCATCGCGCCGTCCCCGCTCTGGTGGTGGCCACGTTGGGCACGCTGACGCAGACCATGCGCTCGGTCAGCCCCACCCCCGGGGAAGAATCCGGGATGGCGGAGCACGATGCCGACGAACCCGCGCGCGACCTGGCCGGCACCGCACCACCGGCCACCGTGCGCGCGACCTTCGAAGCGAGCGCGAGATGTTCGCAGCAGCGGCAGCCGACCTTGGCCTCGAGCCCCGCCACCTGGGCGAGCCTGAGCCGTAGCGGCTCCAGCGACGACCGGCGTTCCAGGCCGTCGAGGTCCTCCAGCCGGGCGGGCCAGCGCAGCGCGTCGCGGCAGCGAGCCTCCACCTCGGCCGGGAGTCCCTCCACCGGGAACCCCTCGTGGCGCAGCCGGGTGGCGATCATGACGGCCATGAAGGCCGTCTTGTCGAAGTCGGCCAGCCGTCCCGCCAGGGCCGCGCTCAGCATCCTGGCCCGGTGGCTCAGGCAGACCGCACTCCACCCGAGCAACAGCAGCCGATCAGGTCCCGTCTCCGTGTGCCAGCCGGCCAGCCGCAGCTCGCGGGCCATCCGGTGGTAGAAGCGCCAACGGTGACGAGGGCTGTCCAGCCAGACCTGGAGGCCGCCGAGCGGCAGGCTCGCGACCTGAACGCCGGCTCCCACTGCCGGCCCGGCCACGCGCGCGCAGATCCGCCGCACCACTCGCGCCTGCCCGGTGGAGGACAGATCTTCGAGGTACGAGGATTCCATGGTCACGTCCGGCCACCTCCTCCCCGACTGTTAAGCCACAGTTACCATGCCCTCCGATAGTCTGCTTACGACTGAGGCTATGTCAACTGACAGTTTGCGCATAAGTTGATACCTACTCGCGGGGCAGAGCTGCCCCGCATGGCAGGGGACAGTGCGGCTCGCGTCCCTTACGCTGGAAAAGTTCACGGGCGGTGGATGGAGGTGTGCCGTGGCGAACTTCGCCGAGCGGCTCGATCTTGCGCTGACCAAGCGCGGCTTCACCGGCGCGCAGGTCGCCTCCGCCCTGACGGAGGCGGGCATCCCCATCACCCGCGCCTACGTCAGCCAGCTGCGCACCGGCAAGCAGACCAACCCGACGCTCCAGGTGCTCAGGGCGCTGGCCTCCTGCCTTCAGGTGAGCGTCGGCTGGCTGGTCGGCGACGACTACCTCGAATCCGGCGCCGTCGAGGACCTCCAGCTGCGCGCGGCCGCCATCGGCCTGGGCGCCTCAGATCTGTCCGAGAGCTCCCTGACCCTGCTGCGCGGCGTGGTGGAGCTGGCCCGCCGGGCCGAAGGGCTGCCCGACGAGCCCGAGGCCCCGTCCGCCCCCGACATCCCCGAGGCGGCCGCGCCGCTGAGCGGGCCGCAGCGCCGGGCACTCGGCAAGCGGCTGCACGGCCTGCGCCTGGCCGCCGATCTGTCGGTCGAGCAGGTGGAGACGGCGATCGGCAAGGGAGCCGCCGCGATCCCGGCCATCGAGGAGGGCCGGATCGCGCCCGCCCCCATCACCGCCGAGCGCCTGCTCGCCCTCTACGGCGTCACCGCCCCGCCCATCCGCGAATACGTGCTGTCGCTGGCCAGGGGCGAGCGCGAGGCCGCCTGGTACGACGCGCAGTCGGTGCCGGTCTGGCTGGCCACCACGTACGCGCTGGAGCAGCGGGCCACGGTGATCCGCACCTACCACCCCCAGTTCGTCCCGCCGCTGCTGCAGACCGAGGAGTACGCCAGGGCGGCCGTCACCGTGGCCGGGCCGGCGACGCTCGGGCAGCAGACGGTCGACGAGGCGCTCGCCCTCGTGCTGGCCCGGCAGGAGGCCGTGGCCCGCGACAGCGGCATCGTGGTGTGGGCGGTCGTCGACGAGAGCGTGCTGACCCGCTCGATCGTCGGGCCGCACGTCCAGCTCCGCCAGATCGACCAGCTCATCGAGCATGCCAAGCGGCCCAACGTCTCGCTCCATGTGGTCCCGACGGACGACCCCGTCTACGTGCCGCGCACCGGCCCGTTCACGCTCTGGCGCTTCGCCGAGGCGTTCGAGGCGGACATCGCGTGCGCCCACGGCATCGAGTCCGACGAGCTGATCACCGACACCGCCGCGGTGGAGGCCTACCACCAGGCGTTCACCAAGCTATCGGTGACGACGACGACCCGCGAAGAGACTTTCGAGGTGTTGAATTTCCATCGCGAGCGGCTTTCGCGTTCCCTCGGAAAGTGATCTCCTTCCCTAATGGATGATCGTTATTCGCGGTAGAGGGTTAGCCAGATATACCGAAAACTAATGGCTTTTCCGGTTGTCATCCGCCGCGCAGCGAGGATCATAAGTTCTGGGTCATCGAGTGGGGTCCGAAAGGATCAGTCTTTTCCCGAGATAGTGGGCGAGGGGAAAGGGGCAACACTCAATGCGTCAGCGTGCCATCCGAAACCTGGCGAAGCTGGAGATGACCCAAGCCAGGATCACCCGGGTTCTCGACGCCGCCACGGGTGGAAAGAACAACTTCGTGGCGGACAGAGACGCAGTGCGCCGCTACGACCAGGCCGCTCCCGTCGTGACGACGGCCGCACGGGCCGTGCTCCAATATTTGTGCCGTGTGGTGCGCCATCTGGCCTGCGAAGGTGTGGACCAGTTCGTCATTGTCGGGAGTGGAGTGCCCAGCGGCCTGCCGGCGGGCAGACAGTTGCACGACGTGGCCCGTGACGCCCTGCGCGGCGCGGTCCCCCGCGTGGTCTACGTGGAGAACGACCCGATGGTGCTGGCCGGAGCCCGGGCGACCATCGAGCCCGTCACCGACCTCGTACGCGTCGTAGAGGGCGACGTGCGCGAGATCGACGACATCCTCGATGACCGCGTCGTGCAGACGTTCCTCGACTGGGACCGGCCCATGGCCGTGCTGCTGCTGTCGACCCACAGCCTGAACGACGACGAGTACTTCCACTACGTGATCAAGCGCATCAGGCAGGCGGTGCCCGAAGGGAGCTACCTGTCGCTGCTGCAGACCACGTTCGACGCGATCCCGCCGGAGCTGCTGGGAGCGATTCACGACCTGCTGGCGATGACGCTGCCGGGTCACGCGATTCGCAACAGAGAGGAGGTCGCGGCGTTGCTCGAAGGTCTGGTGCTGGTCGATCCGGGGTTGGTGTGGATCCCGGAATGGCGGCCGGACGACCTCGACACCGCCTGCGCCGAACAACCGAGTTCTTCGGGGAGTTACGGGGCCGTGGCCCACATCCCCTGACACCGGAGGGTCCGGCCGCGCCTCCATCGCGGGCGCGCGGCCGGACTCAGTCCCACCAGAACGACCAGGCGTGCTCGCCGATGATCTGCTCGGCATAGCCCTGCAGGTCACCGGGGCCCTGGACGATGTTGTCCGGGCAGAACGTCCAGTGCTCGGCGGCCACGTGCAACGCGTGCTCGGGGTCGACCGGCGGCGCGGCCACGCTCAGGTCCAGGGTGTTGAACCCGACGCTCACCACCCGCGCCCCGAACCGGTCCTCCCAGCTGCGTACCACGGCGGCCAGCGGGACCATCCACTCGTTGTGGTGCAGCGCGCCCTGCCAGCCCATCACGGCCAGCGCGTCGGCGCCCCTGGGGGCGGCGACCAGGCCGAGCGGCATCCCCTTGACGGCCAGCTCGCGCGCGAGCCAGTCGGCGACCGCCTCGGGGGCGGCCTTGAGCACACCGGGCGGGGCGGGACCGGGGCAGATCGCCCCGAACGGGTCCAGCTCCTCCAGCGCTTCCTGCGGCATCTGGGCCACCCACTCCTCCCACACCTCGGCCATGAACCCCTCGGCGGTGAAGTGGTCGATCTGGCGGGGATCGTCCGGAACGATCTGCCCGACCCCCCAGGGCTGCGCCGACTCGTCCAGCAGCACCGGCCACAGGCCGCTGTGCGGGTGCCACTCGCGCATGCGCGTCCAGTCCTCGCCGGACGCCGCCTCCTCGCTCATCCAGAACGCCGGCCTGAGCGCCTCGCCCTGCCGGGTGTAGCCGGGATCGGGCCAGACCACCTCGCCCGGCGGCAGCCCCGCGGGCAGCCGGCGCCCCCTGCCCCCGTCGGCGAACAGCCGCCCCAGCTCGCGTGCGCTCATGCCCTACCGTTCCGATACCGAATCCTGTCTCGGAGATGGTAGTCCGGCCGGTCGCCCTTGGACCTTTGACGACGCGGGAAATGCTGGCGACTGTCACAATGAGGGGCTGTGATCCCCTTTGACGCGGTTCTGTCTGACCTTGATGGAGTGCTCCGGCTCTTCGACCACGCCGCCCAGGCCGACATCGAGGCCCGGTACGGCGTGCCGCTCATGAAGACGGCCCTCGACCCAGCGCTGATCATGCCCGCCACGCTCGGCCAGGCGACCGAGGCGGAGTGGCTGGAGTCGGTCGTGGCCGCGCTCGGCGGCGACGAGCCGGCCCGCCAGGCCGTGGCCGAGTTCGCGCAGGTGCGGTTCTGGGTGGACGAGGAGGTCAGGGCGCTGCTGGCCAAGGCGCAGCAGCACGTGCCCGTGGTGATCGTGACCAACGCCACGGACTCGCTGGAGCAGCACCTCGACCAGCTGGGGCTCACGTACTTCGCGGACGTCGTGGTCAGCAGCGCCAGGGTGGGCGTGGCAAAGCCCGACCGGCGAATCTACGAGATCGCCGCGGAGCGGGCCGGGGTCGCGCCCGAGCGCTGCCTGTTCGTGGACGACCGGCTGCAGAACGTCGAGGCGGCCAGGACGCTCGGCATGACCGGCGTCCACTACCGCTCGTTCCAGGATCTGGCGGCCGTACTGGGCTGATGGTCGGTGGCCTGGTCGAAGAAGGCCCGTTCCAGCTCGACCGCCAGGCGGAAGACGTCGAGCGCCGCCGTCCGGCGCTCCTCGTCCAGGTCCGCGCCGAGCCGGTCGAGCTCGCCCCGCAGGAAGGCCACCCAGGCCCGGAACTCCGGGCCCTCGTGCAGCTCGATCCACTCGCGGTGCACGAAGCTCTCCGGCAGCGGCTCCTGCGCCCGTGACGCCCAGCCCAGGTAGCACCACTCGGCCACGCAGAGCACGGCGACGATCAGCAGGTAGTCCTGCGACGTCCGCGCCTCGTCCATGAGCTGCCTGAACGCGGCCGTCACCGGCTCGGGCGGCGCGTCGGTCCGCCCGCCCAGCGCGGCCAGCGCCCGGTGGAAGTACGTCTTCTCCTCGGTGGTCGCCACCTGACCGAGGAACTTCCCGTAGGGCACCCGCGCCTCGAACGTGTCCGCGCTCGCCACCGCCGCCCCTAGCAGGGCCGTGAACGAGTCCACGAACTGGAAGTCCTGCTCCAGGTAGTGCCGCATGTCGCCGTCGGGCGCCGAGCCCGTCGTGATCGCCATCGCGAACGGGTGCGTCACCACCGCCGTCCACTCGGGCTCGCACTGCTCCCTGAGCCATTCACTGAAAGATCGCTCGCTCACGATCCGACCGTACCCAAGCGCTCGTCTCGCGGAGCGCCGGGGGACCTCGCCTCGCCGTCCCGAAGGCCGCCGGGCCCGTTCCCGGAGGACCTCAACCCCTTCCTCCCGGAGGACACCACATCCTCCGGGAGGAGCCAGCCCTTCCCTTACTCCCTCAAAGGGACCTCAGCCGGAGTGCGGCGAGGAGTAAGGGTGCGGCGGGAAGCACCAACAAGGGGGGTTGTTTCCGGCGCGGCTCGCGCCAACCGCGCCGGAAACGTCCGCGTGACCGCCGCCCCCGGCCGTGGGAGGCGAGCTGCGCTTCTCGCCAGGCCGGGGGCGACGGCGAGAGAGCGCCGCTCAGTACCCGCCGTACGGGTTCTGGGAGGACGACCGGTTACTGGGGGCGCTCGTCTGGTGGCCCGACGGGTGGTTCGTCGGGGAGCTCGACGGCGTCGACGTGGGCGTCGCGGTGGACGTCGGCTTGGTGCCCTGCGGGGCGATGATGCCGATCAGGCCATGCTTGGTGCCGTCGATGCCCGCGGAGAACCACATCGAGTTCTCGCCGCCGTTGGTGGCGGTGCCGGGCTCCAGGTCCCACAGTCCGGGCAGCACGATCGGCCTGCCGTCGGCCGTGGCCAGCGCGCCCAGGTGGCGGCTGTTCTTGTACGCGTGCACGGTGCCGTCGCCGAAGTTGCCGATGAGCAGCGCGCCCCTGTACTGTCCCCAGCCCCTCGGCGCGGCGGTGATCCCCCAGGGGGCGTTGAGCCCGACCCTGGAGATGCGGCCGGTGAGGCGTCCGCCGGCGTTGAAGCGGCTCACGAAGCCCTTGCCCTCGCCGAATTCGGGCTTGCCGGTGGACGGGTCACGCAGGGCCCAGGACACCCAGATGCTGCCGTTGGCGATCGCCACGTTGTAGGCCTTGTACGTCCTCGGGACGCCCGGGTCGCGGAACTGCCAGCTCTTCAGGCTGATGCGCCGGAAGTCCTCGTCGAAGGCGTGGATACGCCCGCTCGCGAAGTCGGCGGCCAGCAGGAAGTCTCCGTCGTCGGTCTCGACGAGCTCCAGCCCCTTGTAGTCGGCGCCGCGGGTGAAGGCCCCGATGATCGCGTTCTTCGGGTCCACGTCCTTGTTCCAGCCCGTGATGGCTCCGCTCGGGCTGGAGAAGATGAACGTGGCGGGCTTGCCCTTGACGGTGAAGCCCTCGCCCGGGTTGAACACCTGGCCGGTGGGCGCTCCGCCGGGGATCCACACCTCGGTCTGCTCCTTCTTGCCCGTGCCGGAGTAGACGGTGGCGGTGCCCGTGCCGGTGTTCGAGACCCACAGAGTCTTGCCCATGGCCAGGCCCCACGGGTTGACGACCTTGGCGTCGGTGACCGGGGCTTTGCCCTGAACGTCCGACACAAGGTTGATCACGTCGAATCGGTTCCTGGTTGTGGTGGCGTGCGCGGGAGTGGTGAGAGTCGCTCCCAGCACAACCGCAACAGCGCAGAGTGTGATGATGCGTGGCCGCATCCGTTGCCTCCTAGTTAGCGCTTGTGACGCGAGATACGTGGAGGGGTGTGGGGCGGTTCAGCCGGTTCCGGAAATATCAGGACGGGAGTTTTTTCGTGTCCTGAAGGGGAGAGGGATTGACATGAACGTGTTGGGCATTGACATCGGCGGTTCGGGAATCAAGGGCGCCCCTGTCGACATCGAGGCCGGCGAACTGGTGCAGGAGCGCTTGCGCATTCCCACGCCCCAGCCGTCCAAGCCCGATGAGGTGGCGGAGGCGGTGGCGGAGATCGTCAAGCATTTCGGCTGGAACGGTCCTGTCGGGGTGACGTTCCCCGGCGTGGTCAAGGACGGGGTCGTGCTGACGGCCGCCAACGTGGACCACTCGTGGATCGGCGTGGACGCGGCCAAGTTGTTCGGCGGGGCGACCGTGCTGAACGACGCCGACGCGGCCGGCGTGGCGGAGGTGACCTACGGGCGCGGGCGCGGGGAGCGGGGGACCGTGCTCGTGCTGACGTTCGGCACGGGGATCGGGAGCGCGCTGTTCACCGAGGGGACGCTCGTACCCAACACCGAGCTCGGGCACCTGGAGCTGCACGGCAAGGACGCCGAGCACCGGGCGTCGGCGCGGGCGCGGGAGGAGCACGAGCTGAGCTGGGAGAAGTGGGCCGAGCGGGTGGAGGAGTACCTCCGGCACGTGGAGATGCTGCTGTCACCCTCGCTGATCGTCATCGGCGGAGGCGCGAGCAGGAAGGCCGAGAAGTTCCTGCCGCACGTCCACATCGACACGCCCGTGGTGCCCGCCGCCCTCCAGAACGAGGCCGGCATCATCGGCGCCGCCCTGGCCGCCTCCCGCCACTCATGAGCCGCTCCGGGCCGGGCTCAGTTCGTCCGGGCCCGGCCCGGGGCGACCCACTCGAAGTCCTTCGCGGCGTACGGCAGGGTGTCGCCCCGCTCGGGGGACAGGAAGGTGGGGAACGCCGACTTGTCCGATCGGCCACGGCGAGGGCGCCCTGCCGTTCGACCTCGGGGACGCCGGCCGCCGCTTCGAGGCCGTCCAGTCCGCCTTCCTCTCCGCCCTCCCCCGGCACTGACTCGGCCGGACTACCCCGCCTTCCGCGATAGCTCTTATGGTGGGTGTTCTCCAGCCGATGAGGAGAGGGTGCATGCGAAACGTCGCTCGGACCTCGCTCGTGGACGCCGCCATCGACGAGCTCCGCCGCGAGATCGCGCGTGGTGTGTGGCCGGTAGGCACCAAGATCCCGTCCGAGAGCCAGCTCGCGCAGAGCCTCGGCATGAGCAGGCTGTCGGTACGCGAGGCGGTGCGGGTCCTGGCCCACGCCGGGCTGCTGCACACCCGCCAGGGCGACGGCACGTACGTGACCGCCACCGACGAGTCCAAGGTGGCCCTGCGCCGGCGGCTCGACACGGCGGCCGCCATGGACATCATCGACGTGCGCCGGGGCCTCGACCTCGTGGCCGCCCGGCTCGCGGCGGGCAGGCGCTCGGAGGAGGACCTGACCGCGATGCGCGCGACGCTGGCCCGCCGGGACGCGGCCGCCCGCGCCGGCGACCTCGACGGCTTCGCGGACGCGGACGTGGACTTCCACCTGCTGGTCGCGGACGCCGCGCACAACGCCCTGCTCGGCGACCTCTACCGCAGCATGAGCGACGCCCTGCGCGACAGCGTCAGGGACCAGGAGCAGGCGGCCCTGACCCCGGACAGCTCCCACGACGACCTGCTGCGCGCGATCGAGGACGGCGACGCGGCACGCGCGGTCGCCGTCTCCGTCGCCATCCTCGACCAGCAGGAACGCGACCTCTGACCGCCCCGCGGCGCAGGGACGCGGGGCCACTCGCCCGGCATCGGGACGCGACGTGGCTCGCGCGGCGGAACCGGGGTGAGCCTGCGACGCGGTGCCGCTCGGGAAAGCGACGCCGCAGGCACACCCCGGCGTTCTCTTCGCCGGGCCCGCCGGTCACTTG
Source organism: Nonomuraea sp. JJY05 (assembly GCF_043496855.1). NCBI lineage: Bacteria > Bacillati > Actinomycetota > Actinomycetes > Streptosporangiales > Streptosporangiaceae > Nonomuraea > Nonomuraea sp. JJY05. Next base: position 328,273 of record NZ_JBIEIS010000002.1, read on the forward strand.
CCGGAGATGACGATCGTCTCCCCCGGCGTGCCCGTGGGCGGGTCCGGCTCGGCCTCCGTCCGGCGCGGCCGGCGGGTCAGCCACGCCAGGCGGGCCGGCCGCCTCGGCGACGCCCCGTCCGGCGAGGGCGGCCGAGGCGACGGACCCGGCAGGCCGAGCCGAGGCAGCAGCCACAGAGCCGCCACCGCGACCAGCGCGCCACCGACGGCGGCGATCGCCGGCACGTAGGCAGGCACCCCGCCGGATCCCGGCCCCACACCGGCGCCATCGGAGCCGTCCCGCTGGACACCGGTATCACCGGAGCCGTCCCGCCCCACGTCGGTAGCACCGGCACTCCCCTGCCCCTGCGGCGCCCGGGTAATCACCGCCGTACCCCCATCCGGGAACCCGGGCGGCCGCACGGACCCCCAGAACGATTTCCCCGCCGACACGGGCGCCCTCATGTCAGGGGGCACCGGATCGACCTTCAGCCCGCCGGGAACGGTCAGCGTCCCCACCTCGTACGGCCGGAACAGCCCCTGGACGCCCTCCACCTTCCACACCCCCTCAGGCACCACCACCGACGTGGCGTAATGCCCGGCCTCCGGCAGCGCCGTGCCGACGAAGAGCAGGCTCTTCCCGTCCGCCCCGGTGAACCGCAGCCCGACCGCCCCGAGCTCCCCCTCGAACGGATGGGAGCCGTGCTGCAGCACCCAGAACCCCAGCGCGTACGACGTCCCGCCCTCGAACCGGGACGGCGCCGGATCCAGGTAGGTCACCGCCCACCCGCCGGCAGCGGCGGCCGGCAGGCCGCTCAGGGCCAGCGCCGCCGCGGCGGCCAGCGCGGCCAGAATCCTCTTCATGGGACCACCTCCGGTACGGATACACCGCAGGCGCGGCCCAGGTTCTGACGGGCCTGCGACATTTCCCGATATGGCGCGCACAATGGAGGAAAGGCGAGAATTCGGCGGGGAGCGAGGAGGCTTGCGCCGTGTCCGCCACCGGACGCGCATATGTGACCGCAATGCTCGACGTCCTCGTTTACGAGAACGTATTGGTGGCGTGGCGACGCAGTACGCCCTGGGGCGGATACCTGATCGTCTCGCACGAGGGCGAGGAGATCAGGTTGACCACGCGACAGGCGGAAACGTGGGCGCGGGGCGCCTTCGCCGTCTACCTGGCGCTGGTCGACCAGGGCCGCATCAGCCCGCGCATCCCGCGCGGGACCGCACAGTCGTAGCCCGCCCCGTGACCGGCCGCCCATAACCGGCCCGCTAAATCCGTCCCGGAATTCCCGCCATTCCCGGCGGGCGTCCCGCAAAGGGCGCCCAGTCCATTTCCACGGCCGGTCAGGACGACTGGTTGTTCATGAACTCCGAGATCTTCCACTTCCCGCCCTCCTTGCCGAGCAGGAACAGCTCGCGGAACCTCGCGTCCCCCTGCTTGCTCCCCGAGCGGACGGCGGCGTTCGCAGCGCCGGTCGTGCGCACGTCCACGATGCTGTGCGTGGCCGACACCAGGTCCGTCGCGCCCTGCAGTTGCTGCTGGTAGAGGGTGCGGATCGCCTGGATGCCCTCCGCCGTGGCCTCCCCGTCGATCTCGACCACCGCGTCGCGCGCGAACACGCTGACGATCTGGTCCACGTTCCCCGCCCTGAGCGCGTTGAAGTAGGACTCGACGACGCCGCGTGGCTGCCCGCTCGCCGCCGTCGCCGTCCCGGTCGGGGTTGCGGCCGCTTTCATCGCTCGCGTACTGTCACCACCCAGGTCGCAACCGGCGACCAGAAGGACGGGGACGATCGCCGCCGGTAGAAGTGTCCAGCGCGCAAAAACCTTGCTCATGGCCGCTTTGATGCCCGCGCCCGTCACGAGCGAATGCGCCGTTTGGCCACTCCGCACGACGCCTTTAGCTCGTTGGGGTGTTACTCACGGTAACGGTTCACTGGATTTGATGAGACCGGTCAGAGCTTCGATCGTTGCCGCCCCGAGACCAGCGCACAGGGCGCCGCCGATAGCGTCCGTCCAGTGCCGCGAATCCAGGCGAACCCCGAACCCCTCCCTCAGCGCGAGGACGCCGAACGTTGCGACAGCATCGATTCAGGACGGCGTTGTGTATTGCCGCTGGCCCATCGAAGCCCGCACGTCTACCCCCCGGTGGAGACTGGAGCATAGCCGCCTGCCTGTTGTCGGCGCAGCCGATATGCCATAACGGCATCGCCCCGGTCTGAGCGGGGGCGGTGAGCCCGCTGGTTGCCCGGTGCGAGGGGAGGCGGTCCCCCGGGCCGTCGGCCGGCTTCTGGAGCCGTGAGGGCCCCCTGGAGGCCCTGGAAGGCGATGTTGTACCAGCTGCTCGGGGTGGCCGTGCCGGACCGCGCCGACCCGGTCTGCCTGCGGGTGCTGACGGCGTTGCGGCTGCACGACTCGGTGGGGCACGCGCTCCGGGTGCTCGACGAGGGCACTACGGCGCAGGCGCCCACGCCGGCCGTCCTCGGCGCGAGAGACCGCGCCCAGGCCGTCGTGCGAGCCCACGACCTGGGCTTGGTCCCGGCGGATGACTAGGCGCCGACCTCCACGCCGCCGTCCGCCACCCGTACCTGGTAGACCGGCACGGATACCGCGTCCTCGTCCAGGCACCGCCCCGACACCAGCGAGAACACCTGCTTGTGCAGCGGCGAGGCCACGGTCGGCTCGCCCTTCCTGGTGCCGACGATGCCGCGCGAGAGCACGTACGCACCGCTGAACGGGTCGAGGTTGCCCAGCGCGTGCAGCTTGCCGTCGTGGGTGCGGAAGACGGCCACCTGCTCGCCGCCCACCAGGGCGCAGACGCCGCGTTCCGGCAGCATGGTCTCGTAGTCGCAGATCCGCGTCCAGCTCATCGGGCCATCACCGGCTTGATCTGGCCGCGCTCGCTGCCGAACACGATCGACGGGTCGGGAATGCCGGGGGCGTTGACGAAGGTGACGAACCTGTTCAGCTTCTCGGGGTCGTCCAGCGTGGCCGCCCACTCGTCGGCGTACGTGGCGATGTGGTTCTCCATCTGCGCGTCCAGGTCGGCGCAGATGCCGAGCGAATCTTCCATGATCACCTCGCGGAGATAGTCGAGCCCGCCGTCCAGCGACTCCAGCCAGGTGGAGGTGCGCTGCAGCCGGTCGGCCGTGCGGATGTAGAACATGAGGAACCTGTCGATCGTCCTGATGAGCTCCTCCGAGCTCAGGTCCGTGGCCAGCAGGTCGGCGTGGCGGGGCTTGAAGCCGCCGTTGCCGCCGACGTACAGGTTCCAGCCCTGCTCGGTGGCGATGATCCCGAAGTCCTTGGACCTGGCCTCGGCGCACTCGCGGGCGCAGCCGGAGACGGCCGACTTGAGCTTGTGCGGCGAGCGCAGGCCGCGGTAGCGCAGCTCCAGCGCGATGGCCATGCCCACCGAGTCCTGCACGCCGTAGCGGCACCAGGTCGAGCCCACGCACGACTTCACCGTGCGCAGCGCCTTGCCGTACGCGTGGCCGGACTCGAACCCGGCGTCCACCAGCCGCCGCCAGATCTCCGGCAGCTGCTCGACCCGGGCTCCGAACAGGTCGATCCGCTGACCGCCGGTGATCTTCGTGTAGAGACCGAAGTCGCGGGCCACCTCGCCGATCACGATGAGCTTGTCGGGGGTGATCTCGCCGCCGGGGATGCGCGGCACGACCGAGTACGTGCCGTTCTTCTGCATGTTGGCGAGGAAGTGGTCGTTGGTGTCCTGCAGCGCGACCCGCTCGCCTTCGAGCACGTGACCGTTGTAGAGCGAGGCCAGGATCGAGGCCACGGCCGGCTTGCAGATGTCGCAGCCCCTGCCCTGCCCGTGCTCGGTGATGAGCTGGGAGAACGTGGTGATCTTGCGGACCCGTACGATGTCGAACAGCTCGGCCCGCGAGTACGTGAAGTGCTCGCACAGCGCCTTGCTGACTTCGACGCCCGACTTCTCCAGCAGCTGCTTGAGCATCGGCACGCAGCTGCCGCAGGTGGTGCCGGCCCGGGTGCAGGCCTTGATGCCCGGCACGTCGGTGACGCCCTTGTCGGCGATGGCCGTACGGATGTCTCCCGCGCACACGTTGTTGCAGGAGCACACCTGCGCCTCGTCGGGCAGGTCCAGGCTGGCCCCCGCCCCGCTGAAGAGCAGGTCGGACGGCGAGGCCGGCAGCGCCTTGCCCACGAAGGGCCGCAGCGACGTGTACGGCGAGGCGTCGCCCACGCAGATGCCGCCGAGCAGCGTCTTCGCGTCGTCGCTGATGAACAGCCTCTTGTAGACGCCGCCCACCGGGTCCATGTAGGTGACGTCCAGCGCCCCCGACATGGCCCCGAACTGCGCCACCTCGACGCCCAGCAGCTTGAGCTTGGTGGACATGTCGGCGCCCTCGAAGGCCGAGGACCCGCCCATGATCCGGTCGGCCGCCACCTCGGCCATCGTGTTGCACGGCCCGACCAGGCCGTAGACCATGCCGCCGACGAGCGCGCACTCGCCGACCGCGTAGATCGAGGGGTCGGAGGTGAGCATCGCGGAGTCGACGACGATGCCGCCCCGCTCGCCCACCGCCAGCCCGGACGACCTGGCCAGCTCGTCACGCGGCCTGATGCCCGCCGAGAAGACCACGACCTGCGCGTCCACCAGCGTCCCGTCCGGCTTGCGCAGCCCCACGACCTGGCCGTCGTCGCCGGTGACGATCTCCTGGACGCCCGCCCCGGCGTGCACGCTGAGCCCGAGGCCCTCGATGTGGGACTTCAGCACCGAGCCGCCGCCCTCGTCCACCTGCCGCGGCATCAGCCAGGGGCTCATCTCGACGATGTGCGCCTTCAGCCCGAGCGCGCGCAGCGCGTCGGCGGCCTCCAGGCCGAGCAGCCCGCCGCCGACCACGACGCCCTCGACCGCGTCCTTGGCGGCCACCCGGATGGCGTCCAGGTCGTCGATGGTCCGGTAGACGAAGGCGTGCTCGGCCCCCGGCACCGGCGGCACGAACGGCGCCGAACCGGTGGCCAGCACGAGCACGTCATAGGGCTCGGTGGCGCCGTCGGCCAGGGTGACCTCGCGGGCCTCCCGGTCGATCCCGGTGACCCGGCTGCTCAGCCTTGTCACGACCCCCGAGGGCACCTCGTAGGTGAGGTCCTCCACGGTGACGCCGGAGAGGTAGGAGGTCAGCGCCACCCGGTCGTACGCCGGTCGCGGCTCCTCCCCGATCACGGTGATCCGGCCGTCGAAGCCCTTGTCCACCAGGGTTTCGACGAGCCGGTGGGCCGTCGGCCCGTACCCAACGACGACGATCCTGCTCATACTGAAATCCCTTCCTGCTCGCACAGCCAGCCGACGATGCCCTCCACGGCGTCGCGGCAGGTCCCGCATCCGGTCGTCGCCCTGGTCGCGGCCGCCACTCCGGCCACGTCGCGGGCCCCGGCCTCCCAGCACGCTCTGATCTGGCCCTTGGTGACGTTGTTGCACTGACAGACCTTGGCCGCGTCCGGCATCAGCGTCGGACTGTCGGCCACCGGCGCCGACGACAGCCCGGGGAACAGCAGCCCGGCCCGGTCCCCCGGCACCTGCGCGCCCCGGTCGAAGAGCTGGGTGAGCGTGCCCACGGCATCGCTCTCGCCCAGCAGGATCGCGCCCACCAGCCGCCCGTCGCGGATGACGAGCTTGCGGTAGGTGCCGCGGGCCCGGTGGCTGAAGCGCACCACCTCGGCGTGCTCCTCGGTGAGCTGGGTCTCGCCCATGGCGGCCAGCTCCACGCTCCTGGCCTTGAGCCTGGTGACCAGCCGGGAGCCCCGGTAGAGGGCCTTGCCGCCGGTGATGACGTCGGCGGCCACGGCGGCCTGCTCCCAGGCGGGGGCGACCAGGCCGTACACGGTGCCGTCGTGCTCGGCGCACTCGCCGACGGCGAAGATCGACGGGTCGTCGGTGCGCAGCTCGTCGTCCACGACGATGCCGCGCCGCACCTCCAGTCCCGCCGCGGCGGCCGGCCCGGTGACGGGGCGAACGCCGCAGGCCAGCACGACGAGGTCGGCCTCGATCAGCTCGCCGCCGGCCAGCCGGACGCCGTCCTCCTGCACCGCCTCGGCGCTGACGCCGGTGCGGATCTCGACGCCGAGCCCGGCGAGCGTCTCGCCGAGCACCTCGCCCGCCTCGACGTCGAGCTGGCGCTCCATGAGATGCCCGGCAAGGTGCAGCAGCGTCACGGGCAGGCCGCGCCCGGCCAGCCCGCGGGCGGCCTCGATGCCGAGCAGGCCGCCGCCGACGACCACGGCCCTGCGGGCCTGGTCGGCGGCCTCCATGATGCGCTCGCAGTCATCGAGCGTGCGGAACGGGATGGCCCGCTCCACGCCGGGGATCGGCGGCACGATGGCCTCGCTGCCCATGGCCAGGACCAGCAGGTCGTACGGCTCGCGCCGCCCGCCCTCGGTCACCACGTGCCTGGTCTCCCTGTCGATGTGGGCGACCGCGTCGCCGAAGGCGGCCTCGACGTTGTGGGCGTCGTACCAGGAGGATTCGAGCAGCCTCACCTGCTCGGGACGCGAACTGCCGGCCAGTACGTTGGACAGCAACACCCTGTTGTACGGCTGGCGCGACTCCGCGCCGAAGATCGTGATCTTGATGTGCGGGTCCCTGGTCCGTACTTCGTTGACCAGCCGCGACCCGGCCATCCCGTTGCCGACGACGACGAGCCTCATGAGTCCCTCTCCACCCTGACCGCGCAGACCTTGAACTCCGGCATCCTCGAGGTCGGGTCCAGCGCCGGGTTGGTGAGCCGGTTGGCGCCCTCCCAGTGGAAGGGCATGAAAACGGTGTCGCGCCTGATGGCGTCGCTGATCCTGGCCACGGCCTTCCCCTCGCCTCTCCTGCTGCTGACCCGTACGACGTCCCCGGGCGAGATGTCGAGCTGCTCGGCGAGATCCGGGTGCAGCTCGACGAACGGCTCGGGAGCCGCCTTGACGAGCGACGCGATCCTGCGGGTCTGGGCGCCGCTCTGGTAGTGGGCGAGCACCCGTCCGGTGCTCAGGTAGATCGGGTAGTCCTCGTCGGTCTCCTCGGCCGCGGGCCGGTGCTGGACGGGCACGAACCTAGCGCGGCCGTCCGGGTGGGCGAAGGAGTCGAGGAACGGGCGCGGCGTGCCGGGGTGCTCCGGCTCGGGGCAGGGCCAGAAGACGCCCTTCTCGGCGGTGATGCGCTCGTAGGTGATGCCCGAGTAGTCGGCCGCCCCGCCCTTGCTGGCCCGGCGCAGCTCGTCGAAGATCTTGACCGGCTCGGTCTCGAAGCGGTGCCCGAGCCGCTCGGCGAGGCCGGCGAGCACGTCGAGGTCACTCCTGACGCCCTCGGGCGGCGCCACGGCCCGGTTGCGGAGCAGGACGCGGCCTTCGAGGTTGGTCATGGTGCCGCTCTCCTCGGCCCACTGCGTGACCGGGAAGACCACGTCGGCCAGCGCCGCGGTCTCGGACATGACGAAGTCGCAGGTCACGAGCAGGTCGAGGGAGGCGATGCGCTCGGCGACGTGCTCGGAGGCGGGTGCGGAGATCACGGGGTTGGAGCCGAACAGCAGCAGCGCCCGCGGCCCGCCGGGGGTGCCGAGGGCGTCGAGCAGCTCGTACGCCGACCGTCCCGGCCCCGGGAGGCTGTCGGCCGGGACGCCCCATACGCCCGCCACGTGCTCGCGGGCCGCCGGGTCGTCGATCTTGCGGTAGCCGGGGAGCTGGTCGGCCTTCTGCCCGTGCTCCCTGCCGCCCTGGCCGTTGCCCTGCCCGGTCACGCACCCGTACCCGGAGCCGTGGCGGCCGGGCAGGCCCAGCGCCAGCGCCAGGTTGATGAACGCGCTGACCGTGTCGGTGCCCTTGGCGTGCTGCTCGGCGCCGCGCCCGGTCAGGATGTACGCGTTGCCGGCCGCGGCCAGCGCCCGGACCGCCTGCCGCATCCGGTAGACCGGCACCCCGGTGATCCGCTCCACCCGCTCCGGCCACCAGGCCGCCAGCGAGGTGCGGACCTCCTCGAAGCCGGTGGTCCTGGCGGCCACGTAGGCCTCGTCCACGAGCTCGTCGGCGATGGCCAGGTGCAGCATCCCGAGCGCCAGGGCCAGGTCGGTGCCGGGCGTGGGCTGCAGGTGCAGCCAGGCCAGCTTGGCCGTCTGGGAGCGCCGCGGGTCGATGACGATCAACCGGGGTTCCGACAGGTGGCGCACGAAGGGCGGCATGGTCTCGGCGACGTTCCCGCCGGCCAGCAGCACGACGTCGGCCTCGGCCAGGTCGGTGATGGGGAAGGGCATGCCGCGGTCCATCCCGAACGCCTTGATCGAGGCGGCGGCGGCCGACGACATGCAGAAGCGGCCGTTGTAGTCGATCTGGCTGGTGCCCAGCGCGACCCTGGCGAACTTGCCGAGCGTGTAGGCCTTCTCGTTGGTGAGCCCGCCGCCGCCGAACACGGCCACGCCGTCGGGGCCGTGTTCGGCGCGGATCGCGGACAGCCGCTCCGCCACGTAGTCGAGCGCGACCTCCCACTCCACGGGCTCGCCGTGCAGGAGCGGGGTGGTCAGGCGCTCGCCGTTGGTGAGCAGCTCGCCCGCTGTCCAGCCCTTCTGGCACAGCGCGCCGGAGGCGTTGGCAGGGATGTCGGTCCTGGGGCTGATGGCCGGCCCCGGGGCGATCTCCATGCCGCACTGGAGTGCGCAGTACGGGCAGTGTGTCTTCACGGGCTCGGTCATGAGGTCAGACCCGGGCATAGGCGAGGCTGGCCACGACCGAGGCGCCGACCTTGCGGGTGTAGCACCACCAGGTCAGGGCGAAACAGGACACGTAGAAGGCTCCGAAGGCGAGGAAGGCGGGCGCCGGGGTCCCGGCCGCGGCGAACGCCATCCCGAACGCCCGGTTGATGAGGAACCCGCCCAGCGCTCCCACCGCCGAGATGATGCCGATGGCGGCCGAGGCCTGGCGCTTGCCGTACAGCAGGGACTCCTCGCCCTCGCCGCGCTCGGCGACGGCCTTGGCCTGGAAGATGGCCGGGATCATGCGGTACGTGGAGCCGTTCCCGATGCCGGCGGTGACGAAGAGGAGCTGGAAGGCCAGGAAGAACATCCAGAAGTTGCCGGAGGTGCTGGCCAGCCAGACCAGCAGCACGCCGCCGCCCATCCCGGCGAAGTTCCACAGCGTGACGGGGGCGCCGCCGAGCCTGTCGGCCAGCCAGCCGCCCACCGGCCTGATCAGCGAGCCCAGCAGCGGCCCGACGAACGCCACGACGGCGAAGGGGGCCTCGGGGAAGAGGCTCTTGCTGAGCAGCGGGAAGGCCGTGGAGTAGCCGATGAACGAGCCGAAGGTCCCGATGTACAGGAACGACATGATCCAGGTCTGGGCCTTGCCCGCCACCGCGAGCTGCTCGCGCGGGTTGGCCTTGGCGCTGGTGAGGTTGTCCATGAAGAAGAAGGCGCAGGCGCCGGCCACGATGATGAACGGGATCCAGAACCACCCGGCCGCGGCCAGCCCGAACCCGCCGATCACCAGCGGCATGACGAGCTGGACCGAGCTGACGCCGATGTTGCCGCCCGCGGCGTTCAGCCCCAGGGCGACCCCCTGCTTGTGGCGGGGGTAGAAGTAGGTGATGTTGGCCATGCTGGAGGCGAAGTTCCCTCCGCCGACCCCGGCCAGCGCCGCGATCACCAGGAACAGCCAGTACGGCGTGTCCGGGTTGCCGACCGCCACGCCGAGCAGCACGGCCGGGATGAGCAGCAGCGCCGCGCTCACCACGGTGAAGTTGCGCCCGCCGAACTTGGCCGGGCCGAACGTGTAGGGCACGCGCAGCACCGAGCCGATCAGGTTGGGCAGCGCGACCAGCCAGAAGAGCTGGTCCGTGGAGAACTTGTAGACCCCCATCTTGGTGGCCACGATGCTCCACAGCGTCCACACGGTGAAGCCGAGGTGCTCGGCGACGATCGAGAAGATCAGGTTGCGCCGTGCGACGCGCTTGCCTGAACTCTCCCAGAAGGCTGGGTCATCGGGGTGCCACTCGGCGATCCAGCGCGCCATCGACTTTCTCCTACACTCGGCGTCCGGGGGAACTCCAAGGTAGGAAGCGCGCGTTACGCACTTTGACGATCCGTGGCTGTGCGTTCGTTACGTGTGATTCACCGGCGTAACAAGCCACGCACATGCGTCACAGCGGAAACACGCTCGTAATACGGCCTGATGATCAGCCGTAATCTTATGCGTGGCTTGTCACGATACGTGAGCGATCAGTCCTGGCGCCCGGCCAGGCGCCGCAGCGGCTCGTCGGTCAGCCGGTACCTCAGCCACTCGTCCTGGCGCACCGCGCCGAGCTTGTCGTAGAAGCCGATGCTGGGCTCGTTCCAGTCGAGCACCGACCATTCGAAGCGCTGGTAGCCGCGCTCGGCGCAGATCCGGGCCAGCTCCTTCATGAGCGAGATCCCGTGGCCGCCGCCCCGGTGCTGGGGGCGTACGTACAGGTCCTCCATGTAGATGCCGTGCACGCCCCGCCACGTCGAGAACGTCAGGAACCAGAGCGTGAAGCCGGCCACCTCGCCGTCGTGCTCGGCGATGTGGACGAACGCGGCGGGCTGCTCGGAGAAGAGCGCGGTGTGCAGCTGCTCCTCGGTGACCTTCGCCTCGTGCGCGGCCTTCTCGTATTCGGCGAGCTCACGGATCATGTTGACGATTTCGGGCACGTCGGCGGGTGTCGCGGGGCGAATCATGGCACCCAGCGTATGGCCCTGCCGGATTGAACCCGCCCAGTGTGTCAAACGTCGTAGTTCTCAGAACGGTATTCGGGGACCGTGGCAGACGCTCAGTCAAGGTATCGGACAGGGGAGCGAACCGATGGGCGTTGCACAGCAACGGGGGGTACTCCTGCCCTCGTGCCCCGATCTCAAGCTGGCCCTCGTGCTGGGCGAGCGGGCGCTGTTCGTGAACGGCGACCTGCAGACCGCACGGCGCTGGTTCGACTCGGCGTACCGGCTGGCCGAGCTCTACGGCGACCCGTCGTCGCTGGCGCGGGCGGCCCTGGGGCTGGGCGGGATCTGGGTGCACGAGCACAGGACATGTGCGGAGTCGGAGATGGTACGCGCCCGCCAGCGGAACGCGCTGTCCCTGATCGATCCCCGCTCGTCGGCGGCCCTGCGGCTGCGCGTGCGGTTGCGGGGTGAGGAGGACTACCGCGCGGGCCGGCACGCCACGATCATGCGGCTGCTGACCGAGACCAGGGGGTCCGGCGACGCGCAGGCGCTGGCCGAGGCGCTGAGCCTGGCGCACCACTGCCTGCTCGGCCCCGAGCACTCGGCGATCAGGCTGGAGCTGGCCGGGGAGCTGATCGGCCAGGCCGCCGTCACCGAACGCAGGGGCGACCTGCTGATGGGCCTGCTGTGGCGGACGGTGGACCTCTACCTGGCCGCCGACCCGCACGCCGAGCGCTGCCTGGAGGAGCTGCGCGGCCTGCTGGCCGGCCACGACCACCTGGCGGTCGGGTACGTGGTCGAGGCGATCGAGGTCATGCTGACCATCCGCGCGGGCCGCTTCGCCGAGGCGGAGAAGCGGGCCGGCGAGTGCTTCGAGCGCGGCGTGGCGGCCGGCGACATGGACGCGACCGGCTGGTACGGCGGCCAGCTCGGCGCCATCCGCTGGTTCCAGGGCCGGGCCGCCGAGCTGCTGCCCGTGCTGTCGGACCTGGTCAGCTCGCCCACGCTGAGCCCGATCGACCACTCGTACCTGGCGGGCCTGGCGCTGGCCGCGGCCGTCGCGGGCGACCGGCGGGCGGCGGCCGGGCACCTGGCCAGGCTGCGCGTGGAGGAGCTGCCGGGGTCGAGCACCTGGCTGGTCTCGATGTACTGCGTCGTGGAGACCGCCCACCTGCTGCAGGACCCGGACACGGCCGCCCGCGCGTACGCGCTGCTGCGCCCGTTCGCGGAACTGCCGGTGGTCGCCAGCCTGGGCGTGGCCTGCTTCGGCTCCGTGCACCACTCGCTGGGCATGGCCGCGCTCACCACCGGTGACCTCTCCACCGCCGTGGAGCATCTGCGGGCGGCCGTACGGGGGAACTTCGCCCTGGGGCACTGGCCGGCCGCCGCGCTGTCGCGGTGGCGGCTCGGGCAGGCGCTGGCGCTGCGCGACGGGACGCGGGACCAGGCGGCCGGCCGGGAGCAGGCCACCGCCGCGCGGGAGGCCAGGGAGCTGGGCATGGTGCTACCGTCCGTGGCCGGGCGCTCGTCCGCGGGTCAGGGCGGCGGCCGGTTCCGCAGGCACGGGCGGCACTGGCAGGTCGAGCTCGGCGGGCGGCTCGCGCTCGTGGACCACAGCGTCGGGATGGGGCACCTGGCCACGCTGGTCGCCAATCCGGGCCGGGAGATCCTCGCCGCCGACCTGGCCTCGGGGGCGTGGACGCGCGAGCCCGAGGGCGGGTCTGCCCAGCCGGTGCTGGACGACCAGGCCAGGGACACCTACCGGCAGCGGCTGGGCCAGCTGGAGACGGAGATCGACGAGCTGGAGTCGATGAACGACCTTGAGCGGGCGGCGGGGCTGCGGCTGGAGCGCGAGTGGCTGGTGGCGGAGCTGGCGGCGGCGACCGGCATCGGCGGGCGGGCGCGGCCGTTCACGGGGAGCGAGGAGCGGGCCAGGATCGCGGTGGGCAAGGCGATCCGGCGGGCGCTGGCGCGGATCTCGGCGGTGGACCCGGCCATCGGGGAGGAGCTGCGCGCCACGGTGCAGACGGGGCTGCGCTGCTGTTACCGGCCCCGATAGTTCACGCCCCAGGTGGAGGGGGCCGCGTCACCGCGCGAGACCGGCGGCCTGGTGCGGCCTCCCCCGCCGCTCGGCCGCCTGGCCTGGGCGCGGTTGCCATCCGGGAGACTGTTCCCATGGAACAACGCACGTTGGGACGAACAGGACGCCAGGTGGGCACAGTCGGCCTCGGCGCGTGGCAGCTCGGCGCCGACTGGGGCCAGGTGACGGAGGACGAGGCGTTCGCCACCCTCGGGGCCGCCGTGGACGCCGGGGTCACCTTCATCGACACGGCCGACGTCTACGGCGACGGCCGCAGCGAGCAGATCGTCGGCCGCTTCGCCAAGGGGCGCCCGGAGCTGACCGTGGCCACCAAGATGGGCCGCCGGCTGGAGCAGATCCCCGCCAACTACGTGATGTCCAACTTCCGGGCCTGGAACGAGCGCTCGCGCCAGAACCTCGGAGTGGACACCCTCGACCTGGTCCAGCTCCACTGCCCGCCGACCCCGGTGTATTCGACGGACGCCGTGTTCGACGCCCTGGACACGCTGGTGGCCGAGCAGAAGATCGCCGCCTACGGGGTCAGCGTGGAGACGTGCGAGGAGGCGCTGACGGCGATCGCGCGGCCCGGGGTGGCGTCCGTGCAGATCATCCTCAACGCGTTCCGGCTCAAGCCGCTGGAGCGGGTCCTGCCCGCCGCCCGGGCCGCCGGGGTGGGCATCATCGCCCGGGTCCCGCTGGCCAGCGGCCTGCTGTCCGGCCGGTACGACGAGCACACCACCTTCGGCGCCGACGACCACCGTAACTACAATCGGCAGGGGGAGGCGTTCGACGTCGGCGAGACCTTCTCGGGCGTCGACTTCGGCACGGGCCTGGAGGCGGTCCGCCGCCTGGCTCCCCTGGTGCCCGAGGGGCTGACGATGGCCCAGTTCGCGCTCCGCTGGATCCTCGACCAGCCCGGCGTGTCGGTGGTGATCCCCGGCGCCCGCAACGCGGCCCAGGCCATCGCGAACGCGGCCGCCGCGTCGTTCCCCTCGCTCCCACCGGCCACGCTCGAAGCGGTCGAGGTCGTCTACGACGACCTGATCCGGCCACAGGTCCACCACCGCTGGTAGGCGCATTGACGGGGCGCTCATCTTTTAGGAAACTTTCCTAAGCATTCTCGCCCGCTCCACCCCTTCCCCCCAAGGAGCCAGCCATGAACGCGAGAAGATGGGCCGCCCCCGCCGCCCTTCTGACGGCCGCCCTCGTCCTCGGCCCCGTCCCCGCCGCCCACGCCTCCCCCTCCGGCTGCACGACCCAGCTCAACACCCAGGATCGCTGGGCCACGAGCCTGTGCACGTCGGGCACCGGCGAGCACCGCATCCGGGTCCTGCAACGGCACTTCCTGCCCGAGGTCGGCCTGATCCCGATCGAAGGCCCGTGGCAGCCCGTCGGCACCGTGTCCTACACCGGCATCACGCCGCACACCACGGTCAGCGTCTGGGTCGAGACCCGAGGGTGACCTGAGCGCGCCGGATCCGGAGCCGCGCCTTTACAGCCGCACGGCACTCGCAAATGATGAGGCCAGGAAGGCGCGGCGACGGGGTCTTCCACGGGGAGTTCGCCGCATTCCGGTGATCTCACGACGTCAGGGGTAGCGACATGTCACGCCAGCGAGCTCGCGCGGCCTGCGTGGCCGCCACGATCCTCTCCGCACTGGCCCTCGCGGCCGCTCCGGCCGGGGCCGCGACGGCCCGGCTCACCCTCTACTCCGACACCGCGTTCTCCCGCCCGACCAACTCCGTCGGCTATGACACCTGCGACGACTTCATCGGCAGGGTTCCCGGGCAGCGCGTCGGGTCCTTCGACAACACCCCGCTGCCCGGCTGCCAGGTGGTGCTGCACTCGCTGAGCGGCGACTTCGTCCTCTGCGCGGGCAAGGCCGTGGTCCCGGCGGCCTACCGCCAGGTCGTCCTCTACTCGATCCGCACGGGCACCAGCACGGCCTGCCCGGTGTAGTGAGAGCCCTGTGGCGGCGGGGTGAGGCACGCGTGGCCACGACGGCGCGCGGACCATGATTGTCGGTGGCGGCGCGTAGCGTCGCGGCTGTGAATCGTACCGACCGGCTCTACGCGCTCGTCGAAGACCTGCGCGCCATCGCGCCCCGCTGCCGCTCCGCCCGCGAGCTGGCCAAGCGGTTCGAGGTGAGCGTACGCACGATCGAGCGCGACATCACCGCCCTGCAGGAGTCAGGGGTGCCGATCTATGCCGAGCCGGGCCGCAAGGGCGGTTACGCGATCGACAAGAAGATGTCGCTGCCCCCGCTCAACTTCACCCCGGCCGAGGCGGTGGCCATCGCGGTGGCGCTCAGCCAGGCCGGCGACCAGCCGTTCGGCCGGCAGGCCCGCAGCGCGTTACGCAAGGTCGTGGCCGCGATGCCGGGTTCCGAGGGCGAGCTGGCCAGGGAGCTGGCGCGGCGGGTGCAGCTCGTCCACCACCCGCCGGAGCCCGGCTCCCCCGAGATCCAGCCGCTCGGGGGCGAGGGCATCTCCCGGGCCATCGAGGAGGCGCTGCTGCGGCGGCGCGTGCTCAGGCTCGAATACGCCGATGCCAAGGGCGCGCTGACCTCGCGGGACGTCGAGCCGGGGGTGTTCCTGGGCGGGCGGGGCGGCTTCTGGTATCTCGTGGCCTGGTGCCGGTTACGCGATGACGTGCGGGTCTTCCGGCTCGATCGCATCGCCGCCGCGACCGTGACCGCCGAGCGCAGCCCCGACCGGCCGCTCGAAGGCTTCGCCGCCGACGTGCCCAACATGATCGTGGACGCCGCTGTGCTCGATTAGTCAATCGAAAACACCGACATAGGGTTGTCGCCCTACCGTTAGATCGTTGTCTTGTTCGAGAAAAGGTCAGTGACGAGGAGACGACGATGGACAACACCGTGACCTGGTTCGAGATCGCGACCGACGATCCCGAAGGCGCCCAGGCGTTCTACGGCGGGTTGTTCGGCTGGACGTTCACCGCGGGAGAGGGGCCGATCGACTACCGGATGATCGGCTACCCGGGGGGCGAGCAGCCCGGCGGCGGGCTGTTCAACACCAAGGGCGAGTTCCCGGCGCACGCGATCTTCCACGTGCAGGTGGCCGACGTCGAGGCGGCCTGCGCCAAGAGCGAGTCGCTGGGCGGCAAGGTGATCACGAAGGTGATCGACGACGGCGCCGGCACCGACTTCGCCTACCTGCATGACCCGTCCGGGAGCATCTTCGGGGTCTTCCGTCGCAGGTGAGGCCATGAAAGCTTTCCCTCACAGGTGAATCACCCGTTCGAGGGCCGGGGAGAACGCCTTCCCCGCCGACCCCCGGCGTACGGACGGGCCGCTTCCTAGGAGCGGTTCACCCTTGCCCTGGGCACGCCGCCGATCGCCGAGCGGCGGCGCGTCCAGGGCCCATCCCCCGCGTCAGAAGGCGGCCTGGGCCAGCCAGCGCTTGAGGAGGTCGGCGTCGCCGTAGACGGTCAGCGCCTCGGGCGAGCACCGGCCGTAGAGCATGAGCAGCAGGTCCTGGGCCGTCCCCTGGGCGGCGCAGTCGCCCTTGGTGTGCCCGCGCGCCCAGTCGACCGTCCCGGCCGGGCCCTGGGTGATGGTCCACTCGCCGTCGGCGTCGTTCGCGTGGAGGTGGATCGTGGCCCCTTCCGCGTCGAGCTCCGCCAGCGACCGGGTCACCCAGGTCGCGTACGGCAGGTTGTACAGAAACTCCTCGACGCCGTCGATCGCGACCTCGGCCGGGACGACCGGGTCGATGCCGAGCGCGAGCTCCGCGTCGACCCGGTGGATCACCAGCTCGAAGAGCATCCGGCGGGGCCACCACGACGCCTGCCGGTCCGGGCCCCACGTCCACACCGCGAGCGAGGGGTCGGTGTCGCGGAGCGCGTCGATCAGCTCGGCCGCCCCGGCGCGCAGCCAGGCCGCGTCGCCGCTCTGGCCCTCGGCCAGCCCGCTGGGCACCTGACGCGACCAGATCCGCTCCTGGAGCTGGTTGCGCAGCACGTGCACGGCCCACCGGTGCGTCTGGCCGACGTGCGTGACCAGCTCGGCGAACGTCCATCCTGGGCACGTGGGCACCGGGACGGACAGGTCCGTGGCCAGGGCCGCCAGGCGGGCGGCCTCGGTGTCGATGAGCGATTCGTATCTCACAGGCCCCACCCTAGGCCGCCGGGCAGGTCGCGCCCTTCTGCGGCAGCTTGCCCTCGATCAGGTACGAGTCCACGAGCTCCAGCACGCACTTGCTGCCCGACAGGTAGGCGCCGTGCCCCTCGCCCTCGTACGTCACCAGCCTGGCGGTCTTGAGCTGGGCCGTCAGCTTGGGCGCCCACTCGTACGGCGTGGCCGGGTCACCCTTGCCGCCGACCACGACGATCGGCGCCGACCCCGTGGCGTTCACGTGCCGCGCCTGATCGCTGCCCTTGGCCGGCCAGACCCGGCACAGCCCGCCGGACCCCTCGCTGCCGAACAGCGGCGAGATCTTCATGGCGGCCGCCTCGGTGCGGCGCAGCTCGGCCTCGCTGGGCCGCTCGGAGGTGTCCACGCAGGTGATGGCCGGGAAGCTGGTCATCTGCGTGGAGTATTTGCCGTCCTGGGAGCGGCCGGTGTAGGAGTCGGCCAGGTAGAGCAGCGCCTCGCCGCGCCCCTTGATCGCCTCCGAGAGCGCCTGCTCCAGGAAGGGCCAGGTCAGCTCCGAGTACAGCGCCGCCGCCACGCCCGTGGCGGCCAGCCCCTGGGTGAGCTCGCGGGCGCCGACCTTCAGCGGCTGGGCGGTGAGCTGGTTCAGCAGCTTGTCGACGTTGGCGTTGGCGCTCTCCTGGTCCTTGCCGATGTCGCACTTGTTCTTGACGCACGACCGCAGGAAGCTCTCGTACGCCTTCTGGAAGCCGCGCGTCTGCACCAGCGTGCGCTGCTCGAACGTCACCGTCGGGTCGAGCGGCGCGTCGAGCACCATGCGGCCCACGTTCTTGGGGAACTCGGTGGCGTACACGGCGCCGAGCTGCGTGCCGTACGACATGCCGACGTAGTTGAGCTTGGCGTCGCCGACCGCGGCGCGGATCCGGTCCATGTCGCGGGCGGCGTTCACGGTGCCGACGTACGGGAGGATCTTGCCGGAGTTCTGCTGGCAGAGGGCGGCGAACTGCTTGTTGGCGTCCGCGGTCTCCTGGTGGGTCTTCTTGTCGGACGGCAGCGTGTCCAGCGCGGTGAACCTGTCCATCTCCGCGGTGTCGCCGCAGCGCACGCCGGAGCTGCGCTCCACGCCGCGGGGGTCGAAGCTGATCAGGTCGTAGCGGGCGCGCAGCGCGGTGAGCGCCTTGGCGGCCTGGTCGAGCGTGTCGACGCCGGAGGCGCCGGGACCGCCGAAGTTGAACACCATCGAACCCAGCCGGTTCTTGCCCGTGGCGGACAGCTTGATGAGCGCCAGGTCCAGCTTCTCCCCGCCGGGCTTGTTGTAGTCCAGCGGAACGGCCAGCTTCCCGCACCGCACAGAGCTGTCCTGGCTGGCCGGTGACTCACCCCCGGGACGCTTGATGTCGGTGCACGGCCCCCAGCTGATCGTGCCGGTGTCCGCCGTCGACTGCGTGGCGGGCTCGGCCGGCACGGTGGAACAACCGGTGACGACCGGGATGAGCAGGGCGGCTAGGACGCGTCGCATAAACAGACTTCTCCCTCGTCTCTCAGGGGGAAGTAGTGCCCACAATACGTGACGCCGCACCATACCTGGGTGAGGCGGCACGTACCCCTCCTGAACGTGCCGCCTCACAGGCCGAACGCCGCGGGCGGCGGAAATGACGGCGCCCCCGCGAGAGATTCTTCGCGGGGGCGCCGCTCCTGGATGACTCAGACGCCCATCGATTGGGTGTCGTTGCTCTCCGCGCCGCCCGCCTCGGTGACGCCGTTCTTGAGGTGGTAGCGGGCGATCGCCTCGCGCAGCACCTCGCCGTCGAGCTCGCCCCGCTTGACCAGGCTGGTCAGCACGGCCAGCGTGATGGAGGCGGCGTCGACGTGGAAGTGGCGGCGCAGCGCCGAGCGGGTGTCGGACAGGCCGAACCCGTCGGTGCCCAGCGAGGACCAGTCACCCGGCACCCACTGCGCGATCTGGTCCTGCACCGCCTTCATGTAGTCGCTGACGCCCACGAACGGGCCCTGCGCCTGGGAGAGGGCCTGGGTCACGTACGGAACGCGCTGCTCGGCGTCGGGGTTGAGCAGGTTGTGCTCCTCGCAGGCCAGCGCGTCGCGGCGCAGCTCGGACCACGACGTCGCCGACCACACGTCGGCCGAGACGCCCCAGTCCTCGGCCAGCAGCCGCTGCGCCTCCATCGCCCACGGGCCCGCCACGCCGGAGGCCAGGATGTTGGCCTTCGGGCCCTGGGCCTGCGGCCCCTCGGCGAACTTGTACAGGCCCTTGAGCAGGCCCTGCACGTCGAGGTTGGCCGGCTGGGCGGGCTGCAGATAGGGCTCGTTGTAGACGGTCAGGTAGTAGAAGACGTCCTCCGGCTGGTCGCCGTACATCCTCCGCAGGCCGTCCTTGACGATGTGGGCCACCTCGAACGCCCACGACGGGTCGTAGGAGATCGCGGCCGGGTTGGTGGAGGCGATGAGCGGCGTGTGGCCGTCCTCGTGCTGCAGGCCCTCACCGTTGAGCGTGGTGCGGCCCGCGGTGGCGCCGAGCAGGAAGCCGCGGCCCATCTGGTCGCCCATCTGCCACATCTGGTCGCCGGTGCGCTGCCACCCGAACATCGAGTAGAAGATGTAGATCGGGATCATGTGCTCGCCGTGCGTGGCGTAGGCGGTGCCCGCCGCGATGGCCGAGGCCATCGAGCCCGACTCGCTGATGCCCTCGTGCAGGATCTGCCCCTGCGTGGCCTCCTTGTACGACAGCAGCAGCTCCCTGTCGACGGCCTCGTACGTCTGGCCGTGCGGGGAGTAGATCTTGGCCGTCGGGAACATGGCGTCGAGACCGAACGTGCGCGCCTCGTCCGGGATGATCGGCACGAACCGGTGGCCGATCTCCTTGTCGCGCATCAGGTCCTTCAGCAGCCGCACGAACGCCATCGTGGTGGCGACCTGCTGCTTGCCCGAGCCCTTGGCGAAGCCGCCGTAGACCTCGTCACCGGGCAGCTTGACCGGCTTGGCGCGCATGACCCGCTTGGGCAGCACGCCGCCGAGCGCCGCGCGGCGCTCCTTCATGTACTGGATCTCGGGGTCGTTCTCGCCCGGGTGGAAGTACGGGGGCAGCTCGCCCTCCAGCGCGGAGTCCGGGATCGGCAGGTAGAGCCGGTCGCGGAACTCCTTCAGCTCGGCCTTGGTGAGCTTCTTCATCTGGTGGGTGGCGTTACGCGCCTCGAAGTCCTTGCCCAGCGTCCAGCCCTTGATGGTCTGGGCGAGGATCACGGTCGGCTGGCCGACGTGCTCGCGGGCCGCCTTGAACGCCGCGTAGACCTTGCGGTAGTCGTGGCCGCCGCGCGACAGCTTGCGGATGTCGTCGTCGGTCAGGTGCTCGACCATCTTGCGCAGGCGGGGGTCACCGGCGAAGAAGTGCTCGCGGATGTACTCGCCGGACTCGACCGAGTAGGTCTGGAACTGGCCGTCGGGCGTGGTGTTCATCTGGTTGACCAGCACACCGTCGACGTCGGCCGCCAGCAGCGGGTCCCAGTCGCGGCCCCACACGACCTTGATGACGTTCCAGCCGGCGCCGCGGAAGTACGACTCCAGCTCCTGGATGATCTTGCCGTTGCCGCGTACCGGACCGTCGAGCCGCTGCAGGTTGCAGTTGATCACGAACGTGAGGTTGTCGAGCTCCTCGCGGGCCGCCAGGCCGATCGCGCCGAGCGACTCCGGCTCGTCCATCTCGCCGTCGCCCAGGAACGCCCACACGTGGCTGCGGCTGGTGTCCTTGATCTGCCGGTTGAGCAGGTAGCGGTTGAACCGCGCCTGGTAGATCGCGCCGATGGGGCCGAGGCCCATGGAGACCGTCGGGAACTCCCAGAAGTCCGGCATGAGGCGCGGGTGGGGGTAGGAGGGCAGGCCGTGGAAGCCGTGCGACAGCTCCTGACGGAACGCGTCGAGCTGGGCCTCGTTGAGGCGGCCCTCGAGGAAGGCGCGGGCGTAGATGCCCGGCGCGGCGTGCCCCTGGAAGAAGACCTGGTCGCCCGACTCGCCGTGGTCCTTGCCGCGGAAGAAGTGGTTGAAGCCCACCTCGTAGAGGGAGGCGGCGGAGGCGTAGGTGGCGATGTGGCCGCCGACGTTGGTGCGGGCGTTGGCCCTGGACACCATGATGGCCGCGTTCCAGCGGATGTAGGCGCGGATGCGGCGTTCGACGTGCTCGTCACCCGGGAACCAGGGCTCGCGCTCCGGCGGGATCGTGTTGATGTAGTCGGTGCTCCGCAAACCCGGCACGCCGACCTGGTGCTCGCGGGCCCGCTCCAGCATGCGCAGCATGAGGTAGCGGGCTCTGGTGCGGCCTTCGGTCTTGACGACGTTGTCGAGAGACTCGAGCCACTCGTTGGTCTCGCTGGGGTCGACATCAGGCAGCTGGCTGGGTAGGCCGTCGCTGATGATCGAGAATCGCTGGCGTCCGGAAGCCACTGGGTCTCGCCTTCCGAGGATGACTGAAGTCTGGTCTGGGTCGTCTTCCATCCTGGTCGCTAGCCGTAGAAAACGCATCTCTACTGACCGGTAACCAGTGGTGTCCCTGCTGGCAGAGACTGATCAGATGGCCTAGACCACCGATGGTAGGACGAATCGCCACCAAAGGTTACATCCCGGGAGCAATTTAACAAGACAGGAAAACGAACGAAATTTCGCTCGAATGTCCCTGGACTGCTGGTTCCTGCACCCTCCACTCTGCCCCGGAGGGAGCAGGTTCTCACCCCGGGACGGCGCGACGTGACGGGCGAGTCTAGCGGCCACCCTCCCACCCCGCGCCGGACGGGGCCCACCGGACGAGGAGCACGTCGTCCCTGATCATGCCGCCGCCGCTTCCGATCTCTGCCACCTCGTAGGCCTATGGCATCACTCACAGTCCATCCGATCCCCACGGACCGTGACACCTCCTAACGTCATGCCATCTCTCAGGTTCCCCCTGACCCGTCTGGACCCCTCGCACCTCCAGAGCCACGGTGCCCCGTACGACCCGCACCGTTCTCATCCACTTGGGACCGCCAGTCTCCAACTCCCCTTCGGCCCTTCCGCGAGCGTAAGCACGCGCCCGAACCCAGCCGTCCACCCGACCCATCTGCCACCACTCGCACCCCGCCGGCCCCGCAGGACACCGTCATCCCTCCACCCACCCACAGAGCCCGCAAGGCACCTCAGCCCCGCGTAACGTTTCGGTCATTTTTCTCCACCCCTCCAGAGGGGGAGCAAAACTTCCGAATCACCCTTTTCGGACGGCCCACTACGTACCAATGTGGGTTATATGAATGCTGCGGTAGGAGACCGGCTCCTGGTGCACGGGCATGCCGTTGGCGAAGGGGACCGGAGTGGTGTGATTGTGGAGGTCCAGGGCCTCGACGGCGGACCTCCCTACATGGTGCGCTTCGACGACGGGCACACCGGACTGGTGTTTCCCGGCCCGGACGCCGTCGTGGTGCATAAGTAAGATTTCCCTGTGAGATCTGAAATCATCTCTGTGGCCACCGGGTCACGAGAGACAGTGCACGACATCACCGCCGAATGCGCTGATTTCGTGCGCACGCAGGGCGAAGACGGGCTGTTGCATATCTTCGTGCCCCATGCGACCGCCGGCGTCGCCCTGCTCGAGTTGGGCTCGCGCAGCGACGACGACCTGCTCGCGGCGCTGCGCGACCTGTTGCCGGCCGACGACCGCTGGCGTCACGCCCACGGCTCGCCCGGTCACGGAAGGTCACACGTCATGCCCGCGCTGATCCCGCCGTACGCCACGGTCCCCGTGCTGGGCGGGCGTCTGGCGCTCGGCACGTGGCAGTCGATCGCACTCGTCGACCTGAACGTCGACAACCGGCAACGTCAGGTTCGCCTGTCGTTTTTGACTGATTGATTCTGGCCGACTACGGCCGTACCCGTGGCGACCGTTGACGACTGAGGGTCACAGCGTGTGGACTGTGCCGAAGCGATAAACCGCATAAGCGGGGCCACTCAAGCAGGAGGGATAAACGTGAGCGCGACCGCGGGTCAGGCGCAGGGCGAGCGCGGCCTGGCCGAACGGCTCGGCCTCAAGCCGGGTCAGGTGGTGCAGGAGATCGGTTGGGACGAGGACGTCGACGACGAGCTTCGCGACTCCATCGAGGACCTGACCGGCAACGAGCTGCTGGACGAAGAGAGCGACGACGTCGTGGACGTGGTGCTGATGTGGTGGCGCGACGGCGACGGAGACCTCTTCGACGCCCTCAGCGACGCCATGCGAGCACTCGCAGACGGCGGCCGGATCTGGCTGCTGACTCCCAAGGCCGGACGCGACGGCCACGTGGAGCCGAGCGACATCGGGGAGGATGCCGCTACCGCGGGTCTCTCGCAGACCAGCAGCATCTCCGCCGCACCGGACTGGTCCGGGACCAGGCTCGTCACGCCCAAGGGCAAACGGTAGGGAGTCCGAGCGCCTTCCGTGCGGCAGGATGATGCCTGTGAACGCACATCCTGCCGAGGTCGGCGCCCTGGCTCCGGATTTCGAGCTGCAGGACCAGCACGGCACCCCGGTGACCTTGTCTCAGTTCCGGGGCTCCAAGGTCGTGCTGGTCTTCTACCCGCTTGCCTTCAGCGGGATCTGTCACGGTGAGCTGTCCGCGCTGCGCGACCAGCCGCTCGACGGGGCACAGCTGCTGACCGTCTCCGTCGACTCCATGTTCACGCACCGTGCGTGGGCAGATCGCGAGGGTTACGTATTTCCGCTGCTCTCCGATTTCTGGCCACACGGACAGGTCGCGCGGGCGTACGGTGTGTTCGATGAGGCGAAGGGGTTCGCTCTTCGGGGGACCTTCATCATCGACGGCGAGGGCGTGATCCGGTGGTCGGTGGTCAATCCGACCTCCGCCGCACGCGACCTCGCCGACTACACCAAGGCACTCGCCGACATTTCTTGACCTCGGAGGGAACGATGCCCTGCTACCGATGCGGGGCCCGGCAGACCGACCCGGTGCGCGGCGCCAGCCCGTGGCAGCGCGGGGTGCGCCACGAAACGCAGGTGTTGATCTGCCCGGACTGTCAGCGGCTGCACGACCTCGACCTCGACGCGTGCGCGGCCTGCGGGTCGGTCGCGCTGATCTGCCGGCTGGGCGAGGTGGAGTGCCGGTCCTGCGGCGAAGTACGGCTGGCGCGCTCCGACGCGCTCGCGGGCTCCCCCGTCTCCCCACCGTCCTCACCCCCCGGCCTCTCGGCGGAGGTGGAAGCCGCCCTCAACCGCGTTCTGGGCCGCGCCTGAGCCCCTGAGACCGGCCACCGAGACAAGGCCCCTGAGGCCGGACGCAGAGGCACGCGGCGCCTGAATACGAGGGCACGGGAGCCTGAGGCCGGGCATAGAGGCGCCCCGACCTGAATACGAGGACAGGGGGACCTGCGGCCGGTCACGGGACCACCCCGGCCTGCATACGAGGACAAAGGACCTGTGGCCGCCGGACACAGGACCATCCCGGCCTGGATACGAGGGCACAGGGCACCACGGGACCTGAGGCCGGACGCACAGGCACTGGAGCGTGGACAGGGGACGCGGAGCCGTCACAGGCCCGTGAGCCGCTCTGAGCCCTTAAGGGCCGCCCCTGAGCGTGAGTGCCTGGAGGGCCCAGGCGTGGGGCACGGAGATAGAGAGCGAGCCCCGGAAATCCCTGCGCCGAAGGGACTCTTTCCAGACATTTGCTGAGCTGCGCTATCGTCTCCTCCGTGTCCGACATAACTCCGAGCGTGAGCGAAAGCCCGAACCCGAGTGTGAGCGTGAGCCCGAACCCGGCTCCGAGCTCGTTCGTCGTCGCGCTCGACGTCGGCGGCACGTCCATGAAGGGCGGCCTGGTCAGCGACTCCGGCGTGGTGCTGCTGAGCGAGCGGCGGCCGACCCCACGGGCCGAGGGCCCCGAGGCGGTCGTGTCCGCCATCTCCGACTTCATCAGCCACCTGGCCGCCTCGGGTGACGGCACCCCGGCGGGCGTGGGCCTGGCGGTCCCCGGCCTGGTCTCCGACAACGCCGCCGTCTACGCCGCGAACCTGGGCTGGCGCGACGTCCCCGCCACCAGCTTCACCACCCTGGACACCCCCGTCCTGCTCGGACACGACGTACGCACCGGCGGCCTCGCGGAGAGCATCCTCGGCGCGGGCCGGGGCCTGTCCGACTTCCTCTTCCTCCCCATCGGCACGGGGATCGCGGGCGCCTCGATCATCCGCGGCGAACCGTACGGCGGCTCCGCCGGCTGGGCCGGCGAGATCGGCCACACCCCGGTCTTCCCGGACGGCGAACAGTGCGCGTGCGGCCAGTTCGGCTGCCTGGAGACGTACGCCTCGGCCGCCTCGGTGGGCCGCCGCTACAGCCGGCGCGCCGGCGTGGAGGGCGTCAAGGCGGAGCAGGTGGTCTCCTCCGACGACCCGATCGCCATAGAGGTCTGGGACGAGGCCGTGGAGGCCCTGTCGCTGGCCCTGGCCACGTACACGCTCCTGCTGGACCCCACGGTGATCGTCCTCGGCGGCGGCCTCGCCGAAGCGGGCCCCGCCCTCTTCGACCCGGTCCGCACCCGCCTCGTCAAACGCCTGGCCTTCCGCGAGGCACCCCCGCTGGTCCCGGCCGCGCTCGGTGTGGACGCCGGCATGCTCGGCGCCGCCCTCCTGGGCTGGCGCGCCGCCGGCCGCCCCGAACTGGGCCCCGGCTGGACAGTGGATGTGCGATCGGGCCCCGTGGTGTCGTAAGGTGTAGTGCCGATCAGGGGCGGTTAGCTCAGCGGTAGAGCACTCGCCTTACAAGCGAGGGGTCACTGGTTCGAACCCAGTACCGCCCACCTGCGTGAACATTTGATCTCTGATCTTGCAAACGGCGTCTGAGTGACTAAGTGAGTGACCAACTCCCGAAGATCTCGTCCATCGCCGCGGCTCCCTGCATGATCACGGGCCGGATCTGGTGCCGGTAGACCGTCTCGGTGACCACCGTGTTGGAGTGCCCGACCAGGCGTGAGATGTCTTCGACGGGGACGCCCGAGTCTGACAAATCGGACACGAAGCTGTGTCGCAGCTCGCGAGGCGACCACTCCCGCCCGGTGAGCCCTGCCGCCTCCACGACCTTCCGAAAGTCGCGTCGTACGTTGTGAGCCGTGACGGGCGTGCCGGTCCCGGTGCAGAACACGAGATCCGCGCCCTTCCACCGGTCCCCCGCCTTCTCCTGAGCGATCTCTTGGGCTTCCTTGAGCAGGCGCAGCGCATCCACGCAGCGCCGGGGCAGCTTGAGCGACCGGCGGGACTTCACCGTCTTGGTGTCGCCCTTCTGCCGGACGGACCGCCAGACGTAGATCGCGAACTCCTCGTGCTCCCAGCCCGTCTCCCCCACCGGCAGCCACGCGGCCCGAGCTTCGTCGTAGGCCACGACGTGCGACCAGAGCAGCGCCCTCAGCTCCTCCGTACGAGCGCCGATCAGCAGCGAGAGGACGATGTAGGCCCGCATGCGCTCGCCGCTCTTCTCTGCCTGCGTGAGGACGGCGAGAGCTTGAGCCAGCGTCAGGGCCTTCGACGGACGACCCGCGCGCCCCTCCGGGATGTCGCAGAGGTCCACGACGTTCCGCTTGACCTTGTCGCGGCGCATCGCGCTCTTGACCGCCCGGTTGAGGATGCCGTGGATCAGCTTGAGTGACCGGGTGCCCAGTTCACTTGTCTTGCTGGCCAGCCACTTGTCGACGTCTTCCACGGACAGATCTCGCAGCTTGCGGGCACCGAGGGCAGGGATCACGTGCGTGTCGGCGTAGGTGTTGTACATCTTGACGGTTGCGGAGGAATGCCCGCCGAGGCCGTGCTGAAGCCAGTAGCGGACGGCGTCGGCCACCGTGTAGTTGGTAGGCGCGATGGCCAGGTCGTCCCCGTGGTCGCGAACGATCTCTTTGAGCTTGGCCTTGGCTTCGGTCTTGGTCTTGCCGCTGGCCTTCTTGACGATGCGCTTGCCGGCCGGTGTGTAGCCGACCGTCACCGAGGCGATCCAGCGTTGCCGCTGCTCGTCCCAATGCAGGCCGCCGTCTCCTCGACTGCGTCGTTCGGTCATGAAGCCTCCTGTTCGAGTGCCGAAGCCGTCCTCATCATCCGCCGCACCATGGCCCACCCCAACGGTCACCCCATCGAAGTCACCGAGGTCAAAGCCCCCGCCAACCGCTACGAGATCGGCCACCACCGCGAACTGGCCGATGATCCCCAGGCCGACCTCACCTCACAGGAACTGATCGACAACGGTATTGACCTCGTTATCTAGGCACCATTTCCAACCCGGAAGTCGGCCTCTCATCTTGCGGCGGCAGTGCCGCTACCGATCCAGGCTGTCACCGAGACGTTCAAGTACCTTCTTGTCTCCCTCAGACATCGGTGCGGTTCTCGTCATGCCGGAATGAAGGCGCATGGCAAACTTGATCACGCCGCATGAAAGGGGGCTCCATGATCAATTCCTTATCCGAGGACAGCCTTCCCAGGCCAAGAGTCAAGTTGCTGACCGCATTGGCCATTGCGCACGTCCTCGCCGGGGCGCTGGTTGCTTTCGCGACATACGACCCTTACGACAGGCGTGATCTCTCATTCATCCTTCAAGAGATACGTGAAGGCAGAGTGCACGAAGCAACTCTTATCGCCGACGATCAACAAATTTCCGTGACCACGAACGATGGCCAGCAATGGTACGCGCCCTATGGGCCGCCCGGTCTCTCCGAAACGGCACTCATGGAGGAGCTGAGCAGGGCTGACCCACTCGGACAGCTCAAGGTCACCGTTGAAGGATCTTCGTGGTCATGAGGCGCGACAGTACAGTTCGCTGAGCTGGCTCAGAGTTTCTTTACTGGTTCAAGGCGACGGCGCTCCGCGCCGTGCGCACGGCCCCGCGCCCGCCTGCCGTCCCGGGCATGCGGCCTGGGGGCCGGTCCCGGGCAGCAGCGGCTCGGGCCGTACCACCGCACGGCCGCCGCGCCGCCGTACACCCTCCGTGGCCGACCTCCGCACCGTCGCCGCCGTTCCGCCGCCGGCCCCCACCGCTTCGCGGCCCTTCGGGTGCTTCGCATGGGCGCCGGCCGCTCCACTCACATAGGACGGGCAACTCTTCAAGCCTTGTGCCTCCGGCGGGAGCGCTCCGGCACCGAGGTGGTCACCTCGCACACCATCGACTCAGGCAAGCCCAGCAACCCGACTCCTCCGCATCAAGCCCGGCCATGACCGTAGGACAACGCATGACCGAGGAACGGCGACCGGCGAACGTACACGCGAAGCCGGGCTTGACACTCCGTCCCCGGCCTGCTGCCGCTACGCGGTGAGTCGACGGCGTACGAGGTGAGTACGAAACTGCCCCGGCAGGAACACGGTTGAGCGGCTATCGCGACGAGGGGAGAGGGGACGCGGAACGCACCGCCCCCTCTTCCGCGGGCTGTTCGGCCAGATGGACGCAGGCCGGGCAGGCGCGCGTAGCTGTGGGGAGGAAAGGCAAGCACCAACCGAGGGTCGGCAGCGGGCGCACTGCCTCGCCGCACAAGCTGACCTTCTGCTTGGCCCGTACGGCATGCTGTACGGCGTTCCTCTCGTGGTTGGACAGGCCGAGCCGGTAGTCGCATGCTGGCTTCTCCGGTCCTGCCGGATCTTCGTGTATAAGCAGGTCATCCCAGTGGAATGGCCAGCGCTGCACCCCTCCGGGCAGCTCGTGCGTCTGTCCGTCGAGTTTGAGCAAGCCCAAGGTGCCGTTACGCAGCACAGCTACCACGGTCCCGCGACGACCGAGCAGCACCGAGGCCCACGCCCGTGTCTGTGCTGGGCTGTGGAGCAGGTCCACGATCTCGGCATGACAGCCGATTCGGGACGAAGGGACGCTCACAGCGCCTGCTCCGCTGCTTCCTGCTCCTTCAACCGCTCAGCCAGTTGAGCGACGTCATCCGCGTCGATCGTCTGGCAGAGACCGTGGTCTACCTCGTGCTGGGATAGGCGTCGGCCGTTTCGAGTTGCCCAGAGACGCCCCACAGAACTACGCCAAATACACCAACCGGGAAAAGCCGCTTGGAGATCTCCGAGAATTACCGGGGTTGACATGGAATCAGCGTGCTTACCTTTGCGTGACGAACCCACCGCGTTATAGAGACGTCCAGGACGTTATGGCGTTACGCTCAAAACGTCCCTGACGTCCTCCGTCCCGAGGTGTACCGTGGCCAACGTCGCCCTACGCAGCGCCATGCTGAACGCCAAGGTCACGAACCAGAGCCTGGCCGACCGGTGTGGCGTGGACGTCAAGACGGTGGAGCGCTGGTTGCAGGACGAGGCTCGCGTCCCGCACCTGCGGCACCAGTGGGCCGCCGCAGAGGCACTAGGAGTTGAGACAGCCGTGCTATGGCCAGACGCAATTCGCAATACGGTGAAAACGGGGCCGGACAAGGAGGTCTTGACCGTTTATCCGTATCGCTCCGCGTGCCCGAAATCAATCTGGCGAAATCTCATCAACGCGGCGCGCAACGAGATCGTGTTCGCCGGTTACACGAACTACTTCCTGTGGCTGGAACACCCGAACCTGGCGAAGGTCCTCAAGCGGAAAGCGCAGCAGGGCTGCAAGATCCGGTTTCTCGTCGGCGACCCGGACAGCGAGGTCACCCAACGCCGCGAGGAGGTGGAGAACGTCCCGCTGACCGTGTCCACCCGCATTCGGATCACGCTGTCGGAGATCGAGCAGCTACGCGACGTCCCTGGAGTCGAGGCCCGGTACGGTGACGAGCACATCGCCATGAGCGTGTTCCGGTTCGACTCGGAGATGCTCGTCACCCCTCACCTGGCCAAGCTGGTGGGACACGACTCCCCGATGCTGCACCTGCGGCGGTACCAGGACGACTGCTTGTTCGACCGCTTCGCGTACCACGCCTCCGAACTGTGGAGCAACGGCCGTGACGTATGGCAGCAACCGCAGCCCACGGGCCAGATGCTGGGTGACTAACTGAGTGACAATCGCCCCGGACTCCAGAGGACCGTACGGGACCGCAACCCCAGGTAGGGGCGGGCATCAGCCAAGATCTCGCCCCCTTCTGATGTGCCTTACAGCGAGGGGTCACTGGTTCGAACCCAGTACCGCCCACCTGCAGAAAGAGCCCTGTCTCCGATCATGGAAACGGGGCTTCGTGCCCTTCACGTGCCATTAGCCGGAGCGAGAGAGCCCTGACGAAGATCTATTGGGCTGGTTCGCGATCTTCGCGCGTGATCCTCGTCGTAGGCCACGACGTGTGACCAGAGCAGCGCCCTCAGCTCCTCCGTACGAGCGCCGATCACAGCGAGAGGACCTTCTTGACGATGCGTTTGCCGGCCAGGGTGCACCCGACCGTCACCGGCGGCGATCCAGCGTTGCCGCTGCTCGTCCCCGTGCAGGGCGCCGTCTCCTCGACTGCGTCGTTCGGTCATGGAGCCTCCTGGGCCGGAGTAATCTACTGCTGATCCAGCACGTAGTGGCGACGTCAGGGCGGGGGCGGCTATGCGCGCCGAAGACCGGATCGAACGGGCCAAGACGCTCTATGAACGGGCAGTGTTCAGCGGCGACGCCGGCGTGCTGACCGACGCCGAACGAGGCCTGGACGCGGTGGAGGCCGATGCCGCGTTGGCTCGTGGGCGGATCCTGCATGCGCGGTTTCTCAACGAGCGCGCCAGCGCCGGCTCGTCACCCGTCGAGGACCCGGCTGAACTGCGGTTGTTCGAGCGCGCGATCGAGCTGTACCGGGCGCTGGGCGACACGCGCGGCGAGGCCGAGGCGTTGTTCTGGATCGGCTGCTTACATCAGGTCATCCGGCGTGACAACGAGACTGCGGTTCCGCAACTGGAGCAGTCCTGCCGACTGGCGGCGCAGGCCGGCGACAAGCCGACCCAGGCCGAGGCCCTGCGGCACTTGGGCATCGCGGCACACATGGCCGGTCGGCTGGATGAAGCGCGCGAGCGACTGGAGGAGTCGTCGAGGCTGTGGCGGGAGGTCGGGGCCCTGCCGGGCGTGGCCGCCAACATGGTCGGGCTGGCCTACATCGCCGCCGCCCAGGACCGCCGGGCGGACGCGCTCGCGACACTCGACGAGGCCCACACCATCGCACAGGCGCATGGCGCCCATGCCATCGTGCGGCAGATCGAGCAGGCGAGAACGGAGATCTAGACGGCAGCCGCCAACTCCTTGATCTGGAACGTGCTGGTCCTGCGGGCGCAGTGGGACGACGGCCGCTGGCAGCGGGCCACCGTCAAGTACGGCATCTTCGCTCTGGTGCTGCCCCTCGTGCTCACGATGGCGGGCGGGCTGAGCGGAGTGCCGCGGGAGGTCTACGACGACGTCGTGGCGGTCGCCGGTGTCCTGGCCGTGGTCTGGCTGGCTCTTTCCGCCCACGACCTCGACGCGCCTCCGGCCGTGTCGATCAGCTCCGCGTGACGCGGCACCTGAACAGGCCAGGCCGTGATGGGCTGAAGGGAGCCGGCATCACGTTCCCGGCATCGGGCGCATGGTCAGGGCAACCTCGCGTAGCTGTCCCGCTGCCACTTCGGGCGGCCAAGCCTCGGTAGGTTCGGGGCTCGGGGTCACCGGGGCCGGTGGCCCTTCTTTCTGCGGCCGGCCGGTACGGCCCGGCGGCCGGAGCCGTTCTTTGCGGGTTTTGGTGCTGGTTTCTTCGCAGGGGCGGCGGGGGTACGGCCCCGCGAGCTGTTCGCTGTCCGGCCGCGGACGATGCCGATGAAATCTTCCACCAGGTCAGTGGTCGCCTCCGTGGGCCAGGCCAGCGCGACCTGGGACTGCGCCGCGTCCAGCACCGGCCGGTAGGTGAGATCCTTGCGGTGGTGGAGGCGTGCCAGCGACTGCGGAACCAGGAGAAGCCCGGCGCCGGCCGCTACCAGCTCGATCGCCTCCGCAGTGGTGGCCGGGCGGGTGAACGCGGGCAGCCCGGGCCGGGCCGTCCACTCGAGGGTGTCGTCCAGAGGATGGAGCACCTCGTCGTCGGCCAGGTCGGCGGTGGTCACCTCTTCGACGGCGGCCACCGCGTGGTCCTTGGGCACCACGACCACCGTGGTCTCCACGTAGAGCGGAATCACGCTGAGCCCGTCGCGGTCGACCGGCAGCCTGACGAATCCGGCGTCGGCGCCGCCGTCCCGAAGGAGATCCACCACTTCGGCGGCGGCGACCATGACCGGGGTGATCGGCACGTCCGGCAGCCTCTCGGACCAGATGTTGACCCATTTCGCGGGCGTCACCCCAGGCACGTACGCCAGCCGGAACACCTTGGTCTCCCCATCAGTCACTTCCTCAGGGTACCGATGTCATGGAAACCCGTTCCGACTGACTACTCTTGATGTCATGACCTCGCCCAAGCCCAAGACCACCCAGACGATGAAGCCCGAGACCGCGGCCAAGAAGCTGGGTGTCCTCCTCTCGGCCACTCCCGCCGAGTTCCAGGCGGGCGTCGTCTCCAGGGACGAGCTGAACGAGTTGCAGTCGAGGCCACCCGCCTGGCTGGCCGACCTGCGCCGCAACGGCCCGCACCCCAGGCAGGTCGTCGCCGCCAAGCTCGGGGTCTCCAATTCCGGCCTGATCAGAGCCGGGATCACCGAACCGCTCACCACCGCCGAGATCGATGCGCTGAAGGCGGAGAACCCGGCGTGGCTGGAGCACGAGCGGTCCATCCAGGCCGAGACCCGCAAGGAAGCACTCCGCCTGAAGCAACGCCAAGACGGCTGAAATGCCAGGTGCGGGCCCCCTGTGGAAACGGGCTCATGCCGGCAAGGGTCATGAAGCGCAGAGTCGGAACACCCCTGCCCGCCAGCACCACGCTCCTCAGGTAACGGCCGGCCTATGGATTGGCAGGGCGTTCGGTCGATGCCGTCGTCTACCGGGCGATGTACGACGCGAAGGCCCGCTCGCCTGAGCCGTTCGGCGCGACCTACAGACCTTTTGCCGTGCTTTTCGCGGAGAGGGCGCTGCCGGCCTGCTCGCGGGCGAGAAGGCCGCCCAGGGCGGCGCCGAGGACGGGCAACCCCACGGCCACAGCCGAGTGTCAGAGTATTGCTGTGGCTGAGCAACCCGATGACACGCGCAGACTCCGCCCCACGGAGCGGCTTCGCCCGACATGGCCGATCTGGGTAAATCTCCTCTTCATCGTCTTCGGCCTGTTCGTCCTCGTGACCCAGACCCTGGGGCTGCTCGCGGGCAAGCCCTGGGACATGTTCGGCTGGGGCCTGGGCTCATGGTCGTGGCTGGGGCGGGTCGTTGTGATCGTCGGCTGGGTCCTGCTCGTTCACCTGCATGTTCGAGATCTGCTGCGGAAGCGCGAGAAGAGCGAGGCGGACGTCACGGGCGGATCTTCACCTGGCCGGTGAAGGTGCGGCCGTCGGTCAGGTGACCGGTGATGGTCACGGCGACGGCACCGGTGTAGCCGGTCAGCGCCTTGGCGATGGCGGCCCCGTCCACCCGGAGTTCGCCGTGCGGGAGCGCCGTGGCGGCGAGTTCCACCAGCTTGCCGTCGGCGACCGCGCGGACCGTACTCGGGAGGATCCCGGACGAGTCGCGCCGGGGCAGATCCACGTCGAGCCGGTCCTTCCGGAGCGAAAGCCGGGCCTCGACCGGGGAGCCGGTGGTCAGGTACGGCGCCGGCGGCGGGGTCATCCCGGTGCCCAGGAAGAAACCGGTGTGCGGGGGCTGGTTGTAGCCGACGTTCTGCCAGACGATCCCGGACTCGTAGACCGGGTCGTGCATGAGCGTCCGGAAGCGCTGTTCGGTCGGGTACGGCGTGGCGTAGAGCCGCAGCGCGGTGGAGTCCTCGGTCCGGACGATCAGTTCCTCGCGCCAGTCGCCCAGGAGGTCGGCCTGGAGCGAGGGGTTGCCCTTGGTGGTGTTGTTGGAGTAGGCGCCGGTCGCGGTGAGCAGGTTGGCCGTGGTCTGCGTGGCCGGGTCCCACTTGCCGATGGTCGGCACGCCGGCCAGCTTGTCGGCGGAGTAGTCGTGGTCCAGGATCTCCCTGGACAGGTCGCCGTCCCACCAGATGGTGTTGCTGATCGCCGGGGTCTTCGTGGAGATGAGCTCGCCGGTGGCGGTGTGGAGTCCGGCCCCGGTGGAGGCCCAGGCCTCCTCGCCCGGGTGTGAGGGGTCGATGTCGCCGGTGAGGCCGCGCCCGGTGTCCTGGCCGGTCCTGACGCACCAGAGGATCTCGCCGCTGTCGGCGTCGTGCATCTCCAGGCCGCACGGCATGTCCGTGTGCTCGTGCACTCCGACGATCTCCAGGCCGGGGTGTGCCGGGTCGAGGTCGCCCAGGTGCATGGCGTCGCCGTGCTCGAGCTTGGTGGTGTAGAGCCCGGTGCCGTCGTCGTCCAGGGTCATGGCGCCGTAGGCGATCTCATCCCTGCCGTCGCCGTCCACGTCGGCCACGGACAGGTTGTGGTTGCCCTGGCCGCCGTACCCGGGGTTGTCGGAGCTGGAGAAGGTCCAGCGCCTGGCCAGCTTGCCGCCCCGCCAGTCGTAGGCCACCAGCATGGTCTTGGCGTAGTAGCCGCGGGTCATCACGATGCTGGGCAGCACGCCGTCCAGGTGGGCGGAGGCGGCCAGGAAGCGGTCGGAACGGTTGCCGCCGCTGTCGCCCCAGTCGGCCACGTTGCCGCGGGCCGGCTCGTAGTCCACGGTGGCGAGCGCCGCGCCGGTGCGCCCGTCGAAGACGGTCAGGTACTCGGGCCCGCTCAGGATCCGCCCGCCGGTGGTGCGGTAGTCGGCGGCCGCGTCCCCGATCACGGTCCCGGCGCCGTCCACGCTCCCGTCCGCGGTCTTGACCACGAACTCGGCCCGCCCGTCCCTGTCGAAGTCGTCGACCAGGAACGGGCTGTAGTGCGCCCCGGCCCGGACGTTGCGGCCCAGGTTGATCCTCCAGAGCCTGGTCCCGTCCAGCTCGTACGCGTCGAAGACGGCCTCGCCGGTGTAGCCGCCCTGGGAGTTGTCCTTGGAGTTGGACGGGTCCCACTTGAGCACGATCTCGTACTGTCCGTCCCCGTCCAGGTCGGCGGCGGCCGCGTCGTTCGCGCGGT
Source organism: Nonomuraea sp. JJY05 (assembly GCF_043496855.1). Lineage (NCBI taxonomy): Bacteria > Bacillati > Actinomycetota > Actinomycetes > Streptosporangiales > Streptosporangiaceae > Nonomuraea > Nonomuraea sp. JJY05. Next base: position 363,175 of record NZ_JBIEIS010000002.1, read on the forward strand.
AGTCGTAGCCGCCGCCGGCCGGGGTCACGCCTCCGGCCGGTTTGTCCAGCGGGATGTCGAGGTACGGCGCCGCCCAGGGCCGCACCGGCGCCGAGCGGCGGCCCGCCCGGCCGTCCAGCACCGCGGCGACGGAGTAGGAGCCGGTGCCGCTGTCCAGGTAGTTCGTCTTGCCGGTGGTGGTGAGGAGCTTCCCGTCCCGGTAGAGCTTGAAGCTCACCTCGGCCGGGTCGGTGCCGAGCATCCGCCAGCTCACCAGCGTCCCCTGCCCGGTCGGTACGGCGACCAGGCCACGCTCGAGCTTCGCCATCCGGCGCAGCGGATAGGCGGTCACCGGCGAGGTCACCGTGGCCGAGGAGGCCGACAACCCGCCCGTCCCGGCGGCCACCACCCGGTAGCCGTGCCGGTCGGCGGGCACGATCTCGTCGGTGTAGCCGGCCTCGGTCACGACGCCGACGCGCTGGTCGTCCCGGTAGAGGTGGTAGAGGAGGGCGCCCTCGACCGGCCGCCAGCGCAGCGTGATCTTCTTGCTGGTGGCGGTGACCAGCTCCAGGCCCTCCGGCGCGGCCGGGGCGGCCTGCGTGGCGTCCTTGACGGTCACGGTGAGCGGCGCGCCCAGCGTGCCGCCGGGCACGGCGACCGCGTAGACGTAGGTCAGGCCCAGCTCAGGGGTGCTGTCGGTGAAGCCGGGCGCGGAGCTGCCGCCCAGCTTGGTCCACGGACCGGCGGTGCTCCCGGCCCGGTAGATCTCGTAGCCGGCGGTGCCGGTGGCGTTCCAGGCCAGCGTGACGCTCGGGGTGGCGCTCGCCTTGATCGCGGTGGCGGCCAGCCCGGTGGGCGCGGTGGCCGGCTTGACCAGGACCGCGTTCACCCGGCCGTCCCGGCCGAAGCCCAGGTTGAGCTGTCCGTCGGCGACCCGGGCGGTGCCGGTGTAGTCGCCGTACGCGCCGGTGCTCGCGGTGATGGTGCCGCGATCCTCGCCTTCCACGGCGAGCGTGGTGACGTTGGGGGCGATGGCGTCCCCGGAGATCACGGTGAGCTCGTACTCGCCGTCGGGCACGTCCACGGCGAAGCCGTACGAACCGGAGACGGTGAAGTCACGCGTCACCGGGTCGGCGGTGCCGCGGTCGCGGAAGCCCACCGTCCGGTCCAGGCCGTAGCCGAGGTCGGCGGTGTAGAGGGTGGTGTGCGCGACGCGCGTGTAGCCCTCGGCCAACGGGCTGGACGTGGAACCGAAGTCGAACTTGAGTCCGGGGGCCGGGTCGAGCGGGGCGGCCACGGCGGGGGTCGCCGAGACGGTCAGCGTGACCGCCGCGGCGATGAGTGCAAGCCTCACGGGCGTACTCCTGCGGAGTGATCTTAGATTAGAACGTTTTTAGCCCCTCGGAAAGCGCTTGCCAAGGCTTGCGTTTGGAGCGCTGATCGACTAAGGCGAGGCCGGCGGAGCGACCGAGGCGCGTCGGATGAGCTCGGAGCGGAGGGTGTGCATGGTGCGGGCCGGCTCGGCGCCGCCCAGGATGTCGAGGAGGACCTCGGCCGCCTTGGCGCCGAGCTGGTGCACCGGCTGGGCGATCATCGTCAGGGGCGGGTCCATGACCGCCGCCCACGCGCTGTCGTCGAACCCGATCAGCGCCACGTCGTCCGGGTAGGACAGCCCCGCCTTGCGCAGGGCGCGCAGGGAGCCGGTCATGCCGTCCGTCTCCGTGCAGAACACGGCGGTGACCCGGTCGGGGAGGGCGAGCATGCGGGCGACCTCCCCCGCCACCCGCGCCTCCGTCTTGGGCCCGACCATCACCAGCTCGGGATCGAACGGGATGTGCGCGTCGTCGAGCGCGTCGAGGTAGCCCCGCAATCGCTCGCCGTCGGTCCACAGGTTGCGCGAGGCCGCCGCCAGCAGCTCGCGCCTGGTGGCGGGCGCCTCGGCCACCGGCGGCCCCCACACGAACCCGATGCGCCGGTGACCGGCCGCGATGAGCACCTCGACCGCCTCTCGGGCCGCGTCGCGGTTGTCGATGACGACCGCGTCGAGGTCGAGGGCGGCCACCGCGCGGTCGACGAGCACGACGGGGATGCCCCGGTCCATGGCCGCCCTGAGGTGGGCGACCTGGTCGCGGTCGAGCGCGGCCGAGGCGACGACGACGCCGTCGACCCGCTTGTCGATGAGCACGTTGGTGGCCGCGATCTCCTCCTGCAGGTTCTCGTACGTGCTCAGCACGATCACGTCGAAGCCCCGCGCCCGCGCGCTGTCGGAGATGCCCCGCAGCAACCCGGCGAAGAACGGGTTGCCGATGTCGGCCACGATCACGCCCAGGGTGTGGCTCACGCCCGTCGACATGCTTCGCGCGAGCGCGTTGGCGCGGTAGCCGAGCTTCTCGGCCGCCGCGAGCACCCGCGCGCGCAGCTCCGGGCTGACGTATCCGTAGCCGCCGAGCGTACGGGCCGCCGTGGCGCGGCCCACGCCGGCCTCGGCCGCGACCTCGGAGATCGTCGGCCCCTGGCCACGGTCAGCTGGCATGGATCCCTTCCCCCGTTCCTGATCGGCCCATCACATCGTAGTCAGCCGGCCGTGGCCGAAGGCGCCCTCGACGAAGCACTGGTCGCGGGCCGATTCCGCCCCCCGGGCCAGCGCCCGCGCGATCCGGCCGAGCCCCGGCCGGTCCCCGGAGGTCCAGCCGTCGCGCAGCATCGAGACGGCGAACCCGGCGAGGAAGGCGTCGCCGCAGCCCATCGTGTCGACGATGCCGTCGGCGCGCTGCGCGGGAGCGCTCGCCAGGGCATGGCCGTCGTGGGCGATGGCGCCGGCCACGCCGCGGGTGCCGACCGCGAGCCGGGCGCCCCGCCGTACCGCCTCGGCCAGCAGGTCGCCGGTGGCGGCCGCGTCGAGGTCGGAGCAGGACAGCAGCACGAGGTCGGCGTGCGGGCAGACGCGGTCGAGGTAGGCGGGGCTGCGGTACTCCTCCTCGCTGGACAGGTCGAAGCTGACCAGCGTGCGGAGCTCGGCCAGCTTCGGCAGCTCGGGCTCGCTGCGGGAGTAGACGCTCGAATGCACGAGGTCGAAGCCGCCCACGTAGCCGAGCAGGCCGTCGTCGAGCACGAGAGGCTCGCGTACGGTGACGCCGCCGCCGTTCCAGCCCAGGAAGACGCGGTCGCCGTCGTCGACCCGCAGGTGCGAGACGCCGCTCTCGCCCTCCCGCACGACGCAGCCGTCGATCGAGACCCCCTCCGCGGCGATCGACTCCCGCAGGAAGGCGCCGAGCGGGTCGTCGCCGAAGACGCCCAGGTAGGCCGACTCGAGGCCGAGGCGGCGGGCGTAGACGGCGACGTTGACGCTGTTGCCGCCGGGGTAGTCGACGCCGCGGTCGATGAACCGGTCGACGATGTTGTCGCCGAAGCCGAGCACTCGCATGCGGGCCTCAGTAGTCCATGACCCGGTAGTAGCGGCGCAGGTCGAGGGAGTGGTCCCGGACCCGCTCCAGGTGCTTGCTGACGCGGCTCAGCACGGTGTCGAGCACGAGCGGCGCGAGCAGGCCGCGGAACTCGGGGCTGATCCCGGTGAGCGGGTAGTCGCGGGTGTCGAAGACGGTGACGTCCTTGGAGACGCGCCGGGCGAACGCCTCGGCGCGGTCGGTGAGCGGCCGCGTCTCGTCCTCGCCCTGGAAGATGATCACGCTGGTGTCCTCTTCGAGCAGCTCGAGCGAGCCGTGGAAGAACTCCGCGCTGTGCACCCTCGTCGTGCGCAGCCACTGCATCTCCTCGAGGATGCACATGGAGTAGAGGTAGGTGAACCCCCAGAGGTTCCCGCCGCCGACGAGGAAGTGGTAGTCGCTGTCCTTGTGGGCCTCGGCGAACGCGGCGGCCACCGGCTCGGCCTGCTTGGCGACCTCGACGAGGATCCCCGGGATGCCCTCGAACTCGGCGGCGAACTTCTCGTACCCGTCGAACTCGCCCCGGCGCGACAGCAGCCGGGTCATGAACAGCAGCAGCTGCATGTCGAAGGGCCAGGTCTTGGGCTGCGAGACGAGCGCCGCGTCCACCTTCGTGGCCACGGGCGAGTCGGCGTGGCCGGTGAAGGAGACCGTGAAGGCGCCCTTGGACTTGCAGTACTCGATCGCGCGGACGGTGTCGTCGGTGGTGCCGGAGACCGAGGTGAAGATCGCCACGGTGTCCTCGCCCAGGCGGGCGTCGCCGGAGACGATCAGCTCGGCGGCGATCGCGGCGCGCACGTCGAGCGTCGAGCTGCGCCGGGCCAGGTGCTCGTACGGCCACATCTGGGCGTAGGTGCCGCCGGCGCCGACGAGGAGCACGTGCTTGAACCCCTCGTCCACGAGCCGGTCGACCAGCTCCTCGATCCGTGGGCGCAGGCCCACCGCGCTCGTCACCTGGGAGAGAAATTCCGGCTCGTTGAACCCGAGCATCTTCGCATCCTTTCCGGGGGAATGTCGCGTGATCGATCTGATACCGGTATCACGCGGCAGTCACGTTGACACAGATGCTCTGGATTCGTCAAACAACCAGCCACTTCATGAGAGATAGAAAAGATCTTGGCATTTGGGGCTGGTACCGGTATCAGATGCACTGTAAGGTCGGCCAACACCAAAAGGCGTTCCTGAAAGAGAAAGGAAGCCCATGCGCCCTCGCGCACTGCCGACGTTCGCGGCACTCCTCGGGACACTCACGCTGACCGCCTGCTCGGGCGCGGGCTCCGGCGGGCCCGCCCAGGCCCCGGCGGCCGACGCCGCCGCCACGCCGGAGTTCTCCGGCACGCTGAGCATCCTCACCAAGTTCGCCGGCGACCCGACGGGTCCCTACTTCGAGAACCTCGCGGCCGAGTACCGGAAGAAGCATCCGCAGGTGAAGGTCGAGCTGATCCAGGAGACCGACCAGAGCGTCAAGGACAAGCTCAAGACGCTCACGGCCTCGGACGCGCTGCCCGACGTCTACTTCACCTGGACCGGCAACTGGGCGGACAACTACATCCGCGGCGGCCGCGCCGCCGACCTCACCAAGGTGATCGGCCCGGACACGGAGTGGGGCAAGACGTTCAGCCCCGGCTCGCTGGCCGCCTTCGCCCGCGACGGCAAGAACTACGGGATCCCGCTGTACGGCAACGGCAAGTTCATGGGCTACAGCAAGAGCGCCTTCGCCAAGGCCGGGGTCGAGGTGCCGAAGACGTTCGAGGACCTCGTCGCCGCCTGCGGCCCGCTGCGCAAGGCCGGGTACGAGCCCGTCGCCTTCGGCAACAAGGACGGCTGGCCCGCCCTGCACTACCTGCAGCAGCTGTTCGCCTACAACGTGCCGGACGCCGTGCTGCAGGCCGACTTCGTCCCGGCCACGGCCAAGCTGGACAATCCCGGCTACGTCACCGCGCTCAACCAGTTCAAGACGCTGGTCGACCAGTGCACCGACACGAAGAGCGGCACGAACGGCGTGCTCTACTCCTCGGCGCAGGAGGCCTTCGCCAACGGCAAGGCCGCCATGTACTACCAGGAGATCCTGGAGTTCGACAACGCGACGTCGGGCAAGCTCAAGCCCGCGGACTTCGGCATCTTCCAGCTCCCGGTCCCGCGGAACGCCCCCGGGGACCCGGCGGTGCTGGAGGGCTCGCCCGAGGGATACCTGGTCAACGCCAAGTCCCCCAGGGTCGCGCTGGCCGTCGACTTCATGAAGTTCGCCACGAGCGCGCAGAGCGCCAAGACGCTGTCCGCGCCGCCGTACGGGCAGCCCAGCACGGTCGTCGGCGCGGTCACGCCGCAGACCTCCAGCAAGGCCGTCTACGAGGGCGTCCAGCTGGTCAACAAGGCGCCGAAGCTGGCCATCTGGCTCGACATGGTCACCGTGCCCGAGGTGGCGGACGCGTGGCTGGCCGGCGGCGAGGCCATCGTCAGCGGCGGCAAGACCGCCGAGCAGGTGCTCGAAAGCGTGCGCCAGGCCTCGGCCGAAGCCAAGTAGGGAGGCCGCACGTGCGCGCCACGCTCAGGCTCGTATGGGTCCTGCCCGCCCTCGTGCTGGTCGGAGTGTTCGTCTACCTGCCGCTCGTGCAGAACCTGCAGTTCAGCACGCTCAAGTGGGACATCTACAGCGGCAGCCAGGAGTACGTCGGGCTCGACAACTACGCCAAGCTCGTCGACGACCCGGTGTTCTGGTCGTCGCTGGGCAACAACGCGCTGTACGCGGTGGTCTCCGTCGTGTTCCAGGTGTTCGGCGCGCTCCTGCTCGCCGCGCTCATCGAGAGCATCGGCAGCGAGCGCTGGCGGCGCGGCCTGCGCGCGGTCTACTTCATCCCCTCGGCGATCTCGCTGACCGTCGCGGGGCTGCTGTTCTACTTCGTGTACGAGCCGAACCTGGGCCCGCTCAACCACGCGCTCAAGGCCGTGGGCCTGGGCCAGTTCGCCCAGGCGTGGCTGGGCCAGGAGAGCACGGCCATGTCGGCGATCATCGCGATGAGCCAGTGGCAGGGCTTCGGCTACTCCACGCTGCTGTTCGCGGTCGCGATCCAGCGCATCCCCTCGGAGATCTACGGCGCCGCCGCCATCGACGGCGTCGGCGCGATCCGCCGGTTCGTCCACGTGACGGTGCCGCTCGTGCGCGAGATGACCGGGCTCATGGCGATCGTCACCATCTCGGGCGCGTTCCAGGTGTTCAACGAGGTCATGGTGATGACCGCCGGCGGTCCGAACAACTCGACCCAGGTGCTGGGCACCTGGCTGTACCGCAGCGGCTTCGTCCGCAACAACTTCGGCTACGCCGCCGCGGTCGCGACCGTCCTGTTCGTGATCACGCTCGGCATCGCGGTGGCGCAGCTGTGGGTCACCCGCAGGAGAAGGGTGGAATGGTGACGCGGCTGAGCTTTCTCGCGGTGATCGCCCGCGTCTTCATGTGGGCCTTCCTGCTGGCCCTCGCGGTGGTCGTGGTCTATCCGCTGCTGTGGATGACGCTCAACGGGTTCAAGACCAACGCCGAGCTGTTCGGCGACCCGTTCGCGCTGCCCCTGCACTGGAGCTTCGACAACTACCAGAAGGCGTGGAACCGCGGCGTCAGCGACTACCTCACCACCAGCGTGCTGGTCACGCTGACCTCGACGGTCGCCACGGTCTTCGTCAGCGCGTGGGCCGCCTACGGCCTCACCCGCGTCAACGTCCCGCTCAACAGGACGCTCACGGCGGCGATACTCGGCGGGCTCATGCTCGCCCCCACCGTGGCGCTCGTGCCGCTGGTGAAGATGTTCCAGGCGATGGGGCTGTACAACACGTTCTGGGCGCTGCTCATCCTCTACACCGCCTTCCGCGTCCCGTTCACGACCTTCCTCATCCGCGCGTACATGATCGACCTGCCCCGCGAGGTGGACGAGGCGGCCGAGATGGACGGCGCGGGCCGGTGGACGGCGTTCTGGCGGATCATCCTGCCGATGTGCAAGCCGATCCTGACCTCGACGGTCCTGCTGCACATCCTCTTCACCTGGAACGAGTACCTCTTCGCGATGATCTTCACCAGCGGCACCGGCGTGCAGACCCTCCCCGTGGGCCTGACCAGCCTGATGAGCAAGCACGGCACCGACTATCCGGTCGTCTTCGCCGGGATGGTGATCGCTGCGCTCCCCGTGGTCCTGCTGTTCTTCCTGGGCCAGCGCTACATCGTCAAGGGTCTCGCCGACGGGGTCGGCAAATAGGCACGTGACGCTCAGGCGGCCGTCCAGTCGAGCAGCCGCTTCAGCGGCCAGGTGTTGACGACGCGGTCGGCCTCGATGCCGCACCGCACAGCCCGTTCGCAGCCGTAGTGCTGCCAGTCGAGCTGCCCGGGCGCGTGGGCGTCGGAGTCGATCGCGAACACGCACCCCATCTCGTACGCCAGCCGCATCAACCTCTTGGGCGGATCGAGCCGGTCCGGCCGGGAGTTGATCTCCACCGCCACCCCGAACCGGCGGCAGGCCTCGAAGACCAGCTCGGCGTCGAACGACGACTCCGGGCGGCGCTCGCCGCGCCTGCCGCCGGCCTTGACCACCCGCCCCGTGCAGTGGCCGAGCACGTCCACCAGCGGGTTGGCGATGGCGGTGACCATGCGGCGGGTCATCTCGTCGCCGTCCATGCGCAGCTTGGAGTGCACGCTGGCCACCACCACGTCCAGCCGCTCCAGCAGCTCGGGTGACTGGTCGAGGGAGCCGTCCGTGTTGATGTCCACCTCGATGCCGGTCAGGATCCGGAACGGGGCCAGCCGCCCGTTGAGCTCGGCCACCACGTCGAGCTGGCGTTCGAGGCGCTCGGCCGACAGGCCCTTGGCGACGGTCAGGCGGGGCGAGTGGTCGGTCAGCGCCACGTAGTCGTGGCCGAGCCCGCGGGCCGCCTCGGCCATCTCCTCGATCGGCGAGCCGCCGTCCGACCAGTCGGAGTGGCTGTGCAGGTCGCCCTTCAGCGCGCTGCGCAGCGCCTCCGTCTCCTCGTCGAGCTGCACGCCGTCGGTCGCCCGCAACCGCCGCAAATACGTAGGAACCTGCCCATCGAGGCCTTCGTTGACCACAAGGGCGGTGACCTTCCCGATGCCGGGCAGGTCGCCGAGACCGCCGGTGCGGGCCAGCCGCACGAGCTCGTCCCTGGGCAGGTCGGCGACGACCTGGGCGGCGCGACGGAAGGCACGCACGCGGTACGTGGGCTCTCCGGCGCGCTCCAGCAGGAAGGCGATCTCGCGCAGGGCCTCAACCGGTTCCATGTGAGCGAACATACCTCGGGGCCACGACTACAGGATTGAACGGGGACGAGGGCCGCCGATAGGCTGAGCGGCCCATGAAAGCAGGATCTTGATGGCACAACCTCCGAAAACCCATCCCACGCCCCCGCCGCCCGCGCGCAAGGCGTCCAAGGCCATCCCGCTGACCATTCTCGGCGTTCTGTCCGTCATGCTGGTCGGATACTGCGCGGCCACCCAGGATGACGACGACGTCACCGCGGACTGCGTCATCCAGCTGGAGGACGGCACGTACGAGATCGTCGACGACGACTACTGCGACGACGACGACAACGGTTCGTACCACTACTACGGCGGTTCGCGCGGGGCGTACATGTGGTACTACGGAGGCACCAGGTCGGGCAACAAGGTGCACGGCGGCACCACGTACCGGCCCTCCGACGTGAGCATCAGCTCCCGCAACGGGAAAGAGATCCAGCGGGGCGGTTTCGGCAACCACTGGGGCGGCGGGAGCTGACAGGTGCGCCGTGAGCATGGCACTCCCAGGGACGGCTGGGAGAAGACGATCGAGGGCCAGGGCCTGGCCTACCACCGGGCGGCGCACCCGTCGGGGCTGAGCAGACCGTACTGGGACGAGTCCATCCATTACGTCTTCTCCATGGACGAGGTCGAGGCGCTGGAGGAGCAGGTCGAGGAGCTCCACGAGATGTGCCTGCGCGCCGTCGAGCACGTGGTCTCGGCCCGGCGCTTCGCCGACTTCGCGATCCCCGAGTGGGCGTGGGACGACGTGGCGCGCTCATGGGAGCGCCGCGACGCCCACCTGTACGCCCGCTTCGACCTGCGCTACGACGGCACGGGCCCGGCGAGGCTGCTGGAGTACAACGCGGACACGCCGACCTCGCTCGTGGAGTCGTCGGTCGTGCAGTGGTTCTGGCTGCAGGACGTCCATCCGGGCGCCGACCAGTGGAACTCCGTGCACGAGCGGCTCATCGACCGCTGGCGCGAGCTGCGACTGCCGCCCGGGCCCACCCACTTCGCGTTCACGAACATGGACGAGACGGGCGAGGAGGCCATGACCGTGGCCTACCTGCAGGAGACCGCCGAGCAGGCGGGCCTGCAGACCGTCGCCGTCGCCATGGAGGACATCGGCTGGGACTCGCTCAACCGCCGCTTCGTGGACGTCGAGAACCGCATGATCCGCTCGGCGTTCAAGCTCTACCCGTGGGAGTGGATGCTGGCCGACGACTTCGGCCGGCACGCCGTACGGCACTCCACCTGGATCGAGCCGCTGTGGAAGACGCTGCTGTCCAACAAGGCGCTGCTGGCGATCCTGTGGGAGCTCAACCCCGGCCACCCCAACCTGCTGCCCGCCTACCTCGACGGCCCGCGCGACCTGACCTCCTACATCGCCAAGCCGCTGCTGGGCAGGGAGGGCGCCTCCATGCGCATCGTCACCCCCGAGGGCACCCAGGAGACACCGGGCGTCTACGGCCAGGAGGGGTACGTCTTCCAGGGCTTCGAGGCGCTGCCCCAGTTCGAGGGGCAGCGGCCGGTGCTCGGCGCCTGGGTGGTCGCGGATGAGGCCGCCGGGCTGGGTATCAGGGAGACGACCGGCCTGATCACCGATGACACCTCCTCGTTCGTCCCCCACCGCATCGCCTGACTCCCCACCGCATCCCCCGATAGGAATCAACGTGACTCTTCTCGAGACCCTCGCCCGCGGCGCGGGCGCCATCGCCGCGTACGCCGCCGTCGGCGTGATCCTGATGATCGTCGGCTTCTACGTGATCGACTGGGCCACCCCCGGCAAGCTGAGCGAGATCATCCGCACCCAGCGCAACCCGAACGCCACCCTGCTCGCCACCTCCGCGCTGGCCGCCGTCGGCCTCATCGTGGCCGCCTCCATCTGGTCCTCCGGCGGCCGGCTGGCCGAGGGGCTGGCGGGCACCGCGGTGTTCGGCCTGGTCGGCATCGTGGTGCAGACCGTGGCGATGCTGCTGTTCGACCGCGTCGTCGGCATCTCCGTACGCGACCTCGTGAAGGAGCCCGAGCTGCAGCCGGGCGCGCGGCTGCTCGCGGTCACGCACGTCGCTATCGGCCTCATCACGGCCGTCGCGGTCATCTGACGCGGCGGGAGCCGCTCGCCCGGCCCCGGCAGAACGACCGTCGCGGTCATCCGAACAGAGCTGGCACTCTAGGAGGCGTGACAGACCGGACCCGGGAGGACACCACACGCAGGCTCGAGCGGGCCATGGGCTCGCTCGGCACGGCGGCGATGGCTCGCATGGAGGAGCAACTTCCGTGGTTCCGCGCGCTCAGCGCGGAGGACCGGTCGTGGGTGGGGCTCGTGGCCCAGGCCGGCATCGCGGCGTTCGTCGAGTGGTTCTCGATCGCCGGCGAGGATCGCCCCACCCCCAGCATCGAGTTCTTCGGCACGGCTCCGCGTGAGCTCAAGCGGTCGATCTCGCTGCAGCAGACCGTCGACATCGTCAGGATCGTGGTCGAGGTGGTCGAGGCGCAGGCCCACGAGCTGGCCGCGCCCGGCGGCGAGGACCAGCTCCAGCAGGCCATGCTCCGCTACACCCGCGACGTCGCCTTCGCCGCCGCCCACGTCTACGCCCGCGAGGCCGAGGCCAGGGGCTCGTGGGACGCCCGGCTGGAGGCCCTCATCGTGGACGCCCTGGTCCGCGGCGAGGTCGACGACGGCCTGCACTCCTGGGCGGCCGCGCTCGGCTGGACCTCCTCCCCCGTGGTCGTCATCGCCGGCCACGCCCCGGCCGACGACCCGCGCGCGGTCATCGACGGGCTGCGCGAGAAGGGCCGCCGCATCGGCATGGACCTGCTGGCCGGCGTGCAGGCCGACCGGCTGATCGTCATCGTGGGCGGCGCCGAGAGCGTCAACGACGCGGCCAAGCAGGTCGTGCACCGCTTCGGCATGGGCCCCATCGTCATCGGCCCCGAGGTCCCCGACCTGCACGCCGCGGCCAGGTCCGCCAGGGCGGCGCTGGCCGGGCTGAAGGCGTCGTCCGGGTGGCCCGACGCGCCCCGGCCGGTGCACGCCGAGGACCTGCTGGCCGAGCGGGCGCTCGACGGCGACGACGACGCCAGGCAGCAGCTCATCGAGAACGTCTACCTGCCGCTCGCGGGCACTCCCCTGCTCGACACCCTCGCCACGTACCTGGAGCAGGGCACCTCGCTGGAGGCGACGGCGCGGCTGCTGTTCGTCCACCCCAACACCGTCCGCTACCGCCTGAAGAAGATCACGGAGCTGACCGGCTACCAGCCCACGGAGGGCAGGTCCGCCTTCACGCTCCAGGTCGGGCTGATCCTCGGCCGGTTGTCGGAGAGTGCCGAAATGTGGCGTGCCCTAACGTAATGCCGCCGAAATCCCCACTGTAGGCTTCCTACAAAACCCCCCGGACGAAGTTCGTGCGGATCATTATCCGCGTGTCGGAGTTCTACAGGGCAAGGTGGGTTTTGTGCTTGTACTCGTCGCTCCGGGCCAAGGTGCCCAAACGCCAGGCTTCCTTTCTCCCTGGCTCGAGCTCCCCGGTGTGGCCGACAGACTCGGCGCCTGGTCGGAGGTCGTCGGGCTCGATCTGATCGCCTACGGGACCACCGCCGACGCCGACGAGATCCGTGACACCGCCGTCGCCCAGCCGCTTCTCGTGGCCGCCGCGCTGGCCTCCGCCGAGGTGCTCGGCGCGACGCCGGACGTGCTCGCGGGCCACAGCGTGGGCGAGTTCGCAGCGGCCGCGCTGGCCGGGGTGCTCACCCCCGAGCAGGCGCTCACCCTGATCCGCGAGCGCGCCCAGGCCATGGCCAAGGCCGCCGCGATCACCGAGACCGGCATGACCGCCGTGCTCGGCGGCGCCGAGGACGACGTGCTGGCCACCCTCGACAAGCACGGCCTGACCCCCGCCAACATCAACGGCGCCGGCCAGATCGTCGCGGGCGGCACGCTGGAGCAGCTGGCCGCGCTCAAGGACGACCCGCCGACCCGCGCCCGGCTCATCCCGCTCAAGGTGGCGGGCGCCTTCCACACCCGCCACATGGCCCCCGCCGTGGAGAGCCTGCGCGAGGCCGCCGCCAACGTGGCCCCCGCCGACCCCGCCGTCACGCTCCTGTCCAACTCCGACGGTCAGGCGGTCGCCTCCGGCGCCGAGTTCGTGGACCGGCTGGTCAAGCAGATCAGCAACCCCGTCAGGTGGGGCGCCTGCATGGAGACCATGGCCGGGCTCGGCGTCACGAAGATGATCGAGCTGCTGCCCGGCGGCACGCTCACCGGCCTGGCCAAGCGCGGCCTGTCCGGTGTGCGGACCGTGGCGCTGAAGACCCCCGACGACCTCGATGCGGCCAGGGAGCTGATCAAGTGAAGATCCCCGACGTCGCCCCTGGCGGCAGGATCCTGGCCCTCGGCCACTACCAGCCGGCCAACGTCGTCACCAACGACGACCTGGCCAAGACCATCGACACCAACGACGAGTGGATCCAGTCCAGGGTCGGCATCAAGGAGCGCCGCGTCGCGCCCGAGAGCGAGTCCCTTGAGGACATGGCCACCATCGCCGGCGGCAAGGCGCTGGCCGCGAGCGGCCTGTCGCCCGAAGAGATCGACCTGGTCATCGTGGCCACCTGCACGCTCGAGACCCAGATCCCCAACGCCTCCGCGGTCGTGGCCCACCGCCTCGGCATCAAGGCGCCGGGCGCGTTCGACGTGAACGCAGCCTGCGCCGGCTTCTGCTACGCCCTCGGCACCGCGAGCGCCGCCGTGCGCGCGGGCTCGGCCCGCCACGTGCTGGTCATCGGCGCGGAGAAGCTGTCGCAGTGGGTCGACTGGACCGACAGGTCCACCGCCGTGATCTTCGCCGACGGCGCGGGCGCCGCGGTGGTGGGTCCCTCCGAGACCCCCGGCATCGGCCCCGTGGTGTGGGGCAGCGCCGGCGACAAGTCCGAGGCGATCGCCATCAAGGACCGCGACAACTTCCTCCGCCAGGAGGGCCAGACGGTGTTCCGCTGGGCGACCACCGCGCTCCACCCGGTGGCGCTGGAGGCCTGCGAGCGCGCGGGCGTGGACCCGGCGGAGCTGACGGCGTTCGTGCCCCACCAGGCCAACCTGCGCATCATCGAGGCCATCGCCCGCAAGCTGGGCGCCGACAAGGCCGTGATCGCCCGCGACATCGTCAACGCCGGCAACACCTCGGCCGCCTCGATCCCGCTGGCGCTCTCGCGCATGCTGGAGCGCGGCGAGGTCCGCTCCGGCGGTCTCGCGCTGCTGCTCGGCTTCGGCGCGGGGCTGACCTACGCCGGGCAAGTGATCGAGATCCCTTAGCCTCCCCCCGCACTTCATCCAGAGCTTGTACGGCACTGCCGTACAGAACCCAGAAATCAAAAGGAGAACCAGCGACATGGCTGCCACCGAGCAGGACATTCTTGACGGCCTCGGCAAGATCATCAACGAGATCACCGGCATCCCGGCCTCGGACGTGACCCCCGAGAAGAGCTTCGTGGACGACCTCGACATCGACTCCCTGTCCATGGTGGAGATCGCCGTGGCCGCCCAGGACGAGTTCGGCGTCGAGATCCCCGACGACCAGCTCAAGAACCTGAAGACGGTCAAGGACGTCCTCAACTTCATCCAGGGCTGAACACGGATCCGATACCACATTCTGACTAGCAAGGAGCGCGAAACGTGAGTGCGAACCGGGTACGTGTCGTCGTCACCGGGCTTGGCGCGACGACGCCCGTCGGTGGAGACGTCACCTCGACCTGGACGGCGCTCCTCGCCGGTCAGTCCGGTGTCGAGACCCTCACCACGGACTGGATCGACACCGTCCCCGTGAAGTTCGCGGGGACGGCCGCGGTGGACCCCACCGAGGTGCTGCCGCGGCCGGAGGCCCGCCGTCTCGACCGCAGCGAGCAGTTCGCGATGGTCGCCGCCCGGGAGGCCTGGCAGGACGCCGGCGCCCCCGAGGTCGCGCCGGAGCGGCTGGGCGTCGTGGTCTCCAGTGGCATCGGCGGCATCAACACCACGCTGAGCGCCTACGACACCTACCGCGAGCGCGGCTGGAACCGGCTCTCGCCGTTCACCGTGCCGATGCTCATGCCCAACGGCCCGGCCGCCTGGATCGGTCTCGACCTGGGTGCCCAGGCCGGGGTGCACGCCACCGTGTCGGCGTGCGCGTCCGGCGCGGAGGCGATCGGCCACGCGATGGACATGATCAGGGTGGGCCGCGCCGACGTGGTCGTGGCCGGCGGCACCGAGGCCGCCATCCACGGGCTCAACATGGCGGCCTTCGCCGCCGCGCGGGCCATGTCCACCCGCAACGACGACCCGCAGGGCGCCTCCCGGCCGTGGGACCGCGACCGCGACGGGTTCGTGCTCGGCGAGGGCGCCGGCATCGTGGTGCTGGAGTCCGAGGAGCACGCCAAGGCGCGCGGCGCGCGCATCTACGCCTACTGCGCCGGGGTCGGCTACTCCGCCGACGCCCACCACATCACACAGCCTGAGCCCGAGGGCCGGGGCATCATCATGGCGATGACCCAGGCGCTCAACGACGCCGGCCTGACCGGGCTCGACATCAAGCACGTCAACGCACATGCCACCTCCACCCCTGCCGGCGACGTCGGCGAGGTGCAGGCCGTGGCCAAGGCCATCGGCACCCACCCGCTCGTGACCTCGACCAAGTCGATGACCGGTCACCTGCTCGGCGGGGCCGGCGGCATCGAGTCCGTCTTCACCATCAAGGCGCTGCAGGAGCGGATCGTCCCCGCGACCATCAACCTCGACAACCTCGACGACGGCATCGAGGTCGACCTGGTCTACGGGAAGAACCGTCAGCTGCCCGAAGGAGACGTCGCCGCGGTCAACAACTCGTTCGGATTCGGGGGCCACAACGTGGCCGTCGTGTTTAAGGGGGCATAAATGACCGTGCTGGACAACGGGGTGGCGGCCGACGGCACCGATCAGGAGCCTGCCGATCCCCGCGATCCAGTCGTCCGCCTGACCGCGCTGCTCGACGAGGGCTCGCTGCGGCCGATCACCTCCGAGGACAAGAGCGGCGTGCTGGCCGCCATGGGCCGCGTCGAGGGTGTTCCCGTCGTCGCCTTCTGCAGTGACGCCCGCTTCCAGGGCGGCGCGATGGGCAGCGAGGGCTGCGAGCACATCGTGCACGCCTACGACGTGGCCGTCCGTGAACGGGTGCCGATCATCGGGATCTGGCACTCCGGCGGTGCGCGACTCGCCGAAGGCGTCGAGTCGCTGCACGCCGTCGGGCGGGTCTTCGCCGCCATGACCAAGGCGTCCGGCGTGGTGCCGCAGATCTCCGTGGTCGTCGGCCCCGCCGCCGGCGGCGCCGCGTACGGTCCCGCGCTGACCGACCTCGTCATCCTGGCCGAGTCCGGCCGCATCTTCGTCACGGGCCCCGACGTGGTCCGCAGCGTCACCGGCGAAAACGTCGACGCCGCGGCGCTGGGCGGCCCGGAGCCGCACAGCAAGCGCAGCGGCGTCGTGCACGTCGTCACCAAGACCGAGACCGACGCGTACGTCAAGGCGCGCCAGCTCGCCACGCTCCTCGGCCACCAGGGCCGGGTGCGCACGGGAGAAATCGAGGAAGTGGACTTCTCCACGCTGCTGCCCGACTCGGCCAGGCGCGCCTACGACGTCAAGCCGCTGGTCAACGGCCTGCTCGACGAGCCTGGCATCGAGCTGCACCCCAAGTGGGCGCCGAACATCGTCACATCGCTCGGCCGCCTCGGTGGCCGGACGGTCGGTGTGATCGCCAACAACCCGATGCGGCTCGGCGGCTGCCTCGACGCCACGTCCGCCGAGAAAGCCGCCCGGTTCGTACGTATGTGTGACGCTTTCGGAGTGCCGTTGGTTGTCCTCGTGGACGTCCCCGGCTACCTGCCCGGCGTCGGGCAGGAGCACGACGGGGTCGTACGGCGGGGGGCCAAGCTGCTGCACGCCTTCGCCGAGGCCTCGGTGCCGAGGGTCACACTGGTGACGCGGAAGGCGTACGGGGGCGCGTACATCGCGATGAACTCCCGCGCGCTCGGGGCCACCAAGGTGTTCGGCTGGCCGACCACCCAGGTGGCGGTCATGGGGCCGGTGGCGGCCGTGCGCATCCTCAAGCGGCGCGAGCTGGCCGCCGCGCCGGAGGAGGAGCGGGCCGAGCTGGAGCAGCGGCTGGCCGCCGAGCACGAGAAGCTGGCCGGTGGGCTCGACCGGGCGAAGGAGCTGGGGGTCATCGACGAGGTGATCAAGCCTGAGGAGACGCGCGGCGCCATCGCCAAGCTCCTCGCCCAGGCCACGCCCGCCCGCGGCGCCCACGGCAACATCCCGCTGTAGTCCTTCTGACGATCGGCCCCGCACCGAGCATCGGTGCGGGGCCTCTTTCATGCTTCCCGAGAGGCCCCGCACCGACGTGGGTGCGGGGCCTCTCGGGCGCAGCGCTCGCCCGTGGCGTGGGCAGGGTCAGACGGCGGCGTGCAGCCAGCGGACGGGCGCACCGTCGCCCGCGTACCGGAACGGCTCGAGCTCCTCGTCCCACGGCCGCCCGAGCATCTTGTCCAGCTCGTCCTCCAGCACGCACCGTCCCTGCGCGGCCATCATCATCGCCGCCCGGAGCCGGTCTTCGGGGATCATGATGTCGCCCGCCACGCCGATGACCGCGGTGAAGGCGCCGAGCGTCGGCGTGTAGGCGTGGCGGGACCCGTCCACTCCCGGCGACGCGTCCTCGGTGATCTCGAACCTGAGGCGCTGCCAGCCCATGAGCGAGGAGGCGATGGCCGCGGCGATGCCGGCGCGGCCCTCCCACTCCGCCTGGGCCCGCACGACGTTGGGCGCGGCGGGTTGCGGAGTCCACGTCAGATCAACGGGCACGCCAAGGACACCCGCGACTGCCCATTCGATATGAGGGCACAGCGCGGGCTGAGCCGAGTGGACGTAAAGGACGCCACGAGCAGACACCGGACCTCCCGTTTCGGTACGAGGTGCGCCTTCCCCAACGGCCTCGCCCCGGGATGATCACAAGTGACTAGGGAGAGACTACCGTCGGTCGCTATCCGGCACCAGAGGGGGGCCATACCAACTTGATGCGGGAGTGGCATGTGACAGTTGGACCAGCGGGGAAACATACCGCCTCATGGAAATGCAATCTGTCGGCGCGTCGCTCATCCGGCCTGGTCAGGTGCTGGCCGACCGCTCGGCGCTGTCGGCCGTCTCACGCTGGACCCAGGCGGTCTCGGAGGCGGACGGCGTCTGCGTGATCCACCTGTCGCCCGGCGCCGACCCCTGCGAGATCACCGCCGAACTCCGCGAGCGGGGCCTGCGCGCATCGCCGAACCACGTGTTCCGCGGCCAGCCCCTGTTCTTCGGTGGTCCCGCGTCCAGACCCTTCCCCACCCCGCCCATCGCCCACAAGCCCGGCCGGGCCCGCTCGGGCGTGGTCGTGGGGCTGCTCGACACCGGCATCGCCAAGCACCCGTGGTGGTCCGGCAGCGACTGGTACGGCGAGAGCGCCCCCGAGAGCGCCGACGCGACGGAGGGCTCGCAGGCGGGCCACGGCACGTTCATCGCCGGCCTGCTGACCCGGCGGGCCCCGGGCGCGCAACTGAGCGTGCACCGGGTGCTCGACGGCGACGGCATCGGCGACGAGGCGACCGTCGTACGCGCCCTCCACCGCATGCGCGAGCGCCCTCCGCAGGTGCTCAACCTCTCCTTCGGCGGCCACACCTACGACGACCGCCCGCCGCCGCTGCTGAGCGACGCCCTCGCCGCGCTGCCCGACACGGTGACCGTGGCCTGCGCCGGCAACACGGGGTCCGACCGGCCGTTCTGGCCGGCGGCGCTGCCCTTTGTGGTGGGCGTGGCCGCCCTGGACGCCGCGGAGCAGCGGCGCGCCCCCTACTCCGGCTACGGCATCTGGGTGGACGCCTGCGCCCGCGGCGACTGGCTGACCAGCAGTTTCCTGGACGGCGGCGACTTCGCGGGATACGCGGCGTGGAGCGGCACGTCGTTCGCCACCGCCCTGGTGGCGGGGGCCGTCGCGGACGGGGCCAAGAGCGAGCCTGCCAAGGAGGTCGCCAGGCGGCTCTTCGAGTCCGAGCAGGCCCGGCAAATTCCCGATCTGGGAGTTCTGGTCCCGGCGAGTCTGTAGAGTTTACGCTCAGTCCTCAGCCAATCACGGGGAGGCATGATCGCTTGCCCGTGCCGGACGGAAGGAGGCCGCGATGCGCGATTCAGCGGAGCTGCTCGCAGCGGCGGCCGAGGGAGACCGGACGGCCTGGGACGAGCTGGAGTCCAGGTTCGGGCCGCGCATGTGGGCGGTGGCCCGCGCATGCGGCCTGAGCCCCTCCGACGCGGCGGACGCGGTCCAGGGCTCCTGGTTGCGCCTGCTGCAGCACCTGCCGAACATCAGGGATCCGGCCGGAGTGGGGGCCTGGCTGGTGACGACCGTGCGCCGTGAAGCCCTCCTGCTGCTGCGCAAGGATCGTCCCGGGGTCTCCTCCTTCGAGGTCGTCGAAGACCCTGACCCGGAGTCCGCCGTCCTGGAGGCCGACGGCCGCCGCCTGCTCTGGAAGACGGTCTCCGACCTGCACGAGCCCTGCCGCTCACTCCTCCAGCTGGTCGCCGTCGACTTCGGCAACCAGCAGATGGCGTCACGGCTCGGACTGCCCGTGGGCAGCATCGGCCCGACCAAGGCCCGGTGCCTGGAAAAACTGCGCACTCTGATCTCAATACAGGAGACAGCGCAATGATCAACGACGAATACTTCCTGGCGGCCCTCCGGCTGGCCTCCGGGAACGACCCGATCCCCGGCAACGTGTCCGCCGCCGCGCGCGACGCCTACCGGCTCCGGGTCCCCGGGGCGGTGACGGCCGCCCCCGCCGACCTCGGCGCGACCGGCGGCGTCCGCGATGACGAAAACTCCCATCTGGTGCGCTTCGTCGTCGCGGGCCTCACCTTCGACCTGGAGGTGACGATCGGCGACGGGCTCATCGACGTGGCGGGACACGTCTTCCCGTACCCGGGAGAGGGCGCGCTCATCGACGTGCGCACTCCCCATCTGACGCTCACCCGGCGGATCGCCGGCTCCGGCGACTTCGCCGCCACCGGCCTGCCGCCCGGCTGGCTGAGCGTGGTCTGCCATCGCCCCGGGCACAAGCCCGTTCAGACGCGATGGGTGCGCATCCGGCCCTGACGCGCCCCCTGCTGGCCGGCCCTGTCGGTCAGCCCTGTCGACCAGCCGAGAGAGCCGCGTCGCCTCTCTCGGCCGTTTCCGTTCCAGGCACCGAGTTTCCATCCAAGGCATCCATATGAGCGCAACACCAGAGCGACCCGACGACCGAGATCCGCTCGTCGTGGCGGCCGAGGCCGCTGTCATGCGCTCCCTGGTCGATCCCGACCACGCCCTTCACGCTGGCCGTACCGTGCTCTCGTCCGCCCGTCGCGCCGGCAACCCCGAGGGCGAGGCCGTCGCGCACAGGGCCATCGCGCTGGCCTCCCGCGAGCTCGGCGATCTGCGGAGCGCCGAGCACCACCTCCGCGAGGCCATCGCCACCCCGGGCGCCCCGCCGGAGCGCATCGCCCAGGCCCGGCTCTCCCTCGTCACCGTACGCACCGAACGCGGCCACCCGCTCCAGGCCCTGCGCGTGGCCGCCCTGGCCTGGGCCCACCTCTCGCCGCTGGACCGCGCCAAGCTCGACACCCAGCGCGCGGTCGCCCTGGCCCGCCTGGGCCGCCACCAGGAGGCCATCGCCGCCTGCGACCGCGCGCTGCGGGCCCTCGTGACCGCTCCCGGCACCATCGACGACCGCAGGTTCCTGGCGGGCGGCCTGCTCAACCGCGGCCTCGTCCACTCCTACCGCGGCGACTGGGATGCCGCCATGCGCGACCTCACCGCCTGCCTGGAGATCTCCCGGCACTCGGGGCTGCGGCACCTGGCCCGCCTGTCCGCCGCGAACCTGCCCTTCCTCGCGGTACGGCGGGGCGACATCGCGGGGGCGTTCAAGCTCTACCGGGAGGCCGAGGACACCCTGTTCGGCTTCCCCGAGCGGCTGGCCACGATGCGAGCCGACTTCGCCGGTGCCCTGCTGGCCGCCCACCTGCCGGGCGAGGCCAGGGCCATGCTGAGCCTGGCCGTACCCGATCTCGAGGCGTCGGGGGCGCACGTGGCGCTGGCCGAGGCGCGGCTGAAGCTGGCCCAGGTGGAGCTGCTGACCGGTGATCCGCGCCGGGCGCTGGAGGTGGCCGAGCAGGCGGCCGGCGAGCTGGCCGAGCAGGACCGGATGTCGTGGCTGCCGCTGGCCAGGGAGGTCGTCCTGCGGGCCCGGCTGACGCTCGAACCGGTCACGCCCGACCTGGTCGCCGATCTGGTCGAGTGCGCGGACGAGCTGGAGGACTGCCTGGCGCACCTGGCGGGCGCGGCCACGCTGCGGCTGGTGGCGGCCGAGGCGGCGCTGGCCGTGGACGACCATCCGACGGCCTCGGCGCAGCTGGCCCTCCTCACCGAACACGCCGAACGTGAGGAGCCGTTCCCCCAGATCGGCACCCGGCTCACCCCGCTGGACTCCGAGCCCGCGCGGGAGGCGGAGATCCCGGTGCCGGTGCGGCAGCACGCGCTCGCCCTGGAGGCGTCGCTGCAGGAGGACGCCACGGGGGCCTTCCGGGCGGTCCGCGTCGGGCTGTCGGAGGTGGGCGAGCGGGTGGAGACGTTCGACGATCCCTCGCTGCGCGCCCACGCGGCCCGGGCCGGGGAGCGGCTGGCGGGATTCGGGCTGGGGCTGGCGGTGCGGGGCGGGTCCGCGGGGGAGGTGTTCGAGTTCGCGGAGCGGTGGCGGGCGGTGGCCGCGCCCGCGCACGCGTGCTCGCTGGTGGACCCCGAACGGGTGCGGGCCGAGCTGGGGTTCGGGGCGCTGGTGGAGTTCGTGGCCGACGAGGACTCGCTGCTGGCCGTACTCGTCACCGGGGAACGGGTGGCGCTGCGGCGGGTGGGCGACGTGCGGCAGGTGAAGGAGGCGATCGTCCGGCTCCGTCACGCGCTGCGCCGCCAGTGCTCCGGGACGCCGCATCCTCGCTGCGACTTGGAGAGCGTCGAGGTGGCGGCCCTGGAGGTCGAGGGGCTGCTGCTGCGCCCGCTCCTCGCCGAGCTGGGAGACGGACCGCTGGTGGTGGTGCCGGTGGACGCCCTGCACACGCTGCCGTGGGGCGCGCTGCCGTGCCTGCGCGAACGCCCGGTCAACGTGGTCGCCAGCGCGGCCGGTTGGGTGCGGGCCCGGGAGCTCGCCCGTGCCCGCCGGAGCGGTCCGCCGGTGGTGGTGGCGGCCGCCGGGCCCGCCCTGGCGCACGCGCACGCCGAGGTGGGGAACGTGCTCGCCTGCCACCCGGACGGGCGCGAGGCGCCGGGGCGCACCGGGCCGGTGCTGGAGGCCCTGGTGGCGGCCGACGTCCTGCACCTGGCCGCGCACGGGGTCTTCCACGCGCGCAGCCCGCTGGTGTCCGGGATCACGTTGGAGGACGGCTCGCTGATGGCCTACGACCTGCTGGACGTCCCGCGGTCGCCGGGGCTGGTGGTGCTGTCGGCCTGCAACTCCGGGATGTCGCGCACGCCCGTGGAGGGGGCGCCGCTGGGCCTGCCCGGAACGTTCCTGTCCAAGGGGTCCGCGTGCGTGGTGGCCGGGCTGGTGCCGGTACGGGACGAGGGGGCGCGGGTGCTCATGAGCATGTTCCACGAACTGCTGGTGGCGGGCCAGCCCCCGGACGCGGCCCTGGCCTCCGCCGCCGCCAAGACCGGCGAAACCGGCTTCGTCTGCTTCGGCGCCGGTGACCATCCGCTGTATTAGGGGCCAGTGGTACGGGGGCCGCCCCGCCGCCAGAGCAGGCGTCTCTTCGAGCGCACCCCGCCTGTCATGCCGCAGCCGACGCCCGGCCGAGCCGCCACCCGGCCGGAAACGCCTGGCCGTCCTGGGAGAGCGGGCCGCCGAGCCGCTTGCCCGACGATCACCTGGGTGAGCGGCCGGCCGTTGGCGGCCGGGGTCCCGAGGCCAGCCGGTGACGGTCGGGGTTCTGGGACCGGCCGGTGGTGGCCGGGGGCCGGGGTCAGCCGGTGGCGATCGGGCGGGAGGGGTCGGCCACCCAGTTGGACCAGGAGCCCACGTACAGGGCGGCGGGCAGGCCGGCCACCTCCAGGGCCAGCACCTCGTGCGCGGCCGTCACCCCAGAACCGCAGTAGGCCCCCGCCTGAACCCCCTCCCGGACCCCCAGCCCGGCGAAGCGGTCACGGAGGGCGGCGGGCGGGAGGAAGCGGCCGTCGGGCCCGACGTTCTCCGTGGTGGGTGCGTTGACGGCCCCGGGAACGTGACCGGCCACCGGATCGACCGGCTCCACCTCGCCCCGGTAGCGTTCGGCGGCTCTGGCGTCGAGCAGCACGCCCTGGGTGGCCAGGGCCGCCGCCTCGTCGGCCGTCACGGCCGGCATCCCGCCGGGCCGCGCGGTGAAGTCACCGGACGCCGGGAGGTCGGGTGCGTCCTTCGTGATGGGCAGCCCGGCCTCGGTCCACGCGGGCAGCCCGCCGTCGAGGACGCGGACGTCCTGGTGGCCGAAGTAGCGCAGCGCCCACCAGGCCCTGGCCGCCACCGTGGAGCCGGCGTCGTCGTAGACCACCACGGGGCGCCCGTCCGACACCCCGAGCCGCCGCATAGCGCTCTGGAACGCGGCCGCCTCGGGCAGCGGATGCCGCCCGCCCGCACCGGGCGGGGCCGCGAGATCCTGGTCCAGGTCGCAGTAGACGGCGCCCGGGATGTGACCCTCACGGTAGAACTCCACCCCGGGCGGCCCGCCGAGCCGCCAGCGGACGTCGAGCACCGTCACGTCATCGAGCGCGGCGAGCTCGGCCGGTGTGATCAGCGGGCTGGTCAAGGCGTACCCCCAGAGAATTCGTCGCCGGAACTCGTCACAGTATCTCCGGCCGGCTCACGTGCGGGCCTCAAGCAGCGGCACGTGCTGCTCGGCCGCCGTCATCGAGCCGTGGTAGCCGGTGAACAGGGCCTCGATCCTGTGGTGGGTGGGCGCGATGATCGCCAGGTCGGCGTGGGGCACGGCCACGACGTCGCCGATGCGCCCCAGCCACGCCTCCAGCACCCGAGGGCCGAACCAGCCCGACTCCACCGCCTCCCGCCTGGACACCACCCAGGCCTTCCCGCGAAGGGTCTCGCGCCACGCCTCCAGCACGTCGCGCCCGGCTCCCGGCTCGGCATAGACGTGCCTGGCCCTGGCCTCCCCGCCGAGCAGCGCCACGCCCTCCGTCAGCTCGGGCACGCTCTCGGCGTCGATCTTCTCGGTGGCGTTGACCATGCCGTGGTCGGCGGTCACGTAGAGGGCGGACCCCGGGGGCAGGCCGGCCGCCAGCCGCTGGGCCATGTCGTCGACGATGGCGAGCTGCCGCAGCCACTCCGCGCTGCCCCACCCCGTCATGTGCCCGGCGGCGTCCAGATCGCCGTAATAGACGGTGACATGCGCCGCCCCTTGGCGCATCGACTCGTGCACGCGGGCCACGCGGTCGTCCACGGTGTCGGCGGCCACGTAGCGTACGCCCCGGTAGACGGCCTTCGTCAGGCCGGTGCCCTCGAACTCGGCGGGGGCGACGTAGACCGCGTCGAGCCCGGCCAGGGTGGCGCGCTGGTAGACGGTCGGGGCGGGCTGCCACTGCTCGGGATCCATGGTCAGGCCGTCGGGAAGGGTCCACCGCAGGCAGTTGAACAGGTGGCCGGTGCCGGGCACGGCCAGCGTCAGGCCGAGCATGCCGTGCTCGCCCGGGGTCAGCCCGGTGCCGAGGGAGCACAGGCTGGTGACGGTCGTGGCCGGGAATCCGGCGGTGAGCGTCCGGCCCGCCAGGCCGGACAGGAACGGGGCGGCCTCGGCGTGGGCCTTCAGCAGCTCGGCGCCCAGGCCGTCGACCAGGAACAGGCACACGCGATCGGCCGGCTCCAGGACGAGCGGCTCTCCGCCCGGCGCGCCGGGCGAGCTCGCCGTGTCCGGGCCGGGTGCGCGTACGCCCAGCGCCGCCAGCAACGCGTCGGGCAGGTCCGCGAGTGACCCGCCGCCGTACCCCGGCACCAGCATGTCGTTCATCCTAAGCCTCGGCGGATCGCTCCTCAGGAAGCGCGGGCGGTGGCTTCGGAGAGGGCCTTGGCGAAGGCGAGGACGTGGGTGACCGCTTCCGGGCCGTCGGCCGCCTCGCTGACCCGGAGGGACAGGTCGTCGGCCGTGATCGCGCCCGTGTAGCCGTGGTCGGCCTCGCAGTTTTCGTCACCGCAGGTGGCCGGCTCCAGGTCCACGTGCGAGATGGCGCCCCACCCGATCGTGAGCGTCACCTCCGTGGGGGGCACGCCTGGGACGTAGGAGGCGGGGTCGGGCACCACGCGCGTGACGGCGACCGACTGGACGCGGGTCAGGCGTACGGCCTCCGTGGTCGTGGAGGCATGAGACGTCGAGACGCCCTCCACCGCGGGGTGCTCGTCGGTGTGGCAGACCAGCAGCCGCGTCGCCGACAGCACCAGCACCGTGACGTGCCTGCGCACCTCCATGGCGGGATCGAAAGTGGCCTCGTGATGGACCACGAAGGCGGTCACTGCCTCCTTGCCCAGCGCGGATTCGACCGCATCCGTGACGAGGTCGGGATAGTAGCCGCTGCGCTCGATCGCTTCACGCAGGCCCGCGGCTGAGACTCGGGTTTCCCTCATGGGTCCATCCTGCCAGGGCGAGGCTGTGTGCTCACCCGCCGGATATAACGCTCTATAACGTCTTTTATCCAGGCATCAAAGGGCGCTTTGGTTCACCCCATTCGCCGCCGTCGGCCGCCCTTCGCTGAGAGCTGATCACGACAGCCTCCGGGGGCCGCCGTCGAGGCGTGGGCCCGCCGGGGTGCGGAGGGTGGCGCGGGCGCCGAGGACGATGACCCCCGACTCGCCGACCAGCACCTGGTCCAGGTCCAGCCTGGCCACCTCCGGCAGGTCGTGGGCCAGGCGGCCGACGCGTACCAGGAGGTCTTCCAGGGCGTCCACGGCCACGGGCGGGTAGCCGTACTCGCCGAAGAGCAGCGGGGCCGCGCGGACGGAACGCACGAGTGCGGCGGCGTCCTCGCGGGTCAGGGGGGCCAGGCGGAAGCCCTGGTCGAGGAGGAGGCGCGCGGTCACCTCGCCGAGCCCGAACGAGACGAAGGGGCCGAACGCGGGGTCCTCGACGACGCCCACGACGGTCGGGACGGCCGGCTGCGGCGCCATGCGCTGGACCGCCAGCTCCACGCGTTCGCCCAGCTGGTCGGCGAACTCGGCGTAGGCGTGGCGGACCATCTCGGGCCCGGTCAGGCCGAGACGTACGGTGCCGGCGCGCCGCGAGGCGCCGGGGTCGGCCACCTTGAGCACCACCGGCCAGCCGAGCCGCTCGGCCGCCTTCACCGCCTCGTCCGGCGACCGCACCACTTCGGCGGGCCAGACGGTGAGGCCGTAGCAGGACAGGAGCTCGGCGGCGTCCACCTCGACCGGCGGGCCCGGCTGCGCGAACGCCCCCGACGGCGCGGCGGGGCCCTCCCCCTCTTCTGACGCGCCGGTCCGCGGCGGGGACGCCGTGCTGAGGGCCGTCTGGACGAGAGTCTTGGCGCGGGCCGTGTCGATGCCATCGAGCTCCGGCGGCGGCACCGCCGGGTGGGCGCGCCACTTCGCGTAGCGGACCACATGGGCCAGCGCCCGTACGGCCTCCTCGGGCGCCGCGTACGAGGGGATGGAGCCGCGCGAGGGCGTCGTCCCGCACCCCGGCGGGCCGGTCTCGACGCGGAGGGCCGGGTGCATGCCCAGATGCCCCTGGAACGTGGCCAGCACCGGCTTGCCGGAGTCCTTCGAGACCCGCAGCAGCTCGGCCGCCACCGCGTCCGTGTCGCCGGGGATGGGCGGCATGTAGATCACGACGGCCGCGTCCACGTCGGGAGAGGCCAGCTCGCCGGCGAGGGCCGCGCCGAACTCCGAGGCCCCGGCGGCGGCGCCCAGGTTGACCGGCGGGCGGGGTTCGAGGCCGGCGGCGAGGCAGGCGTCGGCGGCCAGGAGGCCGAGCGCGTCGGAGTTGGTCACGAGCGCGACCCGGGGCCCGGCGGGCAGCGGCTGGTAGGCCAGCAGCTGACCCACGTCGAACAGCTGGATGAGGTCGTCGACCCTGATCAGCCCCGCCTGCTCGAACAGCGAGCTGATCGCCGAGTCGGGCAGTCGCAGCTCCTCCGCCGAGTGCCCGGCGGGGGTGCCGCCGCTCTTGACCACCACGACCGGCTTGCTGCGGGCGATGCGCCTGGCCAGCCGGGTGAACTTGCGCGGATTGCCGAGCGACTCCAGGTAGAGCAGGATCACCTCGGTCGAGTCGTCTTCCTCCCAGTACTGCAGCAGGTCGTTGCCGGAGACGTCGGCCCGGTTGCCCGCGGAGACGAACGTCGAGATGCCCATGCCGCGCTGGGCCACCCGCTGGAGCAGCGCCGTGCCGAGCGCGCCCGACTGGCTGAAGAACCCCACCTCGCCCCGGCACGGCAGGGTGGCGGCGAGGGTCGCGTTGAGCTGGACGGCGGGGTCGGTGTTGGCGATGCCGAGGCAGTTGGGGCCCACGACGCGCAGCCCGTACGAACGCGCGAGGCGGGCCAGCTCGTCCTGCCTGGCCTTGCCCTCCTGGCCCGTCTCCCCGAACCCGGAGGAGACCACCACCAGCCCGTGCACACCCTTCTCCGCGCACTCCTTGACCACGTCGATCACGCCGGAGGCGGGCACGGCCACCACGGCCAGGTCGACGTCGCCGTCGATGGCCCCCACGCTCGGATAGGCCCGCACGCCCGCCACGGCCCGCACCTCCCGGTGCACCGGGTAGACGGGGCCGGTGAAGTCGGCGCCCAGCAGGTTGCGCAGGACGGTCTGGCCGACCCCGCCGGGCTCGCGCGAGGCGCCGATGACGGCGACCGAGCCGGGGGTGAGCAGCCTGGCGATGGACCGGGACTCGGCGCGGTGCTCGCGGGAGAGCGTGACCTCCGTCGAGGTCTCGGTGGGGGTGAGGTCGAGCGTCATGCGTACGACGCCGTCCTCGAACTGGCTCTGGGCCGTGTAACCGGCCTGGCGCAGCAGGCCCATCATGCGCATGTTGGCGGGCAGGACGTCGGCGACGAAGCGTTCGATGCCGTTCTCGCGGGCCGTGGCCGCCAGGTGCTCCAGGAGCACGGAGGCCACTCCCCTGCCCTGATGCGCGTCCTCGACGAGGAAGGCGATCTCGGCCTCGCCGGGGGCGGTGCGGTCGTAGCGGATGACGGCGACCATCTCGGCGCCGATGGTGGCGATCAGCGCGACCCGGTTGACGTAGTCGACGTTGGTGAACCGCTCGACTTCCCGGTCGGACAGCCGGGGCCGCGGCCCGAAGAACCGGAAATAGATGGACTCGTCTGACAGCCGCGAGTAGAAAGAGCGGAGGCGGTCGGCGTCGGCGGGCTTGATCGGCCGTACGTGCGCGGTGCCTCCGTCGGCCAAAACGACGTCGGCCTCCCAGTGGGCCGGATAGCGTGCCTCCACAGTGTCGAGCGTAAACCCGCATTTCATATGCCAAGACCGGAGCCCCTGTTGGGCAACGCTTGTGCATCGACTGCAGCCCGGTGTCCTGGGACCGCCCCACGGGCAGCCCGGAAGCTGTTAGTTTTGCCGTGGCCAGGCTCGTTCTGAAGGCAGCAAGGTGGTGACATCATGACGCGGGTCGTCGTGGTGGGCGATCTCATGACCGACGCGGTCGCGCGCGCCCGTTATGCGCTTGCCAGGGCGAGTGACACCCCGGCGATCGTGACCATGCACGGCGGCGGCTCGGGGGCGAACATCGCCTCGTGGCTGGCCGTCGAGGGCGCCGAGGTGGCCTTCATCGGCCGCAGGGGCGCCGACATCACGGGGCGCAACCGTGACATGGAGCTGATGGGCTACGGCGTCGACGCCCGGCTCGTCATGGACCCCGAGCGGCCCACCGGCACCTGCGTGGTGCTCGTCACGCACAAGGGCGAGCGCACCATGCTCTCCGACCCCGGCGCCAACGCCGCGCTGTCGCCGGAGGACCTGCCGCGCGACCTGTTCACCGGCGGGGCGCACCTCCACCTGTCCGGTTACACGCTGATCAACGAGGGCTCGCGCGACGCGGGCCTCTCCGCGCTCGACATGGCCAGGCGCAGCGGCATGTCGATCTCGGTCGACTGCGCCTCGTCCGCGCCTCTGGAGCGCACGGGCGCCGAGTCGTTCCTGGAGTGGACCAGCGGGGCCAAGCTGCTGTTCGCCAACATCGAGCAGGCCAAGGTGCTGACCGGCCGCGACGACGCCGAGGCCGCCGCCAAGGTGCTGACCGCGTGGTTCCCGCAGGTCGTCATCAAGATGACCGCCGAAGGCGCGCTGTGGTACGCCAACGGCCGCCCCGACCCGGTCCACGTGGCCGCCGAGCCGGTCGACAAGATCGTGGACGGGACGGGCGCCGGAGACGCGTTCTGCGCCGGGTTCCTGCCCGTCTGGCTGGCGGGCAAGCCGCCGACCGAGTCGCTGGCCGCGGGCTGCCGCCTGGCCGCGAAGGCCATCATGCACCTGGGCGCCCGGCCGCCGTTCTAGTCCCGCAGGTCTCCTTTGTGAGCGGTCCCGCACCGCTATGGTGGAGAAAATCGGGATAAGTGCGAAATAAGGGAGCCGGATGCGCGGCGTGCGTCCGTCAAGGCCGGGTGACCCCACGTCGGTGGGTTCGTACAAGGTCACCGGCTTTCTCGGCGAAGGCGGTCAGGGCAGCGTCTACCTCGGCGTCTCCCCCTCCGGCGAGCAGGTCGCGATCAAGCTGCTGCACGCCAGGTTCGCCGACGACGAGCAGGCGGTACGCCGCTTCCGCCGCGAGGCCGAGGCGGCGCGGCGGGTGGCCGAGTTCTGCACGGCACGCGTGCTCGAGGTCGGAGCCGTCAACGACCAGCCCTTCATCGTCGGCGAGTACGTCGACGGGCCCTCCCTGCAGCACCAGGTCACCAAGGAGGGCCCCGTCCAGGGCGCGGCGCTCGTGCGGCTGGCGATCACCACCGCCACGGCCCTGGTGGCCATCCACGGGTCCGGAGTCGTCCACCGGGACTTCAAGCCCAGCAACGTGCTGCTCGGGCCGGACGGGCCCCGTGTGATCGACTTCGGCATCGCCCGGGCGCTCGACATCAGCCAGAGCCTGACCACCAGCATCGTGGGCACGCCCGCGTTCATGGCGCCCGAGCAGTTCCTCGGAGAGGCCTCTCCGGCGAGCGACGTGTTCGCCTGGGCGGGCACCATGATCTTCGCCGCCACCGGGCGCGGGGCCTTCGGCTTCGGGCCGCTGCCCGTGGTCATGCACCGCATCCTCAACCTCGACGCCGACCTGAACGGCGTGCCGCCGGAGATGGCACCGCTGCTGTGGGCCTGCCTGGCCAAGGACCCCCGCCGCCGCCCCACCGCCGAGCAGCTGATGCGGGACCTCATCCGCGCCGGCACCGCCCCGCCACCCGCCCCGCCCGTGGAGCGGCCGCCGCAACCGGTGAGCAACCCTCCCATGGGGCGGCCGCCGCAGCCGGCGAGCAACCCTGCTGTGGGGCAGCCACCGCAGCCGGCGAGCAACCCTCCCGTGGGGCAGCCGCCGCAGCCGGTGGGCGGCCCCCAGGCGGGAAACGGCGGGTGGCAGCTCCAGCCGGGGGCAGGCGGCCCCGGCCCCGGGCCGTATCCGGTCAGCGGCCCCGTACGGCCGCCCGCGCCGGGGGCCGCGACCGAGCCTTCGCGACGGGACGGCAGGCGCCGGGCCCTGGTCTCGATCGGGGCGGCGGCCACCGCTCTCGTGACCGGGATCGCGGTGTGGCTCGTGGCCCGGACCCATCCCGAGGGCATCCGGCCGGACCTCACGCCCACGGCCGCGCAGGTGGCGGCCTTCGGGACGGCCGTGACCTCCGTGGCGGACCCTTCGGCCAAGAAGGGCGGGACGCTGCGCGTCGTCTCGCCGTACGAGCTGGAGTCGGTCGATCCGGGGAACATGTACATGCCGGATTCCCTGAACCTGGTGCGGCTCTACGGGCGTTCGCTGACGATGTTCAAGCCGGCGCCGGGAGCCGCCGGGACACGGATCGTGCCGGACCTGGCCGAATCGCTCGGCGTGCCGAGCGACGGCGGCAGAACCTGGACGTACAAACTCCGGCAAGGCGTGAAATATCAGGACGGCACGCCGGTCACCTCCGAGGACGTCAAGTACGCGATCCTGCGGAGCTTGGATCCCTCCCGCAACTTGGGATCCCCCTACTTCGACCTCATGCTCGACCTCCCCTCCGGCTACCAGGGCCCCGGCAAGTCACCGAGCGCGAACACCGACTCGGCCATCCAGACCCCCGACGACCGGACGATCGTCTTCCGCCTCAAGCAGCCGTACGCGACGTTCGACGACGTCGTGCAGCTCCCCGAGACCGTCCCCGTGCCGAAGGTCAAGGACACGCAGGACACCGTCCTCGCCTCGGGCCCGTACAAGATCGAGAGTGTGTCCGCCGACAAGAAGAAGGTCGTCCTCACCCGCAACGACCAGTGGGCCGCCGCCACGGACCCCAACCGCAACGCGCTCCCCGACCGGTACGAGATCGACTACCAGGTCACCGACGCCGAGCAGCGGCTGCGGGCCGGCACCGCCGATTTCGGCTTCACGACCACCTCGGTGAGCAACCAGGCCGCGGTGCTCGCCGACCCGGCGCTCAGGAAGCGGGCCGACGTCCCGGTGACCACGTCCGTGCGCATGCTGGCGATCAACCCGCAGGTGGCTCCGTTCGACAAGCTCGACTGCCGCAAGGCGGTGGTCCGCGCGCTCAACCTCAAGAACCTCGCCCTCGCCTACGGCGGGCCGGCGCAGTCCCGGCTGCCCACGTCGCTCGTCCCGCCCATGGTCGCCGGAACTCGCTGGCCCGATCCGAACCTGAAGGCCGAGGGCGATCAGCAGGCCGCCAAGCAGTCGCTGGCCGCGTGCGGGAAGCCGTCGGGGTTCACCGCCAACTACGTCTATCGGGATCTGTCCGCCGAGCAGCAGATCGCCGAGGTCGTACGGCAAGGCCTCGGCGAGATCGGCGTCGACGTCAAGCTGCGGCAGGTCTCCACCGCGGAGTTCCACAAGACCTACGGCGGCAACCCCGGCAACCTCAAGCGGCAGGGCATCGGCCTGATCCCCAAGTCCTGGGCGCCTGACTGGCCCGACCCCGACTCGTTCCTGTCGTCGACGGCGGACAGCAGGCAGATCACCGACACGTATTCGTTCAACGTGAGCGTCCGCGTCAAGGCGATCGACGACCTCATGGACCGGGCCAGGGCCGAGCTCGACGCGGGCAGGCGGGCCGGCCTGTGGACCGAGGTGGAGCAGAGGCTCGCCGGCGAAGCCGTGCTCGTGCCGCTGGTCTGGGTGAGCCCGGTGCTGCTACGCGGCCAGAACGCCGCCAACGTCCACGTCAGCCCCGTCTACGGCAACTACGACCTGCTCACCATGGGCCTCAAGTAGGCGCCTCACGAGGTGACGGCCAGGGCGAGCGGGAGGACCGCCGGGGCGCCCGCGTGCCGGATCAGGGCCGCCGCCAGCGTCATCGTCCACCCCGTGTCGACGCGGTCGTCCACCAGCAGCACCGGCCCGCCGCACTCGGCGATCGCGGCGCTCAGCTCCTTGGGCATGGCGAGCGTGCCCCGGACCGCCTGCACCCGCTTCGCGCTGTTGAACTGCCGGCCGGGCGCTCCCGCCCGATAGCCCAGCTCGCCGAGGTAGGACAGCCGCCCCACGGACGCCAGCCGCTCGGCGAAGCTCCGCACCAGCGTGGGGCGGGTCGCGGAGGGAACGCTGACCACAGCCACGGGCCGCTCGCGCCACTCCCAGGCCGCCAGCACCTGCACCACGGCCTTGAACACCTCGTCGGGCACCGGCCCGTCGCCCTCGTGGAACAGCTCCCGCAGCCGGTTGCCCCAGCCGATGTCGGTCAGCCGCCCGAGCGCGCGGCCGGGCTCGGCGCCCAGCTCCGGCTTGATCCGCCCGGACAGGTCGGACAGCCCGGTGGGCCATTGCCTGCGGGCCTCGATCTCGACGCCGGGCCTGCTCAGCCGCTGCCGGGCGCCCTCGACGGCCTGCGCGCCGATCTCCGGCGAGCGGTGGCGCCCGGTGCAGTTGTCGCAGCGGCCGCACGGCGTGGCGGTCTCGTCGTCGAGGTGCCTGCGCAGGAACTGCTCCCGGCACTCGGACGTCGTCAGATAGGCCAGCATGGCCTCCTGCTCGGCCCCGCGCTCGGCGGCGATGCGGGTGTAGCGCTCGACGTCGTAGGCCCACGGCTCGCCGGTGGCCTCCCAGCCGCCCTTGACCCGCCGGACCGCGCCGTCCACGTCGAGCACCTTGAGCATCATCTCCAGGCGGCTGCGGCTCAGGTCGACCGCCGTCTCCAGCGCCGGGGTGGACATGACGCCGCGCTCTTCGAGGGTCTGGAGCGTGGTCCGTACGACGGGCTCGGGCGGGAACGCCAGCGAGGCGAAATATGACCAGATGTCCCGATCCTCGATGCCCGGGAGCAGGATCACCTCGGCCCGCTCCACCCCGCGCCCGGCCCGGCCGACCTGCTGGTAGTAGGCGACGGGCGACTGCGGCGCCCCCACGTGCACCACGAACCCCAGATCCGGCTTGTCGAACCCCATCCCCAGCGCGCTCGTCGCCACCAGCGCCTTGAGCTTGTTGGTCAGCAGCGCCTCCTCGGCCGCCAGCCGCTCGGCCGGATCGGTCTGCCCGGAGTAGGCGGCCACCTCGAACCCCTGGTCGCGCAGGTATCCGGCGATCTCGTGAGCGGCGGCGACGGTGAGGGTGTAGACGATGCCGGAGCCGGGCAGCTCGCGCAGCGTCTGCGCCAGCCAGGCCAGCCGCTGCTCGGCGGTGGGCAGGCGCACGACGCTCAGATGCAGGCTCTCCCGCTCCAGCGGCCCGCGCAGCACGAGCGTGCCGTCGCCGTCGTCGCCGGGCAGGCGCATCTGCTCGGCCACGTCACGGGTGACGCGGGCGTTGGCGGTGGCGGTGGTGGCCAGGACGGGGATGCCCGGCGGCAGCTCCTCGAACAGCGTGGCCAGCCTGCGGTAGTCGGGCCGGAAGTCGTGGCCCCAGTCGGAGATGCAGTGGGCCTCGTCCACCACCACCAGCCCGGCGCTCTCGGCCAGCTCGGGCAGCACGTTGTCGCGGAAGTCGGGGTTGTTGAGCCGCTCGGGGCTGACCAGCAGCACGTCGACCATGCCCTCGGCGACCTCGCCGTAGATCTCCTCCCACGCCTCGGGGTTGGCGGAGTTGATCGTGACGGCCCGGATGCCGGCCCGCTCGGCGGCGGCGATCTGGTTGCGCATGAGGGCTAGCAGCGGCGAGACGATGACCGTGGGGCCCTCGCCGAGCTCGCGCAGGAGCGCCGTGGCCACGAAGTAGACGGCCGACTTGCCCCAACCGGTGCGCTGCACGACGAGCACCCGCCGCCGATCCAGGACCAGCGCCTCGATCGCGGCCCACTGATCGTCGCGCAGCACGGCGTGCTCGCCGGCCAGGGCCCGCAACCGCTCCTCGGCCTCTTCACGCAGCATCGCGACATCGGGGGCTTCACTCATGCCCCCCTTGTTACCAGCTTTCTCCGACGGAATGGGCCGGCGGGCCCCAAGCCGTGCCGCTACTTGTCGGCGTGCTCGGGGAAGGCGTTGATGGTGACGCGGTGCATGCGGCGGCGTTCGGTGTAGTCGGCCACCGCGTAGTGCTGGGTCGGGCGGTTGTCCCAGAACGCCAGCGTGCCGGGCCGCCACCGCAGCCTGAGCTGGTACTCCGGCGACCGGATGTGGTCGATCAGGAGCGGCAGCAGCGCCTCGTTCTCCCGGTCCGTCAGCCCCACCAGGCGGGTCGTGGAGGCGCGGTTGACGAAGAGGGCCTTGCGGCCGGTCTCCGGGTGCACGCGCACCACCGGCCGCTCCACCGGCGGCCACTGGGCCTGGATCTCGGCCAGGTCGAACGGATGCCCCTTCGCGATCGCCTTCTTCATCGACATCGTGATGTCGTGCACGGCGGTCAGCTCGTCGCACAGCCGCTGCAGCGACGGCGAGAGCGTCTCGTAGGCCAGGTACGTGTTCGCCCAGCACGTGTCCCCGCCCACGCTGGGCAGCTGGACGCAGCGGAGCAGGGAGCCCATCGGCGGGGTGGGCTCGAAGGTGTTGTCGCTGTGCCACTCGTCCCCGCCCTCGCCCTTCGGTGAGGTCTGGTCGAGGACGTGGATGGGGCTGGTGGAGTCCTTCTTGAAGGCGGGGTGGTTGAGCGAGCCGAAGTTCAGGGCGAACTGCAGGTGCTGTTCGTCGTCGATGTGCTGGTCGCGGAAGAACAGCACGAGGTGCCTGAGCCAGCCGGCCCGCAGGGTGGCGACCTCTTCCTGCGACAGCGGTTTGCGCAGATCGACCCCGGTGACCTCGGCGCCGATGTGCATGGTCACGGGATGGAACTCGATCATGACGCCTCCGGATACAGGTGGGAACCCTCGGCCCGAACGTACGACCCAAGCAATTGCTTGGTCAAGGGTCGTCCGGGAGAGCCTTCCGTACAGGCCGGTCGCGACTTGTGACGCCAACGAGTCGCGGGCACCCGAATACCTTCGGCACAATGTTCGACATGGCCCGACGCACGACTGCACCCCCGCCCGAGGACTTCGAGGAGCGGATCGTCGACATCGACGTCACCTCCGAGATGCGCACCAGCTATCTCGAGTACGCCTACTCGGTGATCTACCAGCGCGCCCTGCCCGACGCGCGCGACGGTCTCAAGCCCGTGCAGCGTCGCATCCTCTACTCGATGAGCGAGATGGGCCTGCGCCCGGATCGCGGCCACGTCAAGTCGTCGCGCGTCGTCGGCGACGTCATGGGCAAGCTGCACCCCCACGGTGACAGCGCCATCTACGACGCCCTCGTGCGCCTGGCGCAGCCGTTCTCCATGCGCCTGCCGCTCGTCGACGGCCACGGCAACTTCGGCTCCCCCGACGACCTGCCCGCCGCCATGCGTTACACCGAGGCCAGGCTGGCCCCGGCGGCGATGCTCATGGTCGACGCCCTCGACGAGGACACCGTCGACTTCAAGCCCAACTACGACGGCCAGGAGACCGAGCCGGTCGTCATGCCGTCGGCGTTCCCCAACCTGCTGGTCAACGGCACCAGCGGCATCGCGGTCGGCATGGCCACCAACATGGCGCCGCACAACCTCAACGAGGTCGTGGCCGCCGCCCGCCACCTGATCAAGAAGCCGGACGCGACGCTGGACGAGCTGATGACGTTCGTCCCGGGTCCCGACCTGCCGACGGGCGGCTCGATCATCGGGCTGCAGGGCGTGCGCGACGCGTACGAGACGGGGCGTGGCACGTTCCGCATGCGGGCCAAGTGCGCGGTCGAGCAGATCACGCCCCGGCGCAAGGGCATCGTCGTCACCGAGCTCCCCTACAACGTCGGCCCCGAGCGCGTCGTCACCAAGATCAAGGAGCTGGTGACGTCCAAGAAGCTCCAGGGCATCGCCGACCTCAAGGACCTCACCGACCGCCACAAGGGCCTCCGGCTGGTCATCGAGATCAAGAACGGCTTCATCCCCGAGGCCGTCCTCGAGGAGCTCTACCGGCTGACGCCGATGGAGGAGACGTTCGGCATCAACAACGTCGCCCTCGTCGACGGCGAGCCGCGCACGCTCGGCCTGCGCGAGATGCTCCAGGTCTACGTCGGCCACCGGCTCGAGGTGGTGCGCCGCAGGTCGGAGTTCAGGCGGCGCAAGCGCGAGGAGCGCCTCCACCTGGTCGACGGCCTCATCATCGCCCTGCTCAACATCGACGAGGTCATCCAGGTCATCCGCTCCTCCGACGACTCGGCGCAGGCGCGCGAGCGCCTGATGGATGTGTTCGACCTGACCGAGATCCAGGCCGCCTACATCCTCGACACGCCGCTGCGCCGGCTCACCCGGTTCGACAAGCTGGAGCTGGAGCGGGAGAAGGAGACGCTGAGCGACGAGATCGCCAAGCTGACCGAGATCCTCTCCTCCGACACCAAGCTGCGCCAGGTGGTCTCGGGCGAGCTCGCCGACGTGGCCAAGAAGTACGGCATGCCGCGCCGCACCGTCCTGCTGGAGGCACCCGGCGTCACCCGCACCCCGGTCGTGGACCTGCAGGTGGCCGACGACCCGTGCCTGGCGCTGCTGTCCTCGACCGGCCTGCTGGCCCGCACCAACGACGCCACGCCCCTGCCGGGCGAGGGCGACCGGTCGGCGCACGACGTGCTGGTGTCGGTCGTGCGGACGTCGGTACGCGGTGAGGTGGGCGTGGTGACGTCGCTGGGCCGGCTGATCCGGATCCAGGTCGTCGACCTGCCGACGCTGCCGACCACGGCCAACCCGCCGTCCCTGTCGGGCGGGCACCCGGTGTCCGAATACGTCTCGCTGGAGCCCGACGAGAAGGTCGTCGGCCTGGGCTCCCTCGACCCCGACGGCCCCGGCCTGGCCCTGGGCACGGCACAGGGCGTGGTCAAGCGGGTGGTGCCCGACTACCCGGCCAACCGCGACGACTTCGAAGTGATCACGTTGAAGGACGGCGACACCGTGGTGGGCGCGGTCGAGCTGGTTTCGGAGTCGCACGACCTGGTGTTCATCTCCTCCGACGCCCAGCTCCTGCGCTACCCGGCCTCGCAGGTGCGCCCGCAGGGCCGCCCGGCGGGTGGCATGGCGGGCATCCGGCTCGACGGCGGGGCGCGGGTGATCTGGTTCGGGGTGGTGGATCCCGAGCGTCCCGCGCACGTGGTCACGATCGCGGGCTCCTCGACGGCATTGCCCGGCACCCAGGTGGGCGGCGGCAAGGTGTCCGACTACGCCGAGTTCCCGCCCAAGGGCCGGGCGACGGGCGGCGTCCGGGCGCAGCGGTTCCTGAAGGGCGAGGACGAGTTGCTGCTGGCGTGGGCCGGCCCGGCTCCGGCCAAGGCGGTCTCGGCGGTGGGCAAGCCGGTGCCGCTGCCGGAGGAGATCGGCCGCCGCGACGGCTCGGGCGTGCGGCTGACCAACACCATCGGCGCGATCGGCGGCGCCCTCGCCTCCGGGCCCGGGGCCGTGCCGTCCGGGCAGGTCCCGGCCGCCGACGAGCAGACGTCCCTCTGACGCTGACAGGCGCCCGCACCGGCGGGCGCCTGCCCGTTGTTATGAATCGCGGATCGGCACCGATCTCCTCTGAGAGAGCGCTCTCTCTCCGACTGGAGGTACCGTGTTCCGATCCAGGCCCCCGTTATGGGTGGCTCTTTCCCTCGCCGCCGCCCTGATCGTCGCACCACGGCCGGCTGCCGCCGCCGACCCGCTCACGATCACCGATTTCGAGTCGGACAGCGTCCCCTCAGGCGTGTACGCCTGGGGCAACGACGCCGCCTCGACCCCCGCGCTCACGATCGAGCCGAGCCCCGGCAGGCCGGGAGCCCCGGCGACCAACCGGGTGCTCAAGTCGGTCTACAACGTGAGCCAGTGGGGCGGCTGGTCGCACGATCTGGCCGCCACCCAGGACTGGTCCCCGTACGAGGGCTTCTCCTTCTGGGTGAACGGCGCCGCCTCGGGCCAGAAGATCTTCTTCGAGGTCAAGGACGGCGGCGGCGGGGCGGGCGCCGCCGAGCTGTTCGAGTCGTCGTTCACCGACGACACGGCGGGCTGGCGGCAGGTGAAGGTGCCGTTCGGCAGCTTCACCAGGCGCACCGACTACCAGCCCGGCGGCGCGCCGTCCGACGGCGAGCTGGACCTGGTCGCCATGTGGGGCTACTCGATGCGGCTCCCGGCCGCCTCGCAGGGCACGCTGGAGTGGGACCAGGTCGAGCTCTACGGGACCGCTCCCCCGCGCCCGGTCAGGCTGTCCACCGACCGGCCCGTCTACCCGGTGAACGAGAAGGGCGAGGCCAAGGTCAGCGTCACCGTCGCCACCGCCGACGGCCGGCCCCTGCCCGCCGACCTGGCCGTGACCTACAGGACCGGTACGGGCACCGCGACCCCCGGCGGCGACTACACGCCCGTCGAAGGCACGCTGACGTTCCCCGCGGGAACGGCGTCCGGGGCCGCCAGGGCGTTCACGGTCAGGACGCTGAAGGACGGCCAGGACGAGGTCGCCGAGACCGTCCCGATCGAGCTGTCCGGCACGGGCACCAGGCCCCCGGCCGAGGCGCCGGCAATCGTGATCAACGCGCACGGCCTCCCCTACCTGAACCCCCGCAAACCGATCAAGGAACGCGTCGCCGACCTGCTCAAGCGGATGACGCTGGACGAGAAGATCGGGCAGATGACGCAGGCCGAGCGCGGCGCGCTGGGCAAGCAGAGCGACATCGCCACGTACGTGCTCGGCTCCCTGCTGTCGGGCGGCGGCTCCACGCCCTCGTCCAACACGCCGCGGGCGTGGGCCGACATGATCGACGCGTTCCAGCTCCAGGCGCAGCGGACCCGGCTCCAGGTGCCGCTGATCTACGGCGTGGACGCCGTGCACGGCCACAACAACGTGGTCGGGGCGACGATCTTCCCCCACAACGTGGGCATGGGGGCCACCCGCGACCCCGACCTCGTCGAGCGGGCGGGCGAGATCACCGCCCGCGAGGTCAAGGCCACCGGCGTCCCGTGGGACTTCGCGCCGTGCCTGTGCGTGTCGCGCGACGACCGGTGGGGGCGGGCGTACGAGTCGTTCGGGGAGGACCCGGCGCTGGTGTCGCGGATGGCCACGGTCATCGACGGCCTGCAGGACAACGGGGTGCTGGCCACGGCCAAGCACTACGTCGGCGACGGCGGCACCGCGTACGGCTCCTCGACGAGCGGCGACTACACGATCGACCAGGGCGTCACCAAGGTCGGCCGCCAGGAGCTGGAGGCGGTCCATCTGGCGCCGTTCGTGGAGGCGGTCAGGCGCGGCGTGGCCACCGTCATGCCGTCGTTCTCCAGCGTCGACTTCGGCGACGGCCCGCTCAAGATGCACGCCCACAAGGAGCTGATCACCGACGTGCTCAAGGGCCGGCTGGGCTTCAAGGGGTTCGTGATCAGCGACTGGCAGGCCATCGACCAGATCCCCGGCGACTACCCGAGCGACGTGCGGACCTCCGTCAACGCCGGGCTCGACATGATCATGGTGCCGTACGCCTATCCGGCCTTCGAGAGCACGCTGAAGGCCGAGGTCGAGGCCGGGCGCGTGCCGCTCGGCCGGGTGGACGACGCGGTGGCCAGGATCCTGACCCAGAAGTTCCGGCTGGGGCTGTTCGAGCACCCCTACGCCGACCGGTCGGGGATCGGCGACGTCGGCTCGGCGGCGCACCGGGCGGTCGCGCGCACGGCGGCGGCCAGGTCGCAGGTGCTGCTGAAGAACGACGGCGCCCTGCTCCCCCTGCGCCGTGACGCCAGGATCTACGTGGCCGGCTCGAACGCCGACGACATCGGCAACCAGGCCGGCGGCTGGACGATCACCTGGCAGGGCTCGTCCGGGCCGATCACCCCCGGCACCACGATCCTGTCGGCCATCCGCTCCCGCGCGTCCGCGGTGACGTACTCGCGCGACGCCTCGGCCGACCTGGCCGGGCACGACGTGGGCGTCGTGGTGGTGGGCGAGACCCCGTACGCCGAGGGGCAGGGCGACGTGGGCCGCGCCGGGCGCACCCTCGACCTGTCGGCCGCCGACCGGGCCGCGATCGACAAGGTGTGCGGGGCGATGAAGTGCGCGGTCCTGGTCGTCTCCGGGCGTCCGCTGCAGCTCGGCGACCTGTCGGGCGTCGAGGCCGTGGTGGCCTCCTGGCTGCCGGGCACCGAGGGCGCGGGGGTGGCCGAACCGCTGTTCGGGGCGGTCCCGTACACGGGGCGGCTGCCGTTCACGTGGTTCCGCTCGGTGGCGCAGCTGCCGATCAACGTGGGCGACGCGGCTTATGACCCGCTCTGGCCCTACGGGTGGGGGCTACGTACCGACCGGGCCCGCGACCGGCTCAAGGCGGCGCGCGACCGGCTCGCCTCCGGTGACGGCTTCTCCAAGGCCGCCTCGCTGGTCCTCGCGCTGCCCGCGCGCGCCTGGAACGCCGACGGGTCCGTACGTGACGCGCGGGCCGTCCTGGGCGCCCTGGCCACGGCCGCGACGCTGCTCGAACGGTCGAAGACGGACGCGTACACCGTGGACGACGCCGTCGTGTCGGTGGCCAGGGACGTCGCGCAGAGCGCGGGCAGGCGGCCCGACCTGCAGGCGGCGGCCGACCACGAGCTGGCCTCGGGCAACCTGAGGAAGGCGGTGGACCTGCTGGCCCAGGCCGCCCGCTGAGGCAGTGAGGGGCTGCTCCCGCCGGGGCGGGGGCAGCCCCTCGTGTCAGTCGCGGCAGAGGCAGAACGGGTGTCCGGCCGGATCCAGGAACACCCGGAAGCTGTCGTCCTCGGCCGGCTGGTGCTCGTGCTTGGTCGCGCCGATCTCGAGCACCTGCTTCTCCGCCTCCTCCATGTCGACAACCGTCACGTCGAGGTGGAACTGCTGGGGCCGTTCCGGATCCGGCCAGGTGGGCGGCCGGAAGTCAGGCGCGAGCTGGAACGCCACCCGCTTGGGAGGCCCACCGTCGCTCACCACCACCCAGTCGTCGTCCGCGTGGGTGATGGGCCATCCCAGCAGCCGGGAGTAGAACTCGGCCAGCCCCTTGGGGTCGGGACAGTCGAGCACGACCGTGCGGAACTCCGCGATGCCACTCACTCGATTCACCTCTCAGATTCGTTTTGCGGGCACGTCCGCAGACAAGAATGGATGCCATGGCTGCCAACTCGTACATGGTGCCGCTCGGCACCCCAGCACCCGCGTTCGACCTGACCGCCATCGACGGCGGCAGCGTCTCACTCGGGGATCTCAAGGGCTCACCCGCCACTCTGGTGGTCTTCCTCTCCAACCACTGCCCTTACGTGCGGCACATCGAGCAGGGCCTCGGCGCCCTGGCCGCCGACTACGGCGCCAGGCTCTCGATCGTCG
This sequence comes from Nonomuraea sp. JJY05, assembly GCF_043496855.1. Lineage (NCBI taxonomy): Bacteria > Bacillati > Actinomycetota > Actinomycetes > Streptosporangiales > Streptosporangiaceae > Nonomuraea > Nonomuraea sp. JJY05. Next base: position 404,895 of record NZ_JBIEIS010000002.1, read on the forward strand.
CGATCTGCAGCAACGACAGCGTGAATTACCCGGACGACGATCCGGTACACCTGGCCGAGCAGGCCGCCCGGGCGGGGTTCGCGTTCCCGTACCTGCTGGACGACACCCAGGAGGTCGCCAAGGCCTACCGGGCGGCGTGCACGCCGGACTTCTTCCTGTACGACGGGCACCTGCAGCTCGTCTACCGGGGTGAGTTCGACGGGGCCAGGCCGGGCAACTCGGTGCCGGTGACCGGCGAGTCGCTGCGCGCGGCCATCGACGCGGTGCTCGAGGGCGAGCCGGTGCCCGAGGAGCAGAACCCGTCGCTCGGCTGCGGCATCAAGTGGAAGCCGGGCAACGCTCCCGCGTGATTCTCCGGCTTCGCATCCCGGCCGCCGTTCGACAGGGTCGAGGGTGGGGGGTTCTACGAGGAGACGGCGCCACGAGCTCGACCGGCACGTACGCCGAAGTCTAGGGCGAAGGTTTCACGAGGAGACCTCGCCACGAGCTCGACCGCCGCGTTCGGCGGGGTGGAGGAGCACGTGGAAGGCCGTGGCGCGGGACCGGCTCCCGACGGCCATCGGCCCGTCGGGGGCACAGCGCCCTATTCCTCACGCCCGCGCATTGTGCCTCGACCCCGCGCCCTGTGCCTCGACCCCGTGCAGGTCGGCGACACCCGGCCTAACCCATGTGGCCGAGTGGCGGCCGTGCGGACAGCGAGTGGTGGTACGTGGGCGTCCTGACCGCTCAGGCGCCGACGGCGCTGACGGGTGGGCGTTCAGGCGCCGGCGGCACTGACGGGTGGGCGCTCAGGCGCCGGCGGCACTGACGGCGGGCACTCAGGTGCCGGCGGCGCTTACGGCGGGCGGGAGGGCCAGCAGCAGTTCGTGCGGCTCGCCGCCGTCCCAGTGGCGGATCAGCCGGTTGCCCGCCTCACCGGGGTCGAAGCTCTCGCACCCCAGAGGCCCGTAACAGCCCGCCTGGTCCAGCATAAGGATCAGCGGGTCGTCGTCGGGCAGGCTGGCCGCGTAGACGGCAGTGTCGAGGAGAGCCAGGGCCAGCCTGGCGTTGCGACCCCCGTCCTTGGACTCCACGCGGTCGAGGCGGCGCCGGGCTTGGGCACGGAGATACGCAGCGAGCGATTCGGACCTACTCACGACTAACCTTCTTCGATCACGTACATACGGCTACGACATCATCACCCAAGGTGACGGTTTTTCGTGGGACGTTTGCCAACTCCAGCCAGTCGCCACCCCGTCCATCACTGGCTTTGGGGCGCAGTGCATCATTTGTTGCATGAGTGCGTTCGACGACCTGTATGCCGCCAACGCGAAGTTCGCCAAGAAGTTCGGGAACTCCGGCCTCACCGGCCGCGCCGGCCGCGGGTTGGCCGTCGTGACCTGCATGGACTCCCGCATCGACCCGCTCGGCCTGCTGGGCCTGAAGCCCGGCGACGCCAAGATCTTGCGTAACGCGGGCGCCCGCGTCACGGACGACGTCCTGCGCACCCTGGTACTGGCCGTCTACCTGCTCGGGGTGGAACGCGTCCTCGTCATGCCCCACACGGACTGCGGCATGGCCAAGGTCACCGACTCGGACGTCCACAACCTCACCCAGGAACGCGGGGTGGACACCCGGAGTCTCGAATTCCACACGGTCCCGGATCAGAACGAGGCACTCCGCCACGACCTCACCCGCATCAGGACCAGCCCGTTCCTGCCGGAGGGCATGCCGATCGCGGGAGCCATCTACGACGTCCGCACGGGGCGCCTGACGCCTGTGGAGTTCTGAGAGAGTTCAGCCGAGGTGAGCGACCGCCCGGCCGCACACGACCGGGCCCGCCCTCCCACGTCCATGTCCATGTCCGGACACGCGCGCAGAGGTAAACGGCCACACGCACCCGGACCCACCCTCCCACGCGCACGTCCGGACACGCGCGCAGAGATGAACGGCCACACGCACCCGGACCCACCCTCCCGGGCGCGTCGGGTGATCGGAGCCCTCCCCCAGTGCTGCGGCGACTTGGGGGCGCTGTGGCTACTGCGGTTGTGGGCAAGCTCACCGTCGATGTGAGGCTGCCTGAGCCGCTGCGACCGAAGCCCGTGGACGCACACCCCTCGCGCCGCTCACCCGTCCCTCTGTGATTCGCCGCGCTGATAAGTCCCTCTGGACTAGCGGCGCTCACCAGTCCCGCCTGACTCGCCGCGCTGATGAGTCCCTCTCCGACGCTTACCCGTCCCGCCCTGGAGCGTCCGAGCCATCCCGACCGAGCAGCCCGCACACCAGAAACTTCGAGCTCGCTGCACCCACCCGCACACCAGGATCTTTGAGCGCGCTGCCCCCAACCGCACGCCAGTAACCCAGCCGACCAGGCAACCCGCGCCCTGAAGCCCTCAACCCACCACAACCGGCCAGCCCCGCACACCAGCGGCCAGCACCCCCATGCCAGAAGCCCCGAGCCCGCCCTCACCCAAGCAAGCCCCCAGATCGTGAGCACGCCCAAGGCGGCAGTATCCGGAACAGGCGGACCGGACAGACGGACAGGCGGACAGCCGGACAGACGGGCAGGCGGGCAGGCGGGCAGGCGGGCAGGCGGGCAGGCGGGCAGGCGGGCAGGCTCCAGCATCGCGAGCCTCAGGATCGTGCGAGGCGGCGTAGCCTGCACACAGGGGACCAGCAAGCCCCCGCTCCGCGTGTCCGAGCCCCGAGAGGCCCGAGAGGCCGCGCTGAGCCGCATCCCTGCCCAGGACCCCGGGTGATCGTCAAACGGCCCTACAGGCGCCTCAGAGGCGCGCCTGCATGCCTCAGGACGCCCCGAGCGACCTGCACGCCCTCCAGGAATGCCCCAAGCCCGCCCAGCTTGCTCTCGGACCGCCTCCCGGGCGCGGTTTCCCAGCCGGCCTGCCGCGATCCCAAGCGGGTTCTTAGCCGCCCACCACACCCCGGATGGCGCCTCGGCTGCCCAACCGTGGCCCGGACGGCATCCCAGCCGGCCGACCTCGACCCCGGACGGCCTCCCAGCCGCCCTACCGCGGCCCCGGACGGCGCCCTAGCCGGCCAACCACGACCCTGGACGGCCTCCCAGCCGCCCTACCGCGACTCCGAACGGTCTCCCAGCCGGCCAACCACGATCCCGGACGGCATTCCAGCCGCCAGCCGCCTTCTGGGCAACAGTCGCCCAGCCGCGAGCTGCGGACCGCCGGGGCTCCCGGGCGTCAGCCGCGTGCCGGGCCTCACCGACCAGAACGCGGCTAGGCGTCGATGTGGTCGCGGTCGACCTCCGCGGCGCTGTTGACGATGAACTCCCGCCGAGGCGCCACCTCGCTGCCCATGAGCAGGTTGAAGATGGCCTCGGCCTCCTCGACGTCCTCGATGCGGACCCGGCGCAGGATGCGGTGGCGCGGGTCCATGGTCGTCTCGGCCAGCTGGTCGGCGTCCATCTCGCCCAGACCCTTGTAGCGCTGCACGGGGTCCTTCCACCGCTTGCCCCGGCGTTCGAGATCTCGCAGCACCTTCTGCAGCTCGGCGTCCGAGTAGCAGTAGATGTACTTCTCCTTGCCGCGCCCGGGGTTGGTCAGCTCGATGCGGTGCAGCGGCGGAACTGCGGCGAACACGCGCCCCGCCTCGACCATCGGCCGCATGTAGCGGTGGAAGAGGGTCAGCAGGAGGCAGCGGATGTGGGCGCCGTCCACGTCGGCGTCGGCCATGAGGATGACCTTGCCGTAGCGGGCGGCCTCGATGTCGAACGAGCGCCCGGACCCGGCCCCGACGACCTGGATGATGGCGGCGCACTCGGCGTTCTTGAGCATGTCGCTCACGGACGCCTTCTGGACGTTGAGGATCTTGCCCCGGATCGGCAGCAGCGCCTGGAACTCCGAGTCGCGGGCCAGCTTGGCCGTGCCGAGCGCCGAGTCGCCCTCGACGATGAACAGCTCGCTGCGGTCGATGCCGTCGCTGCGGCAGTCGACCAGCTTCGCCGGGAGCGCCGAGTTTTCCAGCGCGCTCTTGCGCCGCTGGTTGTCGCGGTGCTCGCGGGCCGCGATGCGGGCCTTGGCCGCGGCGACGATCTTCTCGAGAACGGCGCGCAGCGGCTGCTTGAAGCCGCGCGGCGGGTTGGTGAACAGCTCCCGCAGCTCGCGGGAGACCACGTGGGAGACGATGCGGGTGGCCGCCGAGGTGCCGAGCACCTCCTTGGTCTGGCCCTCGAACTGCGGCTCCGGCACCCGGACCGTGACCACGCCGGTCAGGCCCTCGGAGATGTCGTCCTTGGTGACGGGGTCGTCGCCGTTCTTCAGCAGCCGCGTCTCGCGCAGCAACTCGTTGATCGTGCGCACCAGGCCGCGCTCGAACCCGGTCAGGTGGGTGCCGCCCTTGGGGGTGGCGATCACGTTGACGAACGAGCGGACGGTCGACTCGTAGCCCTTGCCCCAGCGGATCGCCACGTCGACGGTGAGCTCGCGCTGCACCTCGGTGGGCGTCATGTGGCCCTGGTCGTCGAGGACCGGCACGGTCTCGTGGAAGTGGCCCATGCCCTGCAGCCGCAGCACCTCGCACACGGCTTCGTCGCGGGCCAGGAACTCGGTGAACTCGGAGATGCCGCCGTCGAAGCGGAACTCCTCCTCGGTGCGCTCCTCGTGCCTGCTGTCATAGACGGCCAGGGTCAGGCCGGGCACCAGGAACGCGGTCTGCCGCAGGCGCACGTGGATCTCGTCGAGCGAGACCTCGGCGTCGGGCAGGAAGATCTGCTTGTCGGCCCAGAAGCGCACGCGGGTGCCGGTGACGTTCTTGGGGAGCTTGTCGCCGATGCGCAGGCCGGACTTCTTCTTGAACTTCGCGGTGGGCCCAGGGCCGTCGAAGATGCCGGGGACGCCGCGGCGGAAACTGATCTCGTGTATCTGGCCGTCGCGGTCGACCTCGACGTCGACCCGCGAGGACAGGGCGTTGACCACGGAGGCGCCGACACCGTGCAGGCCGCCGGACGCGCCGTAGGAGCCGCCGCCGAACTTGCCGCCCGCGTGCAGCTTGGTATAAACGAGCTCGACCCCGGCCAGACCGGTCTTGGGCTCGATGTCGACAGGGATGCCCCGGCCGTTGTCGCGCACCTCGATGGAGCCGTCGGCGTAGAGCTCGACCTCGATGCGGTCACAATGACCCGCCAGCGCCTCGTCGACGCCGTTGTCCACGATCTCCCAGAGGCAGTGCATCAGCCCGCGGCTGTCGGTGGACCCGATGTACATGCCAGGGCGCTTGCGAACTGCTTCCAGGCCCTCAAGCACCGACAGGTGACGAGCCGTGTAACCCGCCTCCACTAGCGTCACTCCAGCTCCCCTGGTCTAGGCATCGAACACGTGTGCGTAGCCTACCGTTCTTCCCACACGCGCGCGTACAAGCTTGCCATGCCGACACGTTTGCCGTTACCAACCGGCTGATCGTCATTACTTTGGGACACATTCCGCTCTGGGCGTAGAGAGCGGGCGGTTGGGAACGTCCACGTCCGGTTAGATGTTGTTCCAAGTGACTGACGCCAGATCCTCGCTTCGGCGGGGGTGACCCGAAAGGCGATACGTGACTGGAGCTCTCGCCCCCGTTAAGCCGCTGACGGCCCTCGACCGCTGCGACCGCTGCGGCGCCCAGGCCTACATTCGCGCGACCCTGCCTGTGGGTGGGGAGTTGCTGTTCTGCGCCCACCACGGGCGTCAGCACATCGCAGCGCTGCGCGAAAAGGGTGCCGACATCCTGGACGAGTCGGCTCGACTCAGCGAAACCCCTTCAATTGCCCCCAACGACGAGCGCTGACCCAGCGCCTGTCGTGCTGAGATAACCACATATAGCGACACGCAGCACGGCGACCCCGGCACCGCCCGGGGCCGCCGTTCTGCATTCCGCCGCTCGGATTTGCCCGTGGACACGCAGATATGCCCGGATGGCGGCGGTATGCACGCAGTCCGACTGCTCCGCCCGCACACACGCGGCTTCACTACAGACGCGCAGCTTTCATGGGCAAGCACGCGAGTGTGCGGGCAAACACCCGGGTGTGCGGCAAGCACGCCGGTGTGCGCGCAAACACGCGGGTGTACGGCAGACACGCGGGTGTACGGCAGACACCCCGGTGTGCGGGCGAACACGCGGGTGTGCGGGCAACCACGCGTCTTTGCGACAGCCGTGCCCGCTTTGCAGGCAGACACCCAGGTATGCGCATAGACATACGGGTGCGCACATACACGGACACGCAGCTTGGGCGCACTGTCAATCCCGCGAGCGTGCCGCCATCCCTCGTGCGCAGGCGTCTCGGTGGGCGTGTCACCAGCACTCCGCGCAGGCGTCTCGGTGAGTGTGTCACCAGCACTCCGCGCGCAGGTGTCTCGGCGGGCGCGCTGCCGTCCGCATGTTGCGTCGGCGTCCGAATCTGCCGCATCGCAGGACGCCAGAGCCGCAGGACCACCGGGTCCGATGGCGACGCGTCCGCGCCCGGATCAACCGCGCGGCCGGTCAGCGAACCCGGTAGTGGTACCGGTCCACGATCTCGAACCCTTCACCGCGATAGAGCGCCTGCGCGGCCAGGTTCGGGGCCGTGGTGACCAAGTAGGCGGATGTCGCACCCGCATGCCGCACAAGCGCCCGGATGACCGTACGGGCCAATCCACGGCGGCGGGCCTGGGGCAGGGTGGCCATGCAGTAGATCCCGAGAGTGTCACTCTGCGAGGAAGCCTCGCCCCGAGACGCACCGTACGTGTCGGCCTGGGGCACGGCCCGGCCGACGGCCAGCGCCACGCCGTCCTCCTCGAACGCCGCATACCAGGCGGGCACCCCGGTGCAGATGCGCTCCGCTTCCTCGAACCCGGTGCCGTAACGACCGTCCACGGCCCACCACGTCTCCAGCCAGCCCTGCCACGGCCGGTCCTCGATCCTCACCTTGTGAGCGGGCGGCGGGCCGGCGGGCGAGCCGGCCATGATGACGGTCGGATCGACCAGCTCATAGCCTCTCCGCTCCAGCTCCTCGTCCAGCCCGGGCGTGGCGTTCGGGCCCAGGGAGAAGACGCAACGCTGCCCGCGCTCCCCGTAGAAGGCCTCCGCCGCCTCGATGGCCGCGTCCAGGTCGGCGGGCTCCTCCAGAGGGAGTACCGAGTTGGCCCGCTTGGTCACGCCACCGGCGTAACGAAGCACCCAGCCGTCATGAACGCGCTGCTCGTAGGCGGGCCAGGCCTCATGGACAAGGAGGTCGAAATTCACCCGCGCAGCCTAGCCGACCCCCGAATACGCCAACCTTCCCGCATGCCGCTCGCCCGGGCCGAAGCCCTCACTGAACGCTTCAACGGCGTGCCGCTGGGGCGGACCGATGCCGGAGCAAGACTCGCCGCTACGCCGGGAGCCTGCGCCCGAGGCTGATGACTCGGCGAAGAACGCGGCCCAGTGGGCGCCGTTGCGGCGGCCGGCCGCGTCCGCCCGGTGAGCGTCACCCTGGACAGGGCCCGGCCATGATCGGCGGGTGGTGCCGGCTTGGGCCACCGTAAAAGATCGTGACGGGGACGGCGGGAGAGCCTCCGACCAGGGGCAATAAGGTAGGGGGTTGTGCTGATCCTGTTGCCGCCGTCCGAGGGGAAGGCGCCCGAAGGCAGCGGGCCGCCCGTCGGCGAGCTGTCCTTCCCCGCCCTCGACAAGGCCCGCAAGCGCGTGCTGAACGCGCTCGTACGCGCCTCCAAGCGTCGCGACGCCCTCGACGTGCTCGGTCTCACGCCCGGGCTGGCGGGCGAGCTGGCCAAGAACGCCGCCCTCAAGACCGCCCCAACCTTGCCCGCCGCCGAGCTCTACACCGGCGTCCTCTACGACAACCTCGGGCTGGGCACCCTCGACGACGAGGCGCGGAGGCGGGCGGAGGAGTCGGTGCTGATCTTCTCCGGCCTGTGGGGTGTGGTGAGAATCACAGACCTCATCCCGCCGTACCGGCTCTCGATGGGCGTCAATCTTCCGCTTCTGGGAGGGCTGGCCACGTTCTGGCGTCCGTTGATCGCCAAGGAGCTGGACCGGGTCTCGGGGCTGGTGGTGGATCTCCGTTCGGCCACATATGCGAACGCCTGGCAGCCTGGGGCGCGGTCGGTGACGGTACGGGTGTTCAGGGACGGCAAGGTCGTCAGCCATATGGCGAAGGCGACCCGGGGCGAGATCGCCCGAGCTCTTCTGCGGCACGACACCGCCCCGGAGACCCCTGATGAGCTGGCCAAGACCCTCGATGCCCTGGGCTACACCGTCGACCTGGCCGAGCCCGCCCGCGCCAACCGCCCCTGGGCCCTCGACGTGCACGTCACCGACCCGGCATAAGGGTGTCGCTGTTCATAGGCGGGCCTGCATGATCGCCTTTCGCCAGTGACCGTCCGTAGCAGCGACCCTCAGGCGGTTGCTGCATCCGGGCCGGGGCGCGGAGGGGGGAAGTTGCGGCTGCGGGACACGATCATCGGCGCAGCACCCGGGCGTGTCGCACGGTCGCGGGTTGTCCGGGCGTGTCGCACGGTCGGGGGTCGTCCGGGCGTGTCGCACGGTCGGGGGTCGTCCGGGCGTGTCGCACGATCGTGCGCCGTCCGGGCGTGTCGCACGGCTGCGACGCTGGATATGCGCGGGCGCTGGTGACCGAGAGCGTCCCGTAGTGCGACGGCGAGCGCCCGGGAGTGTCCAGAGGCGGCATTGGTGCAGGGGGCGCAGGCATGGCAATGCGACAAGCCATAGACGATGCGGTGGCGGGGCTGCCGGTAGTGCGGCGGATGCCGCCGGCGGTGTGGCGCGGGCCCAGGAGAATGCCGCCGGCGGTGTGGCGCGGGCCCAGGAGAATGCCGCCGGCGGTGTGGCGTGGGCCCCAGGAGAATGCGGCCGAGGGGACAGCAGTGGGCCACCGCCACCGACAATGCGGGGCCGAGGGCGGGGGCGGCGAAGTGGTGGAGCAGATCGGTGGGGAAAAGCCGCCGCCCCGCGCGGAAGGACCGGGCGGGGCGGGGGATTCGTGCGGGGTCAGTCCAAGTAGTCCCGGAGGACCTGGGAGCGCGAGGGGTGGCGCAGCTTGGACATGGTCTTCGACTCGATCTGGCGGATGCGCTCACGGGTGACCCCGTAAACCTTGCCGATCTCGTCCAGCGTCTTCGGCTGCCCGTCGGTGAGACCGAAGCGCATCGAGACGACGCCCGCCTCCCGCTCCGACAACGTGTCGAGAACGGAGTGCAGCTGCTCCTGGAGCAGCGTGAAGCTGACGGCGTCGGCTGGGACGATGGCTTCGGAGTCCTCGATGAGGTCGCCGAACTCGCTGTCGCCCTCCTCACCCAGCGGGGTGTGGAGAGAGATGGGCTCACGGCCGTACTTCTGGACCTCGACGACCTTCTCGGGCGTCATGTCCAGCTCGCGGGCCAGCTCTTCCGGCGTGGGCTCGCGGCCCAGGTCCTGCAGCATCTGCCGCTGGACGCGGGCCAGCTTGTTGATCACTTCGACCATGTGGACCGGGATGCGGATGGTCCGCGCCTGGTCGGCCATGGCACGCGTGATCGCCTGCCGGATCCACCACGTGGCGTAGGTGGAGAACTTGTAACCCTTGGTGTAGTCGAACTTCTCGACGGCCCTGATCAGGCCCAGGTTGCCTTCCTGGATCAGGTCGAGGAAGAGCATGCCGCGGCCGGTGTAGCGCTTGGCCAGCGAGACCACGAGCCGGAGGTTGGCCTCCAGCAGGTGGTTCTTGGCCCGGCGACCGTCCTCGGCGATCCACTCCAGCTCGGCCTTGACGTCGACCGGCAGCCCCTCGGTCTCCCCGCCGCCGAGCTGCTCCTCGGCGAACAGGCCCGCCTCGATGCGCTTGGCGAGCTCGACCTCCTGCTCGGCGTTGAGTAGGGGGACCTTGCCGATCTGCTTGAGGTAGTCCTTGACCGGGTCGGCGGTGGCGCCGGCGGCGGCCACCTGGGCGACCGGGGCGTCATCGTCGTCGTCGGACAGGATGAGGACCTCGTCCTCACTCTTCGCGGACGCGGCGACCTCGGAGGGCTTGGGCTCGGCCTCGGCGTCGTCCTCGGACTCGTCGTCGCCTTCGGAGTCGGAGTCCTCGCCCACGATCTCCTCGTCGTCGACCTCGATGTCCTCGAGGTCCTCCAGCTCCACGTCGCCGTCGAGCTCGATGTCCTCGTCGTCGTCCGCGTCAGCCCGGGACTCGGGCTTCGGCTTGGTCTCGGCAGGCCCAGCGCTCTTCGGCTCGGCCTTCTTGGCGGCGGCGGGAGCCGCGGCCTTCTTCGCCGCCGGGGCGGCCTTCTTGGCAGGGGCCGCCTTCTTGGCGGCCGGCTCGGCTTCAGCGGTGCCCACGACCGCGGTCACGGTCTCGGGCTGCTGCTCTTTGGCGGCCGCCGCCGTCTTGGTCTTGACGGGGGCAGCGGTGCGGCGCTTTGCTGGACCACGAGACTTCTTCGGCGCAGCCGAATCCGCGGCGGTCACCACCACGGTCACGCCCTCTTTGCTGAGGTTCCGCAAGAACGCGGCGGCGTGCGACATGGGGATGTCCGCCTCCTCGAAGGCCTGACGAACATCCTCAGACTCGAGGAAACCCTGCGAGCGCCCACGCTCGAGCAGTCGCTGAATGACGGGCTCGTTCAGCTCTTGTGGCTTCGAGCGAGTCGAACTTGCAGGCGACACGAACACCTCTCGAACGAACGCGTGGCGACTATGGACCCAGATGCCCGCTGGGGGGCTGTTGCCTCTCTCGGAGATCGGTGAGGCCGTGCGGACCGCGACGGACCTGCACAGCATTCTGGCACGACCCCGCGCTCCATACGGCCACCTCCCGGCGGTTGACCTCCACCCTAGGCCGACCGAGACAGTAGTGCGTACGTAAGCGGGGCACTGATACCCGAAAGCAACCGTTATGACTGTTTCATTCAGTCACTCTTCGTGGCTGGCGGGACGTGAATTGCTAGCGCGGTAACGTCATCATCCTGTTCATATCCAGACAACATCCGGTCAACCAGGAAGTCCAGCAACATATGCGGACTACTCACAACTTCAGGCGGGGCTTCGGTCACAACACTGCAAAGGTCTGCCAACCCGGCATCCAGCCCGCGCTTCCTGTTCTCGACGAGACCGTCGGAGTAGAGCACGGCGGTATGGCCGGGCGGCACCACGAACCGGAACTGCCTGCGGCTGGTCGGCCAGCCTAGCGGAGTGCCGGGCTCACCGTCGGACAGGATCGCCGTGCCCTGCGGCGAAACCAGGACGGGCGGCGGGTGGCCGGCCAGGGCCAGAGTGCCCTCGCCGGTGACCGGCTCCACGACCATGTACGCCAAAGTCGTGACCTGTTCTTCCTCTTCCGTGGCCTCGAAGACCCGGTCGAGGCCGGTCAGCACGGCCGCGGGCGGCGGGTTGGTCAGCGCCAGCGCCCGCATGGCGTTGCGGATGCGGCCCATGCCCGCCGCGGCCTTGACGCCCTTGCCCATGACGTCGCCGACGACCGCCGCGACCCGCCCGTCCTGCAGCACGAACGCGTCGTACCAGTCGCCGCCGACCTGGACGTGGCGGCTGCCGGAGCGGAAGCGCTGGGCCAGCACGAGGCCCTTGATCACGGGCAGGCGGTCGGGCAGCAGGCTGCGCTGGAGCGTCTCGGCGGTGCGGTGCTCGCGCTCGAACAGCGTGGCCCGCTCGACCGCCAGCGCGCACTGGCCGGCCAGCGCCTCCAGGAAGACGCCGTCCTCCTGGGAGATCTTCACCGGCCTGGTGAAGGAGAATCGGAGCGCTCCCAGAGCCCGCCCCGCCGCCAGCAGCGGCAGGCCCACCCAGGCGCGCTCGTCACCGTGGGTGATGAAGTTGGCCAGGATCTCCTCGTCGTCGCCCGCCTCGAGCAGCTGGGCCTTCAGCGACTCGGGCGACTCGGCGAAGACCGGCCGGCGGCTGTTGACGGCCATGGTCATCACGTTGGAGTGGGACAGCGGGATCTCGTCACCGGTGATCCCGGAGGCCTCCATGATGCCCTCGCCGTTGATCAGCTTGAGGGCCGCGCGGTCAGGGTCGAGCAGCGCCACGGCCGAGCGGTCGGCGGCCAGGGCGGTGCGGCCCACGTCGATGATGACCTGCACCACCTGCTCGACCGTCAGGGCCTCGGCCAGCTGGGCCGTCGCGCCCTGGAGCCGGGCGGTGCGCAGGGCGGCGGCGCCAAGCTGGTCGGTCAGCCTGCCGCGCATCTCCTCGGCCTCGCGCTGCGGGGTGACGTCGGTGTTGGCGCCGACCCACTCCACGACCCGGCCGTGCCTGATGATCGGCACCGCCCGGACCTCGAAGTGGCGGTAGCCGCTGGCCCGGGTGCGCACGCGGTAGTTCCACTCGAACATGGTGCGCCCGCGCAGCGCCTCCCTCCAGGCCTCCTCGGTCTGCTGGCGCTCTTCGGGGTGGACGACCTCCAGCCAGCCGTTGGCGAGGTATTCCTCCAGGCCCTGGCCGGTGATGGCGCGCCACTGGGGAGCGTCCTCGACGACCGCGCCGGTGGGCGAGGTGATCCAGACCAGCTGCGACTGCGCCTCGACGAGCGAGCGGTAGCGCTCCTCGCTGCGGCGCAGCGCCTCCTCGGTCTGGCGGCTCTCGGTCACGTCGAGCCCGACGAGCGCGATCGCGCGCAGCTCGCCCGCCGCCTCGTCGTGGACCGGCGAGAACGACAGCGACCAGTGCCTGGTGTCGCCCTCCGCCGTCCGCACGCGTACGCGGCCCTCGGTGACGGGCGCGTCGGTCTCGATGACGGCCTGCACGGCGTGGGTGATGATCTGACTGAGGTCGGCGGCCAGCACCTCGACCGGCTGCCTGCCGGCCATGCGCTCGGCCGGCACGTTGACGACGTCGCTGAACACGTCGTTGACCCGCTGGATGCGGCCATCGCCGTCGAAGAACGCGAAGGCGAACTCGGCCTCCGACAGCATGCCCTTGAACAGAGCGGAGTCCGAGATGTCCACATCCGACTCCCGGGGACGGGGAACGGAGGTCTCGGCGCTCATGGTCCGCACCTCCGTCGCGTGCCAGGGTCTCCCACGCGGCACATCTCCATAACTGTGTATCGGCGTAGCGCAGCTCCGGGCGACCGGATTCTGCAGTACATCATCGGCGATGGGCATGTGCGGACGGAAGCCCCCGCCGCGGCCCGGTCGCCTTTAGGGTCTACGCATCCTGTCAAAGTCGCTCCACGTTGCGCAGCAAGATCAGGTTACAGCGCTCGATCGCCGGGGCCGAGACCCCGGCCCCAACTACTTCGCCGCGCGCTTCGCCTCCTGCTTGAAGGCTCGCACTCGGGCCAGGCTGTCGGCGTCGACCACGTCGGCGACCGACCGGCTCGACCCCTCCTCGCCATAGTGTCCGGCCGCTTCCCGCCAGCCCGGCGGCTGGACCTCCAACTGCTTCCCCAGCAATGCCAGAAAAATCTGGGCCTTCTGTTTGCCGTATCCCGGCAGGGCCATCAGTCGTTTCAGCAACTCTTTGCCGTCGGTGGCGTCTGCCCACAGCTTCTCCGGCTGGCCGTCGTAGTGCTCGACGAGGTAGGCGGCGAGCTGCTGGACCCGGGCCGCCATGGACTTGGGGTAGCGGTGCACGGCCGGCTTCTCGGCCAGCAGCGCCACGAACGCCTCCGGGTCGTAGGAGGCGATCTCTCCTGCGGTCAGGTCGTGGCCCAGCCGCTGGGAGATCGTATATGGCCCCGTGAACGCCCATTCCATGGGGATCTGCTGGTCGAGCAGCATGCCGACGAGCAGGGCGAGCGGGCTGCGGCCGAGGAGCTCGTCTGCCTCGCTCCGCTGGGCGAGCTGGATGCGCATGGAGACAGCTTCGCACGAATGGGCACCGGGTGAAGTGAACACAACCGCCGCGGAGGCTTGACAGCCGCCCGAGAAAAGGTGAAATGAGAGCGCAAGTCGCCCTGCCGACATTCCTGGGGGTTTGCCCCCGGGTCTCCAGAGGGAATCTCACTTCTATGCTCGCTCTGGCCACACGGTTCCTGCGGGAACCGGTCAGTCTCAGGCTGGCCGAAGAGTTCCTGACCGTGCCCGTGGACACGATCGACCGCTGCGTGGCCGACGTGTGCGCGTGTGCGCAGCATCTTGGCGTCTCGGCGACGCCGGAGATCGTGGAGCGCATCGCTCGCGAGCACCTGCTCGCGATCGTCAACTCAGCGCCTCCGCCCCGAAGTTCCCGGTAGACAAACAAAAGCCCGGAAGTCCAGTTAAGTCCCATCCAGAAGTCCCCGATAACATCGGGGTCACCAGGCTGAGTTCTACGCACCGTTTGCGCCTGGAATACGAGAGAGTGAGGGTGTGCGCCGACACCGACGAGATCCCCGGGAGAGCACCCCGCCAGACGACGTGTTCAAGGAGATGGTGCAGGCGGCTCGCGAGCTGCTCGCCGTTCGCACCCCTCTCGACGCGGAGCTGATGGTCTCCGACATGATCGGAGCCTGGTGGGGCAGGCGGGTCAGGGGCGGCGACGTGGAGCAGGTGCTCGGGGAGGGATTGGTCGACTACGCCGCCAAGGCCGGCACGCCTGCCTCGTTGACGCTGCTCATCTGCCTGGCCTACCTCGGCACGGCCCGCCAGGGCGCCAAGGCCGAGGGCGCGGCGCTGGCGATGATGGAGTCGGGCGTGGCCAGGCCGGGCTGGGCCGACCGGGTGGGCGCGGTCAAGCCGGCGGGCTGTTACGTCTCGCGCGACTCCTACGGCGACCAGGACACGGTGATCTGCACCTTCGCCTACCGCTGGGACGAGGACTCGCTGCCCGTCGACCGGCACGCGCTCGTCATGGTGGTCGACTACAACATGAGCGGCATGGCCCGCGACGCCTGGGTGTCCTCGCAGGTCGACAAGCTGCTGGAGCAGGCCAGGGCCGAGGCGGCGGGCAATCCGCTGCTGCTGTTCGAGGAGCTCGAGCCCGAGCAGGCCAGGGCGCTGCTGGAGTCGGCCATGAAGGCCACCAGGGAGCCGAAGACGCCGCCGCCGGTGAGCGACAGCTACAGCGCCTACCACGCCTTCGCCCGCGCCAGGCTCAAGGCGCTGCCTCCCGGGCGCAAGCGGCCGGCTCCGCGGCACACCGAGGCCCCGTACAGCAGGGAGCGGCGGGCCATGCTGGCGGCCGAGTTCCTGGCCTCCGACGCGGCCGAGCACCTGTCCGACCCGTCGGCGGCCTCGCGCTGCGCCGACCACATCATCGACTACGGCTGCGACCAGGACTTCAACCGTCCGCTGCGGGTCAGCCCGACCAAATGTGAGACGTTCCTGCTCGACTGGCTGCCGCGCAAGGTGATGCTGAGCGTGGCCGAGCAGGAGGCGATGCCGCACGTGCTGTCGGCGTGGGTGCGCTTCGCCGCCCACCGCACGGGCCTGCCGGAGCAGGGGCTCAAGGCCACGCTGGACGCGGTGTGGGAGGCGATCGGCAAGTTCCCCGAGGCGTACCGGGACCCGACGTCCTTCGGGCTCGACCGGCCGCTGCTGGAGCGGCTGCTGCCGGACGGCGACCTGTCGGCGCTGGCCAGGCGGGCCTTCGCGTTCCCCTACCTGCAGGGCGTGCACAACGGGATCGAGCTCGACAAGCTCAACCCCGCCGACGAGGCGGACCGCCGCACGCTGCTCGAGATCGACCACGGCGGCACGATCGACCAGGAGCACCTGGCCTGGCACGAGGAGATCGCCACCCGGCTGTGGGAGGGCGACCCGCCGCAGCTGTGGGAGGCCGCGCAGCGCCTGCTCGACCTCGGCCACGACCGCCACGACGTGCTCCACGTGCTGATCGAGATCGCCGAGCGGATCGGCGGCGACCCCGACGAGCTGGCGGCGGCGCTGGACGACATCGCCGACATCCCGGACGAGTTCTAGGAACGGTCCCTGCGTCGGGCGGCCGTAGAATTTTCTTCTATGGCGATGTACACCCGCTTGGCCGAAGGGCGTTACCGGGCCTCCGAGCACACGCAGGGCCCGTGGGACCCGCACGCCCAGCACATGGGCCCGGTCACCGCCCTGATCGTCCACGAGCTGGCCCGCACCGCGCCGCGCCCGGGCCTGGAACTGTCCAAGCTCGTGGTGGACGTGTTCGCCCCCGTGCCCGTGGCCGAGCTGGAGATCGCCACCGACGTGACCCGCGACGGCAAGCGCGTGCAGTGCCTGTCGGCGAGCGTCTCGTCCGGCGGCCGCGAGTACGCCAGGGCCAGCGCCTGGCGCATCCGCACGGCCGACACGCCCGCCTCGCCGGTCCCCGGGCCGCCGCGGCCGGTCCCGCCGCCCTCGGAAGAGACCGCCCGCTCGTGGCTCGGCTCGGGATTCGGGTACGGCCGGGCGCTCGACTGGCGTTTCGCCGAAGGCGACCCCATGCGGCCCGGCCCGGCCACGGTCTGGGGCCGGTTCACGGTCCCGCTGGTCGAGGGCGAGGAGATCACGCCGATGGAGCGCCTGGCGGCCTTCGCCGACAGCGGCAACGGCGTCAGCGCCGCCCTCGGCTTCGACACGCATGTGTTCGTTAACGTGGACCTGACCATCTCGCTGTTCCGCGCCCCCGAGAGCGAGTGGATCTGCATGGACGCCGCCACGGTCGTCGGCCCGGCCGGCAGGGGCCTGACCCGGTCCACCCTGTACGACGAGACAGGCGAAGTGGGCACGGCGATCCAGACGTTGTTCGTCGCACCGAGATAGTCGCCGAGATAGCCTCTACTGCCATGGTGATCGACCTCAACGCCGACCTGGGTGAAGGGTTCGGCGTCTGGCGGCTCAGCGACGACCTCGCGCTGCTCGACATCGTCACGAGCGCCAATGTGGCCTGCGGCTTCCACGCGGGCGACCCCGTGACGATCAGGCGCACGTGCGCGGCGGCCGTCGACCGCGGGGTGACGATCGGCGCGCAGGTGTCCTATCGCGACCTGGCGCACTTCGGGCGCAGGGAGATGGACGCCGAGCCTGAGGAGCTGTGCGCCGAGGTGCTGTACCAGCTCGCGGCCGTCGACGGCATCGCCAGGGCCATGGGCGGCCGCGTCTCCTACGTCAAGCCGCACGGCGCGCTCTACAACCGGATCTGCCGCGACGAGGTGCAGGCGGCGGCACTGATCGACGCGGTGGCCGACTACGACCCCTCGCTGCCGGTGCTCACGCTGCCCGGCTCCGTGGTGCACGCGGTGGCGGCCGCCGAGGGCGTACCGACCGTGAACGAGGCGTTCGCCGACCGCGCGTACACCCCCGGAGGGGCGCTGGTGTCGCGCAGGGAGCCGGGCGCGGTGATCCACGACCCCGCCGCGGTGGCCGACCGTGCGTGCCGGATGGCCGTGCAAGGCTCCGTGACGGCCGTCGACGGCAGTTCCGTCCAGGTTTCGGCACGTTCCATCTGCGTACACGGAGACACGCCTGACGCCGTCCGGCTGGCGCAGGGGGTGCGGGACGCGTTGCTGGCGGCCGGGGTGGTCCTGCAGGCGTTCGCGTGATCCGGGCGGCCGGGGAGCACGGGCTGCTCGTGGAGACCGGCTCGCTGGAGCTGTCGCACCGGCTGGACGCGGCGCTGCGGGCCGATCTGCCGGCCGGGGTGGTGGAGATCGTGCCCGGGCCCCAGACGGTGCTCGTGGTGGCTCCTGGGGCTGATCAGGCGCGGCTGCGGTCGCTCCTGGCGGACGTCGTCGGCCGCGAGCGGGACACGGCCGGTGCGCGGGCCGCCGAGGGGGAGGTCGTGACGATTCCCGTCGTCTATGACGGGGCGGATCTCGATTCCGTGGCGGCGCTGGCCGGGATCCCGGTGGACGAGGTGGTCTCCCGGCACGCGGGGCGGGAGCTGGTGGTGGGATGGCTGGGGTTCGCCCCGGGGTTCGCCTATCTGACGGGGCTGGATCCGGTGCTGGAGACGCCCAGGCTCGACACGCCGCGTACGTCGGTGCCGGCCGGGTCGGTGGCGGTGGCGGGGCCGTACTCGGCGGTCTATCCGAGTGCCTCGCCGGGCGGGTGGCGCCTGATCGGGCGCACCTCGGTGCGGGTGTGGGACGTGACGGCCGACCCGCCCTCGCTGTTCAGGCCGGGCATGCGCGTGCGGTTTCAGCCGGTGAGGGAGCGCCGCCGTCTGGAGGAGGAGCGACGGGGCCGCAGCGACCAGAGCGACGGGGGAAGACGGCGGCGTCAAGGGCGACCGAACCCGCCTTCCGGAGGAAGGCCATGAGCACGATCGAGGTCATGGCGGCTGGGCCGTACGCGACCGTGCAGGATCTGGGACGGCCTGGGCTCGCTCATCTGGGGGTGCCGCGCTCGGGGGCGGCCGACGCGCCGAGCCTGCGGCTGGCCAACAGGCTCGTGGGCAACCCGGAGGGGCTGGCGGGGATCGAGCTGACGTTCGGCATGGCGCGGCTGCTGTTCCATGCCGGGGCGTGGGTGGCGCTGGCCGGCGCGCCGGTGGACAGCGCGGCCGGGATGGGGGCGCCGTTCTGGGTCGCGAAGGGCACCGAGCTGCGGCTGGGCATGCCGGAGTGGGGGCTGCGCACCTATGTGGCCGTGCGCGGCGGGATCGCGGTGGAGCCGGTGCTCGGCAGCCGCTCCACCGACTCACTGTCCGGGCTGGGCCCGGAGCCGCTGCGGGCGGGCACGCTGCTGCCCGTCGGGCGGCCCGAAGGCGTGATCTCCGTCGACCTGGCGCCGCCGCCCGGGCCCCGGCCCGCCGTGCTGCGGGTGACGCCGGGGCCGCGGGACGACTGGTTCGTGCCGGACGCG
This sequence comes from Nonomuraea sp. JJY05, assembly GCF_043496855.1. Classification (NCBI taxonomy): domain Bacteria; kingdom Bacillati; phylum Actinomycetota; class Actinomycetes; order Streptosporangiales; family Streptosporangiaceae; genus Nonomuraea; species Nonomuraea sp. JJY05. The sequence continues at coordinate 423,572 of NZ_JBIEIS010000002.1, forward strand.
CTGGCCGAGCTGTGCGCGCGGCCGTACTCCGTGAGCCAGGACAGCAACCGCGTCGGCGTGCGGCTGAGCGGCGCCGAGCTGGTCAGGGCCAAGGAGGGCGAGCTGCCGAGCGAGGGGATGGTCACCGGGGCGATCCAGGTGCCGCCGAGCGGGCAGCCGATCGTCTTCCTCGCCGACCACCCGCCGACGGGCGGCTACCCGGTGATCGGCGTCGTACGCGAGGCGGACCTGCCGGTCGCCGCCCAGCTGCGGCCGGGCGACGAGGTGCGGTTCACAGTTCGACCTGCCCGGTGACGCAGGTCAGCACGGAGCCGCCCACCCACACGTCCCCCTCGGCGTCGGTGGAGATGTGCACCCGGCCGGAGAAGCCGAGCACCGTGCCCTGGCTGGCCACGTACGGGGCCTTGGCCCGGCCCGAGCGCAGCAGCCACTGGGCCATGGAGGCGTTGAGGCTGCCCGTCACCGGGTCCTCGATGGTGGAGCCGTGCGCGTGCGTGAACGCCCGCACCTCGAAGTCGCACGGCGCCCCCTCGGGGTAGGGGCCCGCCACGCCCAGGTAGTTGGGGACGAGGCCGGGGCGCAGCGCGAGCACGGACTCGGCGTCGGCGAGGAGCACCGCGATCCAGCCGGGGCCGTTGTCGGCCCACTCCAGGTCCACGATGTCGGCCCGCTCGATCCCGAGGGACTCGGCGATCCGCCCGGCCAGCGGCTCCTCCACAGGGCCCGACCGCACGAGGGGCGGGGCGTGGAAGGCCAGTCCGTCGCCGCTCCTGCGGACCCGTACCAGCCCGGCCCCGCACTCCTGGACGATCTCGCTCTCCTGGCGCGGCACTCCCCCGGCCTCCAGCCAGGCGTGGCAGGTGCCGAGCGTCGGGTGCCCGGCGAAGGGCAATTCCTTGGACGCGGTGAAGATCCGCACCCGGTAGTCGGCCTCAGGAGTGGTCGGCGGCAGCACGAAGGTGGTCTCGGCCAGGTTCGTCCAGGTGGCGAAGCGCTGCATCTGCTCCGTCGTCAGCCCCTGGCCGTCGAGCACGACCGCGAGCGCGTTCCCGTGGTACGGGGTGGTGGTGAAGACGTCAACCTCGGTGAAAGGGCGCAACATACTTCGGAGTCTCGCAGACAGGTCTTTTCCCGTTAACACGCCACCAGCAGACTGGACGGTGTGGCGGACTTTGATGTTGTGGTCCTGGGTTCCGGGCCAGGTGGGCAGAAGGCCGCGATCGCGGCGGCGAAGCTCGGCAAGCGTGTCGCCGTGGTCGAGAAACGACACATGATCGGCGGCGTGTGCATCAACACGGGCACGATCCCCTCCAAGACCCTGCGGGAGGCCGTCCTCTATCTCACAGGGCTCAACCAGCGGGAGCTGTACGGCGCCAGCTACCGCGTCAAGGACGAGATCACGGTCACCGACCTCGGGATGCGCACCCAGCACGTGATCGGCCGCGAGATCCAGGTGATCCGCAGCCAGCTCGCCCGCAACCACGTGACGGTGCTGCAGGGCACCGGCCGGTTCCTGGACGCGCACACGATCGGGATCACGCACGAGGAGGGCAAGTCCGAGGAGACGAAGATCACCGCCGAGAAGGTCGTGATCGCCACCGGCACCTCGCCCGCCCGTCCCGACAGCGTCGAGTTCGACGACAGGACGATCATCGACTCCGACGCGATCCTGCACCTCGACCGGATCCCCGAGACCCTGGTCGTGGTGGGGGCCGGGGTCATCGGCATCGAGTACGCCTCCATGTTCGCCGCGCTCGGCACCAAGGTGACGGTGATCGAGCGGCGCGAGCGCATGCTGGAGTTCTGCGACCTGGAGATCGTCGAGGCGCTGAAGTACCACCTGCGCGACCTGGCCGTGACGTTCCGCTTCGGGGAGAACGTGGCCGCCGTCGAGCGCCGCCCCGGCGGGGCGCTGACCCTGCTGGAGAGCGGCAAGAAGATCCCCGCCGACTGCGTCATGTACTCGGCCGGGCGCCAGGGCAAGACCGCCGAGCTGTGCCTGGAGGCCGCCGGCCTGGCCGCCGACGCCCGCGGCCGCATCTCGGTGGACTCCAACTACGCCACCGAGGTGCCGCACATCTACGCCGTGGGCGACGTGATCGGCTTCCCCGCGCTGGCGGCCACCTCCATGGAGCAGGGGCGGGTGGCCGCGCAGCACGCGTGCGGGGAGCCGGTCGAGGACGCCCGCGAGCTGCCGCCCATCGGGATCTACACCATTCCCGAGATCAGCTTCGTCGGCCGGTCGGAGGACGAGCTGACCCGGGACAAGGTGCCGTTCGAGGTGGGCATCTCGCGCTACCGGGAGCTGGCCAGGGGCCAGATCATCGGCGACTCGTACGGCATGCTCAAGCTCCTCGTCTCCCCCGAGGACCGGCGGCTGCTGGGCGTCCACGTGTTCGGCACGGGGGCGACGGAGCTCGTGCACATCGGGCAGACGGTCATGGGGTGCGGCGGGACGATCGACTACCTGGTCAACGCCGTGTTCAACTATCCGACGCTGGCCGAGTCGTACAAGGTGGCCGCGCTGGACGCGATGAACAAGATGCGGGTGGTCGCCCGCCTCACCGCCGGCATGTGATCACGACAGCGTCCACTTCTGGTTGGCGGCGCCCGTGCAGGTCCAGATCTGCAGCCGGGTGCCGTCGGCGCTGGAGTTGCCGGTGACGTCGGCGCACTTGTCCGCGGCGGGGTTCACCAGGTCCCGGCCCGAGGTGTGGGTCCACTGCTGGTTGGCGCCGCCCGAACACGACCAGAGCTGGAGCTTGCTGCCGTCGGCGGTGCCGCGGTCGACCACGTCCAGGCACTTGCCGAGCGCGCGCAGCGTGCCGTCGCCCGGGCGGGTCCACTGCTGGGCGGCGGTGCCGTTGCAGGTGTAGAGCTGCACGGCGGCGCCGTCGGCGCTGCTGCCGCCGGCCACGTCGACGCACTTGCCGCCCAGGCCGGTGATGGCGCCGGACGGGCTGCCGCCCGGCGTGCCCGACCAGGTGAAGGTCGCGGTGGTACGGGCGGGCAGCGTGTACACGAACGACTGGTTGCCCCAGTTGACCCTGACCGACTGGGCCGAGGCGCCGCCGTTGTGGGCGATCAGGGCCTTGGAGCCGTCGGGGTTGCGCCAGGCGACGTTCTGCACCGTGGAGTTGGCGGTCGAGTCGATCCGGTACGCCCCAGGTCTGACGAACTTGGTGAGGTGACCGGTCGTGTAGTACTCGATCGTGTAGTCCACCTGGCCGGCGCGCGAGCCGCCCTCCTGGACCGTGATCAGGCCGGTGCAGGTGCCGCAGCCGCCGTTGTGCGGGCCCATCTGCTGGTTGAGCGCCAGGCTCCACTTGACCAGGCTGCGGCTCCAGTTGCGGGCGTAGGTAACGATGTCGGCCATGTCCTCGTTGTGCTGGTTGGTGACCCAGGTGCCGCCGGAGTGCTCGGTGCTGAACTGGGGCACCGACGGATACTGGTCGTGCACCTGCGAGCCGACCGCCGGGTCGCCGAAGTAGCCGTGCCAGGCGATGCCGCCGAACAGCGGGTCGTTGCGCAGCGCCGCGTCGGCCAGGATGGGGCCGCCGATCTGGCCGTAGTCGCCGTAGTTCCAGTCGTGGACGAGCACCTTCGTGGTGATCCCGGCGGCGCGGAAGGCCGGGTAGACGAAGTTCTTGGTCAGCTCGATGAGGCCGGAGGCGTTCCAGCTCATGCCGGGGTAGTTCATGGCGGTCGGGTTGGACGCCTGGCAGCAGTTGGGCTCGTTCTGGACGGAGACGTAGTTCACCGGGACCCCGGCGGCCTGGTAGCTCTGGACGTACTTGACGAAGTACTGGGCGTACATGGCGTAGTACTGCGACTTCAGCCAGCCCATCTGGTCCATCCGGCCGTTGTCCTTCATCCAGCCGGGCGCGCTCCACGGCACGGCCTTGACCCGCAGCTCCGGGTTGAGCTGTTTGGCCTGGACGGTCAGCAGGCGGACGTCGGTGTCGTAGCCGTTGGCGCCGAAGTCGTCGAGGTCGCAGCAGGTGTCGTCGAGCGAGACCATGCCCGGGCGCGACAGGTCGGAGGCGCCGATCGGGTTGCGGACGAACGACAGGCCGATCCCGTCCGCGGGCGAGAACAGCTTGCGCATGACCGCGTCCCGCGTGGCCGCGCTGACGGGGCCGCCGCGCAGCAGATACGCGGTGGTGTCGGTGATCGACGCGCCGCCGCCCTCGAACTGCTGGTATGTGGTGCCCTCGTTGACGTTGATCGTGTGGTTGGCGCTGCCGCCGGCGGGGCCGAAGGAGATTGGGGTCTGCTGCGCGAGGCCGCGGGTGACGTTGCGGCCTCCGGCGTCCGAGGTGGTGGTGAGCCAGACGTTCACCGTCTCGCCGGCGGCGTACGCCGGGACCGGCACGGCCATTGCCAGGACGGTCGCGCAGAAGAGCGAGAGTATTCGGGACACGGCGCTGCTTCCCTTCCGGGCGGGGGGTGTTTCCCATGTAACAAATGAAACAATAAAGAAACTTTCTTTTAGATGACCACGCGTCATGGGCAGCGTCAAGGCCCATTTAGGGCTATGAAACAAATGAAACGATCAGGCAGGACCGGTGGAGCCGCGGATGATCAGCTCAGACTCGAGCGAGACGTGCAGCGCCTCCACCGTGTGACGGCTCAGCAGCCGCATCAGCAGCGTGACCGCCATCCGGCCCATCTCCTGCAGGGGCTGGCGCACCGTGGTGAGGGCGGGCGAGGTGGCCCGGCTGACGTCGATGTCGTCGAAACCGGCCACCGACAGGTCGCCCGGCACGCTCAGCCCGCGCTCGGCCGCCGCCCACAGCGCTCCGACGGCCATCTTGTCGTTGAACGCCACCAGCGCCGTCGGCCGCTCCGGCAGGTCGAGCAGCTCGCAGGCCGCCAGGTAGCCGTACTCGGTGCTCGGCTCCGGCACGCTGCGCAGCAGCTCGGGCTCGGGCAGCACCCCGGCGTCCGCCAGCGAGGCCGTGTAGCCCGCGAGCCTGGCCTCGCTCGGCAGCCACTCCACCGGCCCGCCGATGATCCCGACGCGGCGGTGGCCCAGCCCGACCACGTGCGCCATCAGCTTGCGCCCGCCCGCGAAGTGAGCGGCCGACACCGCCGCGATGTCCTTGGGGGGCGGGGTCCTGGGGTCGACCACCACGAAGGGGAAACCGCTGTCGCGCAGACGTGCCAGCTCCTCGCCCGGCTCCGGGGGCAGGATGAGGATCGCGCCGGCCACGCCCTGCCTGCCGGGCAGCCCGGTGAGCACCGGGGCGGCCTGGGCGGCCTCGCCCGCGCCGAGGATCATCTGCCTGCCGTGCAGCTCGATGGTCTCCCCCACCGAGGAGACGATGAGCCCGAAATAGTCGGTCAGCACGTACGGGCAGCGCACGTAGACGGCGCCGGCCGCCGGGTCGTGGACCGTGCGTGGCCGCGGCGCCTGGTCGCCGAGGCGCCCGACGGCGCGCAGCACCAGCTCCCGGGTGTGCGGGGCGACGTTGGCCTGGCCGTTGAGCACGCGGGAGACCGTGGCGATGGACAGCCCCGTCTCCGCCGCGACGTCACGCACCGTCGCGCGCGCCCTGCCGGACCTGGCCGCCATCCACGCCCCTCGCTCCGCCCTGCCGCCAGAATAGCCGGGCCCGCGCCGCGGCCGGGGCGGTCACCGACGGGCTCTTACCGTGGCCCGGGAGATCACCGCCGAGCCAAGCGCATGTAGCCGGCCAGCGTGACATCGGCAGTCAGCATGAACGGCGGGGTCTTGCGTTTCGCTCGAATGTTCTACCCGGCAGCGCCAATTCTCGGTAGCGTCAAAGGGCTGACCGTCCAGGACGAGACGGTGCTGCGGCCGGCCGGGGCGCATCTGGGCGCGCTGGCCTCCAAAGATCTCGCGGTGCGGTGCCGGGACGGGCTGGCGCACGGCGCTGATCGGTGGGCGGCCCGGAAGCGAGAGCTGACCGCGGACTCGTCGGCGCGGTGGGCAGGAGCGATCACCAAGACCAGCCATGATCAATGGGCGCTGGCCCCGGCGCGGCCAGTTGGCACACCTCCGGACGCTCGAGGCCGGGATCGCCGCGATCGCGCACCGGCTGTCGCTGCCCGTGGGACAGAAGGGCACCAAGGGCCGGCCGGGTGGCTACCGTTCGCGGCAGGAGTGGTTCGCCAAGTCCCGCCGGCTGCGCGTGCTGACCGATCGCCTGACCGGCCTACGGGCCGATTGGCGGGCCGGGCGGGTGCACATGGTGCGGGGCGGCAAGCGGCTGGCCGGGATGCGGCACCATCTGGAGGCGGCGGGGCTGGAGGAGCACGAGTGGCGGGCGCGGTGGCAGGCCGCGCGCTGGTTCCTGCAAGCTGACGGGGAGTCCGGCAAGCGGTACGGCAACGAGACGATCCGCGTCCATCCTGGCGGCTCGACACCCACGGCAACCCGATCGGCAACCCCCGCCGGTTCTCCTACGACCTGACCGGCAGCGCCGACCACCGCGACGCCCAGGTCCGCCACGCGCTGACGCGCCTCCTGACTTGGGCAATGTCCTGCGGCGTGAAGGCCGTCGCCATCGAGGACCTGGACTTCCAGGGGGAGAAGACCCGGGAGAAGCACGGCCGCCGCAAGCAGTTCCGGCAGCTCATCTCCAGCCTGCCAACCGCCAGGCTGCGGGCCCGATTGATCTCGATGGCCGGCGCGGCCGGCATCGCGATCGTCGCCGTGGATCCGGCCTACACCTCCAAGTGGGGTACCCAGCGCTGGCAGGCCCCGCTGACCAGCCAGAGACGTCCAACCACCTCTCACGATGCGGCGAGCATCGCGATCGGACGACGCGCCCTCGGGCATCCGATCCGGCGACGGACGGCACCGCCCCCTGCTCACCGGAGCGATGAGCAGGGGCATCGGACCGTCCAGGCCCGACCAGGAGCACGCCGGCGCGAGGAAACCCGCCCCCCGGACACCGGATCATGCACACGATGCATGCCGCCGGACCGCGGCGGGCAAGCGGGCGACCATTGTGCCCAACACCGTCCGGAGCACGCGGCTGAGCAGCTCCTGCTCAGTCCTTAGGAACGGTACCGGGGCTCGCTCACGCGACCCCGACGGCACGAGCGCGGGACGGCGGGATAGGTCAGTCGGAGGGTGGGCGGCGGGTGCGGGCCGCAGGTTTCTTGCGGCCGGCCACCAGCGTGTCGCCCGGTGCCGGTACGGGGTCCTCCGAGCGGCTCACCTCCCCGCTCTTGGCGCGCGGCCGGGGATGGGGTGCCGTGTCCTTCGAGGCGGCCGTTCCGGCGGGCTCGTCCTGCGGCTCCGGAGCCGGAGATTTGTCGGGCTCCCGGAGCGAGGCGATGACGCGGTCCGCCTCCGTGTCGGCCGCGAACTCGTTCGCCGCCTCCGACTCCCTCCGCCTGATCACCACCATGTGGTCCACCGACACCCGTCCCGCGCCCACCACGGCGAGCAGGAGGGATGCGGCGCCGAGGAGGATCAGCTCGTTCAGGCTGATGGGGTTGAGCGGCGGGGCCACCACGAAGACCCCCAGCGCCTCGGCGAAGAGGATCAGGCCCGTGACCGAGACGGCCAGCCCCGCGATCAGCAGCGCGCCGCCGATGAGCTCGGTGAGCATGGTCACCGTGGCCCAGGCGCCGGGTGCGGGGGCACCCTGTGCGAGAAACTTCGCCCCGGTGGCCTTCAGCCCGTCCTCCAGCTTGGTCCAGCCGTTCGCGAAGAAGATGCCGCCCACGCCGACGCGGGCGACTAAAGCAGCAAGATCACGGAGGGCCTGTTTCACGGTAGTTGTCTGCCCTAATCGGGACATGGCACACCTCAATCACGACTGAGCAGCATGGCCACCACGACGGCGGTCAGGCTGAGCAGGACGACGCTCACGACCACGGTCGTGTGCAGGGCGTTGACGAAGGCCCATCGGGCGGCGTCGAGCAGGGCGCCGCCCGCGCTGCCGCCCACCTCGTGCGCGACGTGCGCCGCGCCCGCGAGCGACTGCCTGGCCTTGTCCATGCCGCTCGCGGACACGCCGGGCACGGAGTGCAGGCCGGGGGCGTACACGATGGCGGTGATCGTGCCGAGCACGGCCACGCCGAGGCCGGCGCCCAGCTCGTACGCGGTCTCCTCGATGGCCGCGGCCCCGCCCGCCTGGGACTCCGACGCCGCGGACATGATCGTGTCGGAGGCGGCGAGCAGCGCCACCTGGACCCCGAACCCGATGCCCACGAAGCAGAACGCCAGCATCACGGGATGCCCCTCGACGCCCCAGGACAGCGTGGGGGTCAGGGAGAGCGCGACGAGCCCGAGCCCGCCGCTCATCGTGGTCCGCATGCCGATCCGCGGCAGGATGTGGGCGGCGGCGAGCCCGCCGGAGATGGCCGAGATCACCAGCGGCAACATCCTGACCGCCGCGCGCAGGGGGCTGTCGCCGAGCACGAGCTGCAGGTATTGGGCGAGCATGAGCTGCAGGCCCACCAGCGCGAACACGCCGAGCAGCACGCCGGCCACCCCGGTCGTGAACTCGCGCCGCCGGAACAGCCCGACCTCGAGCAGCGGGTGGCGCAGGCGCGACTGGCGGCGTACGAACAGGAAGAGCAGCCCCAGCCCGGCCAGGAACACCAGCACCGACGCCCACAGCGGCATCAGGCTGCCCGAGCCCGCCTCCTTCAGCCCGAACGCCAGCGCCAGGATGCCGAGCACCGACAGCACCGCGCTCACGCCGTCCCATCCCCGGTCCTTGCGCCCCGGAGAGTCCGGCAGCAGGCGGACGGCGGCGGGGATCAGCGCCAGCAGGATCGGTACGTTGATCAGGAAGACGGCGCCCCACCAGATGCCGACGAGCACGCCGCCGATGAGCGGGCCGACGGCCGCGCCGGCCGCCGCCACCGCGCTCCAGACGCCCAGGGCGATGGCGCGCTCGCGCCTGTCGGTGAAGATCTGGCGGATCAGGGACAGCGTGGCGGGCATGATCATCGCCCCGCCGATGCCGAGCAGCGCCCTGGCCAGGATCAGGGTCAGCGGCGTCGGGGCGAACGCGGCCCCGGCCGAGGCCAGGCCGAACAGTATGTAGCCGCACAGCACCAGCCGTTTGCGCCCGTACCGGTCGCCGAGCGTGCCGAACATGATCAGCAGCGGCGCGACCACCAGCGAATAGATGTCGATGATCCACAGCAGTTGCACCGCGGACGGCTCCAGCGCGGCCGTGAGCGCGGGCACCGCGATGTGCAGGACGGTCGCGTCGACGGTGATCAGCAGCAGGCTCAGGCAGAGCAGCACGAGAATGGACCAGCGGCGGTCCCCGTGCTCCCGATCGGCAGTCCGTACGAGGGGTGCGGCCTGTGTGACGGTCATGGGCCTCCTTGCAGGCCGATCCGTTGACAGGGCCCGCACGTGCTCTTTGGTCGGTGGCGGGAGCCCGGCTCGACGCTCGCTCCTCCCGAGCTCCTCCGCCTCGACTCCTCGCACTCCGGCTTGCGTCGCAGCTTAGGGCATGTCCAGCACTTGTCATAGCAGTATCGACTGATCCACAGATGCCCCAGTACCTCTCTAGAGAGATACAGCCATATGTCGTCATCTATCCAGGATTCGCCCTCGACGCGATCATGGAGACCGTGGGGAGCGACGAAAGTGACAGAAAAGGCGATATTTCCGATCGATCCTCACGTGAATGGTGTGACGAGGCCCTGGCCAGGCTGAACGCCGGCCGCCCCGAGTCCGCGCTCGACGCCGCCCGCCGCGCGGCCGACCTGGATCCGGGCGCCGAATGGGCCCACCGCCTCATCAGCCTCGCCCACGAACGGCTGGGCCGCGACGCCGACGCGGCGCCCGCGGCCGAACGTGCCGTGGAGCTGGCCCGTGGCTCCTGGCCGGCCCGCCTGCGCCTGGCCGCGATCCTGCGCCGCTCCCCCGGCCGCTGGCAGGAGGCGGTGGAGCACGCCACGCTGGCCGGGAGGTTCGCGCCGGAGCGGCCCGACCCCGCGGTCATGCTCGGCGACCTGGCCCTGCTGGGCGGCGACCACGCCCGCGCCGAGCGGTCGTACCGGATCGCGCTCGCCATCGACCCCGCGAACCCCCAGGCCCGCACGAACCTCGCCCTGTCCCTGCTGCGCTGGGACCGGCACCGCCCGCACCACGACCCCGCCTGGCCGGTCGACCCGCGCGAGACGGGCCGGGCCAGGCGGGCGCTCGAGGTCTGGTCCCGCCAGGCCCGCCTGCTGGTCGCGCTCGCCACGCTCACGATCGCCGGGGCCGCGCTCTTCCTCGACTGGGGCGCCCCGGCCCAGCTCGGCGGGTTCGCCGTGCTGGTGCTGCTGGCGCCGCTCGCGCTCAGGCAGGCGCGGCGCGTGGGTCTGTGGTCGTACGTGCCCGCGATGCTCTGCAGGGATCCCTGGCTCGGCGCGGCGGTGGTCTCGGCGGCCGTGTCGGCGGTCGCGTTCGCCGCCTGGCTGCTGCTGGGGGCGATGCCGTCCGTGCCGTCCGCGCTCGACCCGGTCTGGGCGGGACTGGCGGGGATCGTGGTGCTGGGCTGGCCCGCGTTGGCGGCCGTACGGGCGCTGGCGGAGACGTGGCGCGGCCGCCCGCTCCTGGCGCTGGCCGAGACCACGCGCGCCCGGGAGGCTCGGGGGCACGCCCACGCGGCGCAGATCGAGCGCACCGCCCGCAGGAACGTCGGCGTGCTGCTCTGGATCCTGCTCGTCAGGACCTGGTCCGTGCTGGTCCCTCTGGTTGGCGGGGCGCTCGCGGTGGAGCCCAGGGCCGCCGTCGCCGCCGTGGCGGTGCCGTACCCGATGGTGCGCGGCTACCTGCGCGCCCGCCACCGCGGCGACCGGTGGCTGCCCGCCGCGACCGCGCTCGTCGTCCTGGCGGCGGCCGCCTGCGCGGCGGCCGGGCTGCTGGAGGCCTGGCGGGCCGAGCCGGCGGCGACGTGGGCGTGGCGGATCGGGCTGG
>NZ_JBIEIS010000020.1:0-202619 GCF_043496855.1 Nonomuraea sp. JJY05
GCGCTGTGCCGCGCGGCCGGGTTCGCGCCCACCGTCTACGAGGGCACCGTCGAGAGCACCCGCGCCGCCGCCGACCTCGTCCTCCAGCACCGCTGCGTGCACTGCGTCCCCTCCTCCTTCCGCTCCTCCAACCGGCCCGGCACCACCTGGCGGCCCCTGACCGAACCCGTCACGCACTACCCCTGGTCACTGCTGTGGCACGACGCCAACCCCTCCCCTCACATCGCCACCGTCATCGCCAGCGCCCGGCACCTCGCCCAACGGCTCGGCTGGCTGCAACCCGCCGAACCGGCGCCGTCCGCAGACGGTTCAGCGCTCATGCGCCAAGGGGATGAAACCGCCTGAGGCGGGGATGACCCGGCATGCCCAGAGCCTGCACGTCCCGGTGATCGGTCCTGGAGATGAATCCTTCACGGATCGCCTGATTCCGTACGGCACGCGTGGGTGTCGACTCAAGGCGAACGAGTTCGACCGTCGGCGCCGGCAACCGGTCGGCGGCCGACCCCCTGCTTCGACCGGTCCGGAAAACCGATCCCGCGCAGACATCGATGCACCGCGCTGCTGGGCGGCTTCGTGGCCACCGAGGTGTTCCACGTCTCCGGCATCCAGGGCTTCTTCAACCTGTCCACCTGGGTCTGCGCCATCGTCGGCGCGGGACTCCTGCTGCTCGCCTACAACCTGATCACCGGCCGGCGCACTGGCCGCCGAACCGGCCGCCGATGGTCCCGCCCAGCTCACGCTACTGCCGCGGCGGGGGTTGATGGGTGATGCCCATCGCCGCGGCCATCGCGGTCATCGGCCCCGATTGACAGTCAGGATCAGTCGGCGCGCCGATATCGGCGTGCCGCTGCAGGCCGTCAACCTTTGTCAACCCGCTGTCTTCGGCCCTCCTTGGAGGGGCGTGCGCGAAGGCGGCGACATCCGCAGGAGGCAGACATGTCCACGATGATCTGGCTGGCCGTCGCCGTGGCGGTGGTCCTGGCGCTGGCCGTCGGCTACGTCTTGCTGCGCCGGCGCCGGCAAGGCCTTCGCCGGCGCTTCGGTCCCGGACACGAACACGCCCTGAACGAACGAGAGGACCGCGGCGAGGCCGAGCAGGAGCTGCGCGCCAGGGAGAAACGCTTCGCCACCCTGGACATCACGCCGCTCACCCCCGCCTCCCGGCAGACCTACGCCCGGCAGTGGGCCACGCTGCAGGAGCGGTTCGTCGACGCGCCAGGTCCCGCCGTCACCGCGGCCGATGAGCTGGTCTCCACCGTCATGGCCGAGCGCGGATATCCCACCGAAGACTTCCGGCAGCAGCTGGCGGACCTGTCAGTGGTGCACGGCCGTACCCTGTACCCCTACCGCCAAGCCCACGAGATCAGCAGATGTGTCGCCCCGGGCGAGGCCTCCACCGAGGACCTGCGGCAGGCCATGGTGCACTATCGCGTCCTGTTCGAGGAACTCCTCGACGACGGCGACGAGCACCACCCTCAACCGGCCGCAGCCCGCGAGAAGGAACCAGCAGTCACCGACGACTCCCAGCAAAGGTGACTCGACATGGACCTCCGCCACGACCCCGCACAGCTTGATGAGCGCCTCGACGAATTCGCCGGCACACCGCCGCCGACGTCCAGGACCGGTGGCGCGATCTTCAGGCGGGCTTCGTCGACGACCCCCGCGATGCCGTGCAACGCGCCGACTCGCTCCTGGACGAGATGACGGCTTCGCTCCACCAGGCGCTGGAAAGCCGCATCCGTGAGCTGCAGGACCTCTGGAAGAACACCGGCCGCCACGACACCCACGACACCGAGCAGCTGAGACTGGCCTTGCGCTCCTACCGCGACGTCATGCACCGCCTGCTGCCACTCGCCGACGAGCAGGCGAGCCGGTAACTCTCGCCCACGCCGGCGGGGGAAACGCTGAGGCCGGCGGTCCTGCACCTCCCGCCGGCTTGGCAGCCCTTGTCCACCGGCCGACCACCGGCCGCCTGCAGCGCCTACCGCCGGACGGCCTTCCTCGGTCGTGGCCCTGCATCGTGCGGCAGCAGCCGCAAGGGGGCCAGTACTTACTGGCAGGACGAGAGAAGGGGGCAGTGATGCCTTTGACCTGTGACGTTGCCCGCTCGATCGTCATTCGGGAGACCCAAGCCTGCCCGGATCGCCTGGTCCACTGACGACTCATCTTCGGCGGCGTACCGTGACGTCGTGACGCGTGATGACGATCCCTATGCCTTTGTTCGATGTCTGGGTCTGGTGCATTTGATGGGGAGCGATCACGGTCGGTGATCTCGGCTCGGTTCAGCGGTGCCATCTTTCTGAGCCTGAATTCACGGCGTGAAATCTTGTGATCGTTTCTCGGTCCAATTCCTCGACGAGGACCGTTTCGGCAGGTAGAGGCCCTGTATTCGGGTGTGGGAGGCCCGCCGTGCGCGGGTCGCGGCCTGTCCGGGTGGTGCGGGTCGGGGGCTGGGCGGGCGCTCGGTGGCGCGTGGTGACCGTCGCGATCGTCGGTTGAGCGCGGTGACCTGGAGTTTCGGGCGGGTCAGGCCGCTCGGGCGGGTGGCGGGTCGTGGGTGGCGAGGAAGGCGTTGGTCCAGGCGCTCTGCCAGCGCCAGTGTTCGGGCAGGTGGAAGGTGAGGTGGCCGTTGCCGTCGGCGCGGCCGTGCCGGGACACGCGGGCGGGCACCGCGATCAGGTGGCGGCGCAGGGTGGCCCCGCGCGCCTTGGCGTGGAAAGCGCCGGCCAGGCAGCCGGTGGCGCGCAGCAGGTTGTGGGCGATACCCGCCAGGGCAAGCCAGGCTGCATTCGCGGTGAAGACGCCGGAGGGCATATGCGCAAGCGGACCGTTGATCAAATCCGCGTTGACCTGCTCCTGCACGGCGTGATCGCGATGCTGTTCCTCGGCCTGCGCCAGCGTATACGGGCTGTCGGTGAAGATCGGGTAGTAGCGGTAGGCCAGGAACAGCTCCTCCTGGCGGCGGTCGGCCTGCTCATTGAGGCGTCGGACGCGGCGCACGATCAGGCGGGCGGTGACCATCCTGCCCTTCTTGCTGGTGAACGCGGTGTAGGAGGTCTCGGCGACCTCGGCGTCCGATACCCAGCCACCGGCCTGCTCATCGAGGATCGCTTTCGGGTACTTGATCGGCGTCCACGCATCCTCTCTGATGGTGGCGATGGCGGCCTTGACCTTGGGATCCAGCTTGGCGGTGACCGAGAAACGCGTGTCGTGGTCGCGGCAGGCGGCGATCACCTGCGCGCTGTAGAACGCCGAGTCGCCGCGCATCAGCAGGGTGCCGGACGCACCCGCCGCCCGGGCCGTGGGGATCTGCTCACGCAGCAACGATGCCGCCCCGCGCGCCGAGCCCGCGCTGCCGCCGCGCAGGCGGGTGCCGCACACCACCGGCGCGGCCAACGGCGTGGACAATGTGCCCATCAGCACATTCAGGCCCCGGACCAGCACATTCTTGCCCTGGACCTTGGTGTGGCCGAAACCGCTGCCCTGCTTGGCATATCCGTAGGTGCGGCGCTGCATGGAATCGAGATCCAGGAAGGCCAGCACATCAGCCCCGGGCAGCAGCGGCGTGTGCCCGGCCAGCTCGACCAGCAGGTGCCGGGCCGTCTTGTCCAGTTGGCGGACGTTGCCCCAGGTGAACGCCCGCAGGAACGACCCAGCGTGGACGGTGCACGGATCCCGTCGAAGAGCTTGTCCATCCCACCGTGCCGCAACGCGTCCAGATCGTCGATGCTGTCCGCGCCACACAGCATCCCGGCCACGATTGAGCACGCCTTCGCCGCCGGGTTGACCCCGTCGGCGGCGGCGATCGCGACGTGCTCGCCGACCAGCCCGGCCAAATCGCAGCGTTCGGCCAGCCGCATCGCCGGAGCCAGCCCGCCGTACGCGATCACGTGCTCAGCATCGAAGATCGCATGTGTCTTGCTCGCGGCGTGGGAGAATCGCATTAACGAGGTGTCCTCTCGGACTGGCTGCTGGAAGCGTCAAGAACTCCCATCATCCCAGGTCGGAGGGCACCTCTCCCTATTTCGCGGGATTCGCATCAGATTCGGCTCCGTGGATCCAGGTGAGGGGTGGGCCCGCGTCTGCCGCTAATAGCCACGGGACCATCCGATAGTGCCGCTCTTGGTTGCGGAATGTGAAATCCAGGGATATGCCTCCTGGGCGCAGCTGACATAGGGGACCAGGCAGAACTTGCCCGTACGCTTAACATGGTAGGCAGACTGTCCGGCCCCGCCCCTGGTTTCCGTGGACTGGACACCTTTATAGGTCCATCCCAGTGCGAGTCCGGTCGCCCATCCGGATGATTCCGCATGTGTGACCTTGCTGCCGTTATAGCACCAGCGCACCTTCTGGTGGAACGTCCACAATTTCTGACCGAGGGAGTTCTTTCCGGAGATCGTGTTCTCTTGTGTCTTGCACTTGGACGGTGCCGGGATGCCCGTGGCGTTCGGGATATCCATGGTCGTTTCCCTGGTGGTGATGGTGGGCCCCACCTCGTATCCGGCGATGGCCGACTCTGACGGGATCTCGTCGGCGGCGGCGGGTCCCGCAAACAGTGCACCAACGCTGATTGCGGCGGCGAGGACGCTGAGCTGTCGTACTCCACGCATAAAGTTGCCCTATCTAGTGGGATTGGCGGGTTTGGCTAGTGCGGGGCCTGGCACGGCGAGCGTAAGTATTCCCGCTGCCAAGGCGACCGCCATTGCGATCTTCCTCATCCTGATTCCCCGAGGGGAAGATCTCGTGGAGCCATTCTTAGCAAGGGCCGGTATATTTCGAGTATGTCGCGGCCTTTACGCACCTCTTGAATGCGTAGAGCCTGTTGGCCGCTACTGTTCGTAGTGATACGGGTGTATGACGGTGGTATGCGATATGCGCAGAGGGCGGGTACACACCCGACGAGCAGGAACGCCGGGAGCTGTTGAGATCGCAAGAGATCTCGGCATGAACGAGCAATAGAGGACGCTCACGGGGCTTCCGGGGACAGCGGGGACAGCGTGTCCCCGCTACTGTTCCCGTTTCCGAACTGCATTTCCCCTGGTCAACCCCCATTCAGGGACAGCGGGGACAGCGGGGACAGCTTCCGGCGCTCAGCCGAGGTAATGGAAGGTCGGCTTGGGGTGCATCAGAAAGTCGTGGTGAGAGATGTTCCATGCGTAGGCGCCAGCCATGAGGAACTCGACCACATCGCCCGTCTTCAGGCTCACCGGCACGTGCTTCGCCATGGTGTCCTGCTGTTTGTCGTACAACCGCAGCCGATGGATCGTCCAGGAGCGGCCGGCGGCGAGTTCGGCGACCTGGCCGAGCCGGTCCCCTTTGGTCCGCGTGCGCCCGCGCCGC
Organism: Nonomuraea sp. JJY05; assembly: GCF_043496855.1. Lineage (NCBI taxonomy): Bacteria > Bacillati > Actinomycetota > Actinomycetes > Streptosporangiales > Streptosporangiaceae > Nonomuraea > Nonomuraea sp. JJY05. Next base: position 5,341 of record NZ_JBIEIS010000020.1, read on the forward strand.
TTGCCTGTCGGGCTGGCTGGGAGTTCGTACAGGACGGCGTTGCGCGGGATGCGGCAGGTCCATGACACCGCTGTGGGCAGCTCACGCAGGGGTTTGCCGTGGTAGGCGGCCTCGGCGGCGACGTGGATGCGCCGGTCGGGAAAGACGCGGCCGCGTAGATGAGCGCGCTTGAGCGTTCGAAAGGAACGGCCGTGCCGTTGAGGAGCACCCTGGTGGCATCAGGTGCCGCGATCGCGATGGCCTTGGCCGGATCGGTGCTCGCGGTCAGCCCGCTGCCCTCGATGCGGACGGTGCCGTCCTGGCCGAAGGTCACGGCCAGGTCCTTGACCGCAGCCGGCGCCTTGACCAGGGTCGTGCCGCCGCGGACGACCGACGAGCCGTCGACCAGCACGATCGTGCCCGCGTCCGCGTAGAGCAGCTTGCCGTCGAAGGTGTAGGAACCGAACGTGCGCGACGCCTTCGTGGTCCAGGACTTGTAGTAGACCCCGGCACCGCCGTTCAGGCTCAGGGCCGTCGCGTCGTGCGACGGGGTGGTGCCGACGGGGAGGCGCGCCACCGTCACCGAGGTGTTCGCCGCGCCGCGAGAGGGCACCAGGAGCGTGTCGAACGTCGCCCGGCCAGCGACCTTCTTGACGTAGGTGGCGTACTTGGCGCTCTCCACCGAGTAACTCCTCGGCGAGTAGTAGCCGTCCCGCAGCGAGGACGTGAGCGTGTTCGGGTCGGCGGGCACGACGGTGATGTTCGCGCCCGTGCCGTAGGCCGTGGACACCGCTTTCGACGTGGAGTTCATGGCGGGCTTGGCGTCCGACGTGAAGTGCCAGTTCTGTTCGTAGCGGTGCGCCACGGTGTCCACGGGCTTCAGCCGGTCGGAGACCACCCACAGGCCGGCCGAGTGCAGCGACAGGACGGACCGCTCGTGGCGCGCGCCCTCTGAGGCCTCGGTGTTGGCACCGATGAGGTCGAAGACGGGGTTGGTGATCAGGTGCGAGATCCCGCCGACCGCCGTCACGGACGGGGACTGGGCCTTGTCGTCGATCTCGATCGTGTTGTGCGCCTCCGTGGTCTTCCGCAGCCACACCGCTCGGGGGTCGTTGCTGTAGGTGAACGTGGCCATGTCGGGCAGGAGCGGCCTGCCGTACGCATAAGCGCTGATCGCGAGCTCATCCGGGTGGCTGTGGTTGCCGCGGTCGGCGTTGATCCGAAGGAAGGAGTCGTTGGCGCTCCAGCCTGACCGGGAGATCGCCACCCGGGTGTCCGGGTAGAGCGCCGAGGTGTGCTGGGGTCGCTGCCCGGACGCTCCGGACGTGCCGACGTAGACGAGTTCCGGGTCATTGAGCGCCTTGCCCAGTCTCGCGAGCCCGTCTTTCAGATACTTGGGGTCACTGTCGCCGTAGGCCGTGCTGTATCCGTTCGGATAGGTCTGATCCATGAAGAAGCGGGCGAGCTTCTGCAGCTTGCCGGTGGCGGTGAACTCGATCCCGTTGCGCTCCATGAACGGGATCTCTTCCTCGTACTGGTAGAGGTAGCCCCTCAGGTAGCCGTCCGTCGCCTCCTTGTAGCCGCCGTCGGGGTAGGTCGAGTCGTTGAGCTGCGTCAAGAGGAAGTTGGCCGCGTTGGTCCGCCACTCCGGCGCCGCGCGGAACTCCGGGAAGTAGACGGCGGCGTGCAGCAGCGTGATCTTCTGTGACTGCATCTTGTTCGGGGTCTGGACGACGTTCGTCTCCAGGTGCAGCCCGGCCCGGTTCATCGTCTTGAGGATGGCGACGTTGGCCTCGGGAGTCAGCGACGGGCTCTTGCGCAGGATCTCGTAGGCGGCGATCCAGTTGTGCAGGCGGCGCGAGACGTGCAGGTTCTCCAGGTAGGAACCGGCTCCCTGATCGGAGTCGTAGGTGTCGGCGTCCTTGATGAAGTCGGTCATCAGGCCGATGAGCGTGCGGGCGTACTTCTCGTCGCCGGTCTTCTTGTACTCCAGGGCCAGCGGGCCGGCGAAGAAGAAGCGGGGCAGCTGGTAGAGGTACTCATTGTCGGCACCCGCCGGGAGCTTCCAGTCGAAGCCGCCCGGGTCGCCCTCCCAGGAGTAGGTGTTCTGGACGGTGTTGTTCCAGGTACGGGTGGCCTCGTCGAAGGTCTCCCCCGTGCCGAAGAGCATGAGGTCCTTCGCGGCGGGCGCCTGACCGGTCAGCGTCAGCTCCGCCTTCCGCACCGACAGGCCGCCAAGGTCGAACTGCAGGTAGGCCTTGCGCGTCTCGCTGGTGAACGGCCCCGCGCCCTGGTCGCTGACTTGCATGGAGTACTTGTCGCCGTACACGTTGCCGGGGTAGCCCGCCCAGATGTAGGTGTCGTGCGTGGGGGTGAGGGTCTTGACCGAGCCGTCGGCCAAGGTCAGGCGGAGGGTGGGCTTGCCCGACCCCTTGCTCCTGCTGTTGACGAGCGCGATGGTCGCATCCTTGTAGCGGCTCATCAGGAAAAATCCGGACTTACCCTGGGTGATGGTGCTCGTGACGTCCGCCGTGACCGTGTTCTCCCCGGGGCCGAAGGTCAGCGTCTTGACGTACACCTCTCCCGAGCCCAGCGTCCAGATGTGGCTGGCTGTCAGTTCGAGCGCGCCCGGCCAGGTCTCATGCGAGAAGGCGCCCGCCGCGATCGCCGGGCGGGCGCGGTAGTAGTCGAGCAGCTTCTGCTTGGCCAGCGTGTAGTCGCCCGCCTTGACCGCACTCTCCACGGGCGTCAAGCCTGCTAGCGCGTAGTTCAACCGCGGTCCGACGGCCCAGGCGCCATCGGTCCACCTGCCGAAGAAACCCGCATCCGACAGGGACGCCGCTGCGGCCGGAGGGCCCGGCACCAGGCACGCGGCGATAAAGATCAAGACAGCAAGCCGCCGCCAAAACGGAGTCATGCTCGCAAATTAAGGGTGCGCGGTATATCGCTGGTATGTCAGGCACAGGAGGCCAAGCGCTACGCCCACGCGGGCGGCAGATTCCAGATGATCAACTCGCGATCGACCAGGTGGCGCTGGACGACGTCGCGCAGCACCTCCCTCGCCGCAGTCTGCGCGGACGAGACCAGCTCCACGGCAGCTGCGGCAGCCGGGCTCCCGGTCGGTTGGCGGGACGATGCCCTTGTCCGGAGTAGAACCGGCGCGGATTGTCTGCACCGTCAGCCTCGCCATAGGGGCACGTTCCCGCCTGAGAAGGCCCAGGGCATAGCGGACCAGACCGCCGCCGAGATCAGGCGAGCACCGCGCTCAATGGGGCGAGCGGACCCGCGCCGAGATAGAGCCACTCCTGGTCACCTTCCTGATCGAGAACGCGCACACCCCTGGCAGCGTCCGCCTCGTCTCATGGACCTTGACAGCAGGCCCGCAACCTGCGCGTCTAGAAGACAATGTGATCGCCGCCAGTGTCCGAATCGCCTTGCGGCTTGGCCAGCGGCCCACTGCTCCCGAGCCCCGGTTCGTGCTGGGGCTGACAGACGAAGACCTAGCCGCGTGAGTTCAAGCTGAGCCCAAGGCCCGAAACAGGCGTGGCCGAGGTGGCCCTACACGTCAACCTCGCCGACCTCGTCGAGGTGATCCCGCTCCGCTAAGTGCCCAGCGGCTTCTTCGACGCCTTCCGTGCCGCCCATCGCCGCCGACGGCGCAGACTCCTCAGCCGCAATTCAGTGAAGATGGGCGCCCCACCTGACCCGCTTGGCGACCCGGATGGCGGCGTCGAGGTCGGCAGCCGCCCAAATCCGCCCGGAAGCTCCCTCGATCTCCATGCAGGCCCGCCCTATCTCGTAATCGTCTGCACGACCTGACCCGGGTCGCTGACGCCCCGCACACGTTCTCACATGGAGGAATCACCAGTGGATGCCTCGAGTAGCCCGGCACCCACGTCCTGCGTTCTTGATCCATCGGCCCCAGCGGGCACTCCGAGAGAACTGCAGCCGGAAGGCAACCCGCCATCCGGACCGCAGTTGTCCTGCGCCCATTGCCACGCCAACCGATGCAGATCCTGGACCCGCTCCTGAGCCGCCTTCAGCTGCCGCTCGTCGCCGTCCGTGACGCTATGCGCGCGCGCTTCTCCAGTTGGCGGACGTTGCCCCAGGTGAAGGAGCGCAGGAACGAGCCGAGCGTGGACGGTGCGCGGATGTCGCTGAAGAGTTTGTCCATGCCGCCGTGGCGCAGCACGTCCAGATCGTCGATGCTGTCGGCACCGCACGACATGCCCGCCACGATCGAGACGACCTTCGCGGGCGCGTTGACCCCGTCGGCGGCGGCGATGGCCACGTGCTCGCCGACGAGGGCGTCCAGGCCGCACCGCTCGGCCAGCCTCATCGCCGGGGCCAGCCCGCCGCACGCGACCATGTGCTCATCATTGAAGATCGCGTCGGTCTTGGCCGCGTCGTGGAAGAATCGCACTTACGAGGTGTCCTTCCGACTGGGCTACTGGAAGCGTAGAGAACTCCCATCATCCCAGGTCAAAGGGCACCTCGCCCTATTTCACAGTTCTTTTGTCAGATCCCCAACGGTGGATCCAGGCTGAGGAGGTCGTAGTTGGCGCGGCCGAACGTGAGCCGTTTCAAGAATTTGATCTTGCATACTTTGCCCTCGACAGCGCCTGAGCTGTAAGGGAGCGTGAGTCCGTTCAGGACGGCGGCGTGGTCGCGTTCGAGGCCGTTGGCGAAGGAGTGCAGGTGGGGCAGGTCGTCAGCCCGGACGGCGTCGATCCAGGCGTCGAGGCGGTGGCCTGGGCGTTCCGTCATCATCTCCGCGAAGGTCTTGATGTGGCCGTGTAAGGCGTCGAGATGCGGGCAGGCTGCCAGGACCTCCTTGAGTTTCAGCTGCTCATCTGGGTCGAGGTTGTCGGGGCGGCGGCGGATCCAGCTGGTGATGTGGCCGACCTTGGGCGGCGCGGGGACCGCGGGCGGCGCGGCTGAGCCCTTGAAGGGCGCGAGGTGGGCGTAGACGGTGGCGTAGCTGCCGCGGAAGCCGAGCGCGGTGATCTCCCGGTGCAGCTGCTGGATATTGGTGCACCCGGAATTCCAGCGTTCATGCAGGTGGGGCTTGTCATCGTCCAGCATGCTCGGCCATCCGGTCAGCGTGCCCGCCACCACCTCATCGACGCTTTCTGCGCGGGAGTACTTGCGGACAGTCATGGGCGCCAGGCGCAGCTCCCGCTGGATCGCGGCGTGGCTCTTGCCGTCGGCCTTTAGCGCCTGGACCTGCCAACTTGCTGGGCATCGGGCGCGCCCTGTCGGCCGCCCAGGGCGTAGGCGCCGGCCCGGTCCCGGCAGATCACCTCGACGCCAGGATGCGCGCGCAGCCACTCGGCCAGGGTGGCGGCCTCCCGGTCGGGCAGCACGTCGATGATGCGGTGGCCGGCCATGTCCACCAGGACACTCGCATACGAATGCCCGCGCCGTTCGGCCCAATCATCGACCCCGAGCACGGCGACCTGCCCGATCTCGGGATCGGGCAACGCCCTGACCAGCCGGATCAGCGTGAACCGGGAGACGATCGCGCCCAGCGCACCGGCCAGCCGGGACCCCGCGCGGCCGGCCAGGGCCAGTGCGACCCGCTCCAGCAGACCCCGCAGCCCTGCCGTGCGGCGCTGCCGTGCGGCGCTGCTGCTTGGCGGTCAGCCCGGGGACCTGCTCGGCGAACGTCGCCACCAAGCACGCCGGGTTGCCGCAGATGAACCGGCGGACCTCAAACTCGACCTGAACCGGTCTCCCGCCGCAGGCCAAGTCCTGCAGACGACGCCGATACCGGTCATGCACCCGAGCCGACGCTGTCCCACAGCCGCGGCAAGCCACCAACTCCGCGCCCGTACGGGCCGCGATCCTCAGGCGGTCACCCAGATCCTCCACCTGGTCAAGGACCAGGCCCCTCAAGTGCGGGAACAGCATGTACAGCAGACCGACTTCCCTGCCGATGAGCTCGTGCAGCACAATGGCACCCCTACGGCCGTTCTTCATGATCAGATCTTGGCGATCCAGATCGTGACAGAGCGGCCGTTCTCACGCGTTACGCGATCGCTACCACCCTCCATGCAGCCCCGGCCTCACTCGCGTCTGGAAGTCGCACTCCGTAACCGCTCCCCAGCAAATGCACCAGACCCCGATGTCTGGCGTGATTCTTGTGGCGCTATCTGTCATGTTCGGCGAGCGCGGCGTACGCGGTTGACTGGGAGATCCGCTGCTTCGGTCACCGACGTGCCGTCGTCAACCGCGGCCGGACCATGCTTGGGCATCGGTGAGAGGTTCGCCGAGGACACCGTCCGGCCGGCCAATGTCAGGGCGTGTCGGGGCCCGCCGCTACAGGTACTGGCCCGCCTCGGCGCTGGCTGTCTTCGACACACGCGCCGACACCACGTTGGCGAGGTTGACGACCACGCCGTTCACGTCGGTCTCACGGCCGTATCTCGCCCGCATCAACACCAGGCTGCGCCGCTCGTCCATGGCACGAGCGATCGCCGCCACCGCCTCCGGCTCCCCGTCGAAGTCCCCGCTCATCACGGAGACGTCTTCTCCGCTCATCAGATGGAATCGAATGATCAATGCGACATTCTCAGGCACGGCCGGCTCCTTTCGCCAGAATCCGAAAGAGACCCCTGCCCAGCGTCGAACGCTGTAGGCGGCTGCCCTCCACATCCGCCTACTGCGGCGCGGACGCGGTGCCCTCCAATCAAGCTGGGATACGGGAGTGGCAATCGCGTAACCCGCTAAACCGGTTTGCTGCTCTGGTCAGTGGTCGGTGATGAGGGCGTCCAGGGCGGCTTCCTTGTCGGCTTCGGTGGGCAGGGCGTAGCGGCGGGTGGTGTCCAACGAGCTGTGGCCGAGGAGTTCGGCGACCAGGATGGGGTCTGTGCCGTCGCGGATGAGCTGGGTGGCGAAGGTGTGGCGCAGGACGTGCGGGCTGAAGGGCTCGGCGGGGTCGTCACCCAGGCCGACGGCATCGCCGAGGCCGGTGATGATGTCGCGGGCGGCGCGGTCGCTGAGGCGGCCGCCGCGATGGTTGAGGAACAGCGCGGCGTGGGTGTCGGCCCCCTTCCAATCGGCGCGAGTTGTCAGCCAGTCGGTCAGGGCCTGGCGCAGGTCGGGGTGGATGGGCAGCAGGCGGATCTTGCCGCCGTCGCGGCCTTTGCCGCGGATGCGGAGTTCGCCCTTGCGGGCTGAGAGGCGTACGTCGGCGAGGTCCAGGCCGACGACTTCGGAGATGCGCAGGCCGGCGTAGTAGGGCAGCAGGGCGATGGCCTTGTCGCGTGGGGTGGCGGTGAGCTGGACGTGGCGGATGTAGCGGCGGGTGCGCCGGGTGTCCAGGGAACGGGGGGCGGTGCGGCGGGTGTCGCGTTCGCGGCGGGCCTGGGGTATGCCGAGGCCGTGGCGGGTGTAGAAGTCGTCGATGGCCGACAGGTAGCCGTCGATGGTGTTGGGGGCGCGGCGGCCGTTTTTGAGGTGGCGCCGGAAGTCGCGTACCGCGACGGTGGCGGCGATGGGGTCGGTGAGCGGGTCGCCGTCCAGGGCGCCGGCGCCGGCGTCGGCCTGGACGGCCAGCCAGGCCAGGTAGCCGCGCAGCCGGGAGGCGTACTTGGCCTTGGTGGAGTCGGCCAGCGGGGCGCGCTCGAGTGCGGCGGTGTAGTCGGCCAGGACGGCAGTGTGGTGGGCGGGGAGCGGGACGGCCCGCGACCGGCCCGTGTTTCCGGAAGCTGCTCCGGCCGGTTGCGTGATCCCTGAGGATGTGTTTCCGGAAGTCACCCACCCAGTCTACTTCCGGAATTTCAGAATTCCGGAAGTACGAGGTAGAGTGAAGACACCGAGGTCTTTTCGAGCGTTGGCAGCCAGGTCGGCGTCGCCCCCGGCGAACCACCACCGGCCCCTTTCGGAAGGGGCCCGGACAGGTCAGGCGACCATGACGCCGACACTTCTTTCCCAACGCACACCGCTCAGTCCCGTCTCATCGGCGATCCCTCAGGTCGATTCCGCGCCACGGCTCAGTCTCCACCCGGTGCTGGACCGGCGAGCCGTGGTGGACGGGGCCTGGTGGCCTTACTCCCGCGACGCGGCCGCCGAGCTGCCCGGTCTCATCGCCGCCGTCGACCAGCGGCTGGGCCGGACCACGCTGCGGATAAGCGTGTACCGGGACGCCTGGCAGCGCATCCCACGCCGCATCCCGGCACGGGGGCGGCAGGTCCGCATCGGCTGGTTCCGCCACGCCGACCCGCGCGTGATCACTCTCATCTTCGCCGCCGGCGAGCCGGTCGTCCTGCTGGTCATCCCGCCGGACACCGCGGCAGGTCCTGCTGAGGCCACGCTCAAGCTCACCGCCCAGGACACCACGGGCTTGAGCATCGACGGCATCCTCACCGTCGCGCGCTTGCCGCCCGACCCCGCTCCGCCTCTGCGCGGGACGGCCGCCGACGGCACGGCCCGCTGGGAGAACGAGGGCGGGTCGGTCACCGGACAGGAGCGGCAGGAGCCGCCCTCCACCAGACGGCCGTCAGCGTCGGCGTGACCCGCGTGTCGTCTGCCGGCCGGATCGAACGGTTCCGGGACCGCCTGTTCTGGCGGCAAACCGGCTTTCCGGTCGGCAGGCATCTCAGCTCATTTCAGCTTCTCCAAAGGAGACTTCCATGACCGTCATCGACACTGCGCCACTCGGCGTGGCCAACCCATCAAGTCCGACCACCGTTCATCTGTCCGGCGAGATCGACATCTTCACCAGCGCAGCGCTTCGCCGGCAGCTGCTGAACACGCTGCACTACAGCACGAGCCTGCTCATCCTCGACCTGTCGCAGGTGTCCTTCTGTGACGCCGGCGGCTTGGCCGTCCTGGTCGGCATCCAGCGCCGCGCCCGGTCGATGGGCATCACCTTGGCGCTGACCGCGCCCCGCCCGTTCATGTCCCGGCTGCTACACGTCACCGGCCTGGACCGCGGCCTGCCGATGGTGGTGTGACCGGGGTGCGCGCCCAGGCCCCGGCTGCGGCATACGACGGGCGATCTCCGTTCCCGCACGCCCAGCAGCGCCTCAGCGTCCATGCCGGGCAGGTGGCACTGACGGCCGCGATCGTCATCGCGCCGTTCATCGCGCTGGGCGCCGGAATCTGGCTGGCGTGGGGAAGCGGGATCACCCTCACCGACCTGCTGCTGGCCGTCGCCTTCTACGTCGTGACCGGGCTGGGGGTGACGGTCGGCTTCCACCGGCTGCTGACCCACCGCTCCTTCACCGCCCGCCCATGGCTACGCGTCGTCCTGGCCGTGGCCGGGTCGATGAGCTTCCAGGGCAACTTGATCGACTGGGTGGCCGTCCACCGCCGCCACCACGCCTTCACCGACCGGCCGGGCGACCCGCACTCCCCCTACCGCTACGGCATCGGTCTTGGCGGGCAGCTGCGCGGCCTGGCCCACGCCCACCTGGGCTGGCTGTTTTCCAGCGAGCCCACCTCCGCCGCACGGTATGCCCCCGACCTGCTGCGCAACGACCCGGCCATGCTGCGGATCTCGCGCGCCTTCCCCGCCTTGTGCGCCGCCTCCCTGCTCCTGCCGTTCGCGGCGGGCTGGGCGATCAGCGGCAGCCTCTACGGTGGGCTGACCGCGTTCATCTGGGCCGGCCTGGTCCGCGTCGCCCTGCTGCAGCACGTGACCTGGAGCGTCAACTCCCTGTGCCACGTGATCGGTGAGCGGCCGCACCAAACCCGCCGCCACGACCGCTCCACCGACCTGTGGCCGCTGGCCCTGCTGTCCTTCGGGGAAAGCTGGCACAACGGCCACCACAGCCAGCCCAACTGCGCCCGGCACGGCCGCAGCGGCCGCCAGATCGACCCCTCAGCCGCGCTCATCAGCCTGTTCGAACGCCTGAACTGGGCCACCAACGTGCACTGGCAACCCCCCGACATCCTCGGCCACCAACGCACGGTGGCCGGCAAACACACGCTGCACACCAGCACCCACCACCCCGGCGGCACCGGGAGACGCCAGCCCTGGTCAGCACGCCTGAGAGAAGCTCGGACAGCACGGGAAGAAGATCCATGGTGAGGGGAAGGGTCTCCAGGGAGGCACCATGGTGACTCGTGAGGGTGAGCAGATGCTGGGCGGCCTGCTGGGCGCCAGCCAGTTGTCCGCGATGGAGGATCGGAGGCCGCCGCCTTGCCGACCTCGATCAGGCCACCACGGACACGCTCGGTGAGCACCTCAAGTTCCGGCGAGGAGCCGAGCACCTTGATGCCCTGCTGCAGCAGGCCACCGCCCTCCTCCGACTTGAGCCGCCTGGCCGTCCTGGCCATGGCCAGACCAGACCAGCCGCCCACCGCAGCTTGCGGCGGTCGAGGTAAATAGCCCACTGTGATGGCCAGCGCCATCAGCAGTCCGTCCTTCATGGTGGTGCTCCTTCCTGGCGCGCCACTGGGGCACCTGCCCATCCGGCGGCGTGATCCGGAATCACATAATCCGGAACCACCAGGTTTGGGAGGCGTCACAGGAGTGGACATCTGTTTTTCATGGGGCAGGTAACTGCCGTGCGGCCTCTCGCCTAAAAGGAAGCATGAAGCACACCTAGCGAAAATTGGACAACTCGACGCCGACTGCCCCTCTCCCCACGGGAATCGGCCAACACGATCCGGCTCGATTCGCCCGCTCACGTCGACTCGATGGGTCGGCGCCTATCACGGCCTAGCGGCACGGACACCCGAAGAAGTCGCTTTGGCAAGTCGAGGCAGGCCCGTGACGCAACTTAACCCTGACCTCCATACTTCCCTGGATCAAAAGGGGTACTAAGGGATGGAAGGCGCCGAAAACCGATAAGGCCGTCAGAAAAGGTCAAAGTGGGGGATTCATATGACGGAGACCAATGCGCCATCGGCCCAGGGCGTGCCAGTCCAGCGAGAGGGTGCCCCCGCCCAGGCGGCCGCGGGCCGTACGGGAGGCTCCAGCCTGGTGACCGACCAGGGCCGCACCACCATCGCGGGGGACGTCGTCGCGAAGATCGCGGGCGTGGCCGCCCGGGAGATCTCCGGGGTCCACGACTTCGGCACCGGCCCGGCCCGCGCGTTCGGCGCGTTCAAGGGCAGACTTGGCGCCGAGGACGGCGTCACCCGCGGCATCGCCGTCGAGGTCGGCGAGCGCCAGGCAGCCGTGGACATCGACCTGGTCGTCGACTACGGCGTGGCCATTCCGGGCCTCGCGGCAGCGGTCCGAGACAACGTGATCACAGCCGTCGGGCAGATGTGCGGGCTTGAGGTGACCGAGGTGAACGTCGCGGTGGACGACGTCTACCTGCCGAGCCAGGACGAGTCCGCGGGCGCCAGGGAAGGGGCGCGGGTCCAATGACCAGGGGGAGGGGCCGTACGGCCCCCAGGTTCGATCCGGTGGCTCCGGCGAACCCGGGGGTCACGCGGCCCCGGACCGCTCCGGACGCAAGGCGGATCGCCGAGGTGGTGGTCTCGTGTCCCGGCGTCGCCGCGCTCACCCGCGGCCCGTTCGGGACGGTTGCCACGTACCTTCCCGGCGAATCCGTGCCGGGGGTGTGCCTGCGCGATGAGGAGGTCGAGATTCATGTGGCCGTCCGGTACGGCAGGCCGATACCCGAGATCGTGGCCGAGGTCCGCGAAGCTGTAGGCCCGCTGTCCGGCGACAGGCGTGTGGACGTGACGGTCGACGACGTCACCGACACCGAAGAAGCAGGAAGGTAAGATCATCGTGAACCAGTTCCCTGTTTGGTCCATCGTCGGACTCGCGTTCGGCACGATCCTCGGAATCGTGGGCGCCTTCGGCGGCCTCAACGCCTTCCTCATCGTGCTCGTCCTCGGGGTTGTCGGCTTCTTCGTCGGGCTCATCCTCGAAGGCGGCGTCGAGATGCCCACGCTTCGGGCAAGGCGGCAGTGACCGCCACGGCCGGCCACGGCGCCACCACGGTCTCGGAGCGCGCGTTCGTGAAGATCGCTACAGAGGTGGCCGCCGACGACGACCGGCTCGCGGAAAGGCCACGAGTGGCGGCGTCCGTCAGCGGAGCCGTCGCCGCCGTGCGGCTCACCATCGCCGTCCGCTACCCGGCACCAGTGCGTCAGGTCGCGGCGGAGGCGCGCGAGCGGCTCATGAGCCGGGTGCGCGACCTGACCGGCATCACCGTTGAGAACGTCGACGTCGACATCGTCCGGCTCGTGCCAGAACCGAGGAGCGGCTATGACGACTCTCCACGCGGGGGCTGAATCCCCCGAACCCCGGCAAAGCACCGGGGAGACCCCTGAACCGCCTTCCCGCGGGTCCGTGCGCGGGATGGGCGCGGCGCGCTTCTTGCGCTCCAAGCGGAAGGTGCCTGCGGCGATCGCCGCGCTCGTCCTGTTCGCTACCGGACTGCTGATTGCGGTGGAAACGATCTCGGCGCTGTTCGGCCGCCCGGCACGGATCGTGCCGTACGACCGGGTGGCGGACTGGGCCCGTGCCTCAACCTGGCAGGACAACGCGGTCATGGCGTGTGCCGGGGCCATAGGGATCGTGGGGATGTTGCTCATCCTGATCGGGACAGTCTCCGGGCGACCTCGGCTGGTGCCGCTGCGCAGCAGCGACCCCAACATGATCATCAGCATGCCGCGGCGCATGCTGGCCCGGGTGCTCGGCACGGTCGCGGCCCAGGTAGATGGTGTGCGCCAGGCACGGGCGAAGGTACGCGGGCGGCGGGTGACCGTACGCGCGGGCACCGACCTGCGCGACACGGCCGCACTGCGCGAGCGCGTACGGGACGCCGTGGAGGACGAGCTGGCCAAGCTCGCGCCGGTCGGCCGCTACACGGTCAAGACCAAGGTGAGAGGTGCGCCATGAAACGAGGTAGGGCCTTCGGCCGGGGCATCGCGTGGGGCAACCGAACCGGCCTGACGCTGCTCGGCCTGATCCTTTTCGCGGCGGGCGGCGCCGCCCTGGCGCGCGGCCTGGGCGTCTTTGGTGCGAACGCGGCCCGGGTGCCCCTGCTGCCCGGTCCCGTCTCCACCTTCGCCCGCTCCACCTCGTGGTTCTGGCCGGCCGTCGCCGCCGGGGGCGTCGTGGTGGGCGTTATCGGGCTGGGCTGGCTGCTCGCTCAGTTCCGACTCGACCGGCTGGGTCGCATGCGCCTGGAGTCCGGCCCGTCCGGGGTCACCGAGATCGGCGGCAGGCAGGCCAGCGAAGCCCTGGCCGGTCAGGTGAGTGCCTACGAGGGCGTGCGGCGCGCGCGGGCCTCGCTGCGTGGGAAGCCGGGCGCGCCCGCCCTTGACCTGCGGGTGACCTCGCAAGATCCGGCGCATCCGGACGCCCTGATCACCCGGTTGCACGACGAGGCACTCCCCGACCTGCGGACCGCGTTGGGCCTGGAACGCCTGCCCGTCCTGGTACGGCTCCGCTTCGACCCGGGCGGGCGGACCCGCGAGGTCCACTGAAACGGTGCGGAGCCGTACGGCTGGGCTGTTTATGGCCCAGTGGCCGGGATCCGCCGCCGCTCACCGCCGGGTCGAACTTTCCGTTACTTATCCCGAACCGCGCGCCCTGCCGCAGCCCCCGGAAGGGCCTTCCCCCCGCGGAGGTGGACACGCGTTGGGCGTGTCATGCGGGCAGGATGATCTCGCCGGGCAGCAGCAACTCGCCGCCGCCCAGCATGGTCCGGCCGCTGGAGGTGCGCTCCTCCGCTGAGCAGGTCCAGCAGGATCAGGGGGGCGCGGGGCTTGGGTCCCGTGCCGGGGGACGATCTCGATGGAGGCGATGCGTGACCAGGTGAACTGGATCCGGCGCAAGCCGCGGACGAGGCCGACGCCCTCGGCCGAGATGCGCAGGCGGCGGGGCATGACCAGCTCGGACAGGAACATCCACAGGGCATGAAGGGCGAACAGGAACGCGACGACGATCAAACCGAACAGCACATATGCGAGGACCCCAGCAGAGCCTTCCCACCGTTGGCCAGGAAGTCGCGGACCTGGTCGGCGGCACTCTGGCGCGATGAGGTGAACCAGGGCTGTGCAATGAACCAGATCGCGAATGCGACGCGCAACGCCAGGCCCCAGACAAGCCAGCTGCCCCTGCCCTTGCGCGCGACTGTACCGGCCTTGATCCGGAGGACGAAGGTATCGGCGGGCGGACGGGAGATGTACGGGGGCGGTATCCGAGCCCGGACCAGTCGTCGGTTGAGCAGGTGTTCGGTTCTCAGGGAGGGACGTCGGATGGGAATGGGGAGCCGGATCCCGCCGGAAAGTGACCTCTGGCGGGTCATCCGTCACCGTGGTCGACGCATCGCCTTGATGAGGGGATCGAGCGGCACACGGGCGAATCCGACGCGGGTGTCGCTCGCCCCGTAGGGGAGCCACACGGCGCCATCGTGGAGCAGGCCGCCGCAGGAGTACACGACGTTGGGCACGTAGCCTTCGCGTTCGGCGCCGTCGGCGGTGAGGAGCGGGCCTGGGAGTTCGGCGATGACACGGTGTGGTTGATGGGAGTCGAGCAGCAGGGCGCCGATGGCGTAGTCGCGCACGGGGCCGACCCCGTGGGTCAGGACGAGCCAGCCGAAGCTGGTCTCGATGGGGGATCCGCAGTTGCCCACCTGGATGAGTTCCCAGTCCCGGCACGGTGTGTGCAGGGGTACCGGCCGTTGCCATCTGTTGTGCCGGTCGAGCGTCGTGAGACCGATGGTCTCGCCGTCGGAACGGCACAGCGCCAGACTGCGTCCGCCGACCGGTCTCGGGAACAGGGCCATGCCCTTGTTGACGGCGGCGGGGCCGCGCATGGGAGTGATCTCGAAATGGCGCAGGTCGTCGCTGGTGATCAGGTGCGAGCGGATGTGCTGCCCGTCGTAGGCGGTGTAGGTGGCCCGGTACGACGGCCTGCCGCCCTCGTCGACGATTCGCACGAATCGCGCGTCCTCCATGCCGTTGCACTCGGCCGGGGTCGCCGGCCAGAGGACTCGCCGGTGAAGAGGGAGATCGGTGGGGAAAGCCACGGCGTACTCGGAGCGCGTCGCGCGGCGCATCTCTTCCAGGGTTTGCTGCGTGGTGGTACGGGTGAGCAGATCGGCGGGGAGCTGGGCGATCGCGTATTCGAAGCCGTCGTCTTCGAAACGTTCCGGCAGCAATCGCAGCATGCTGGCCGTCACTTCGTTGTCCCAGGCGTTGTCGGAGAGCCCGGCGGCGAGCAGGTCGCGCCGATGGTGGGCCGGGTGCCGGCGTCCGACGGACAATGTTCCCGAGCGGTCGGCGATGGCCAGCTCGGAGCCGGGCCCGAGCAGTACCGTGGCGAAACCGATGGATGACAGGTGTCCCTCGCCGATCTGCCGCAGGCTGATCGCCGTGCGGAGCTGTCCGGGGCGCAGACCGGACTGGTCGGGGTGCGGAACCATCGAGGGATTGCACACCGCCGCGGCCTCCACGGCGTACTCGTGACTGAAGTAGGCACCCACGAGGAGCTGGGCCGGCAGGGACAGGTCGACGTCGCGGGGGACGCGATGGCGGACCAGGTCGTGGTGATGGGCGAACGTCGCTTCGAGGTCATGGTGCCGGCCGCCGAAGCGCTGCAGCGTCCGCTGGAGCATTCCGGTCGTCTGGTCGTGGTCGAGGAGCATGATGCGGTCGATCAGCGCGGCGGCCCGGGTGCGGGTGAGCGCGGCGTCCTCGCCGGGCACGAAGAGCTTGATGATCACTCTTCGCGGGTCGGGAGAGAGCGTCGGGCCGAGCCGGGTGGTCAGATCCTCGCTGGTCATGAGAGCCACCTGGCATGCTGCATGGTGGAGATCAGCGCGATGGCCGACTCCGCGCCCTGGTTGAGGTTCGGACCGTGCTCGGTCAGGCCGTCGTATCCTCCGCCGGTCGCCGGGTCCCACATCGGAACGCCGACGTCGTTGGCCCCCTGGAACCACGCCACCGACCGGCGTACCTTCTCCTGCCACGCGGGGTCGGCGGTCACGAGTCCGGCAGTGGCGCAGGCGTCGGCGAGCGCGGCCACCTCGATCGGCTGCTGGTCGTAGCGGGACCGCGGCGCGTCCTGCCGCCAGCCGGCGACGGGCACGACCGATAGCCGGTCGTGCCTCGTCTGGATGTCACACAGCCACGCGAGCATGCGCAGGCCGCTGCTGAGCAGCTGCCGATCACCGCTCAGGTCTCCGGCCGCGATGATCACTTCGGCGAGGGCGGCGTTGGCGTACGTCAGAGACGGCTGTGGCCACGGCCAGGAGGGGTTCTCGGAGGGCGCGCCGATCGCCTCCACGGCGTCCATCAGCAGGGCGGCGGCCGCGGTGCTGTCCGGGCTGGCGCGTAGGACCTCCGCCGCGCCAAGCCCGGCGAAGGCCATGGCGCGCGGATGGGGGGAGCGCTGTTCGGCCCCGAGAGTGAAGGCGTGCAGAGCCTCCTTCCGGATCCACGGAGCGGAGTTGCGGGCCGCCGCGGTGCCCAGACCCCACATCGCCCGGCCCCACCAGTCGCCGACGCCCGGCCCGTCACGCCACCGCCGGTCGAAGGAGAGCCGGTTGCGGAAGGCACCGGAACGATCCTGAGCGTTGGTGAGGAAGGCCAGGTAGCACTCGACCAGCCGGATCAGCCGGTGGGCGCGGACCGGTTCCCGGCTGGCGATGACCAGCCCGCGGGCGACGTCGTCGGTGCAGTAACCGTGATGGCGCAGGGCGACGGCGCCCCGGGCATGCTCGAACAGGCCGGTGCCGTCGCTCAGCCGCAGCAGGTGCTTGAAACCGGGAGCGGTGGCGCTCACGGCAGCATCGCGGTCGTCGCGGTCGGCCGCTTCGCGCGGAGAGACCGGACGAGGCTCTCGTATCGGGCTGCGACCGCGGGCCACAGCAGGGTCGGGATCAGGGCGCGGGTACGTACGGTGAGATCGTCGGCCAGCCCGGGTCGCGTGAGGACACGGCGTACGGCGGAGGCGAGAGCGGCGGGGTCGCCGTGGGGAACCAGCAGTCCTGGACCGCCCGTGAGCAGCTCCACAGCGTGCGGGAAGGTGGTGGCGACGACCGGCACGCCCGCGGCCACGGCCTCGATGAGGACACCGGACGTGACCTGCTCCGCCGAGTCATAAGGCAACACGACGACGTCCGCCGAGCGGATCAGCCGGCTCAGCGAGTCCTGATCCCGGTAGACGGGGTCGTGGCGTACGGCCGTGGACATCCCGAGCCGAGCGGCGAGCTCATGCAGGCCTTCGCGGTAGGCCTCGCCCTGGAGCTCCAGCACCTTGGGGTGGGTCTTTCCGGCGATCGTGTAGGTCGGTGACGGGTCGAGACCGCCCAGGAGCGCGAGCGCGCGCAACGCCCACTCGATGCCTTTGCCGGGTCCGAGCAGTCCCCAGGTGAGCAGGTGCGGACGGGAACGACGCCGAGCCGGGACCCGCAGGTGGTCGGCGGCTCCGTGCGGTATGACGAAGACCTTGCCGGCGTCCACCTGGTAGCCGGCCGTCAACCGGTCACGAGCGGTGCAGGTCATGGTCACGATCGCGCCGGCGGTGGCCCCGATCTCCTCGAGCAGGGCTTTCTGCCGGGGAGTGGGCGCGGCCAGGACGGTGTGCAGGACCACGACGCTCGGTACGGCGAGGCAACGCAGCAGCGGCAGGACGTCCTGGCCGTCCGCACCGGGGTAGATGCCGTACTCGTGCTGCACGATGGCCACGTCGAAGTCCTCGAGAGCGGCGCCTGCGGCCCGCCAGCCGCCGGGGCTGCTGGGAGTCCAGGTGTGGACGACCCCCGGCTGCGGCCGTTCGTCGTCGCCTTCCGCGGTGACACGGACGATCCCGCCGAAGAGGCCATCCCCGGTGAGATGGGCGGCCAGGGCGGAGTTGAAGGTCGCGAGCCCGCACTGGGTGGGTGGGTGAGTGCTGAGAAAGCCGTATGTGAGGGCCAACTGCCATGCCTTTCGGTCATCCGGCCGCACTGGAATGGATGCCGATGCGGCTCGCTCGGTGAAGACGGCTACCCCGTCTGCCTGTGCGGTGGAACCCGGAGCCTTCACCGGGGGCCCGCCCTCATACGGGGGCCCGGCGGTCGCGACCCTCAACCGATAGCGGTGGTCTGCGGCTACCTGACACTATCAGTCGCCGACTTCGCGGGAGGTGCGGCTGGAGGGGGCGCTGTCTCTCCGTGTATCAGGAGGACTGGTCGTCGAGGCCGGCGACTGCTGGATCTCCCGGCGCTGGTCGCGCGGGCTCCAGCTGCCCGCGCGGGCCGGTGCCGTACCGGTGGGGGAGTGGGGGTCGCCGGGCCGGTCGGTGAAGGCGTGGTGGCGGCGGTGGATGGCGACCCAGCCGATGAGGTTGCCCTGGAAGC
Organism: Nonomuraea sp. JJY05; assembly: GCF_043496855.1. Lineage (NCBI taxonomy): Bacteria > Bacillati > Actinomycetota > Actinomycetes > Streptosporangiales > Streptosporangiaceae > Nonomuraea > Nonomuraea sp. JJY05. The sequence goes on from NZ_JBIEIS010000020.1 coordinate 23,589, forward strand.
TCATCGACCCGGCGACCGTCAGGTGACGCGAAGCCAGGGCGGGGCGGCGAAGGAACCGTGGGTGAGCAGCCGAGGCAAGCCGACCGTCACCCCGAGCCCGGTCACCACGTAGAGGATCGCGGCCAGCAGCAGATCGGTGAGCACGATTCCCTGCCCCCATGCCAGGAATACCGCGACGCCGAGCGCGATGAACGGCAGCACCACGATCGCCGCCGTCAGCCCCATCTGAGCTCCGCCGACCGGAAGGTGCTCCTCCGCCCCGGGGAACGGCGACGCGCCGTCGTAGTTCTGCCGATCTTTCACCGGCTGTTCAGAAAGGGTCATTTTGTCTCTCTCACACCAACCGCTCGTGTACGTAGCACCATCGCCGGGTCGATCCCGGCTCCAGGGCGGCGACGACCGGGTGGTCGGTTTCCTGATAGTGGGCGCGGGCGTGGCCGCCCCGCGCATCGTCGGAGCAGGCGACCCACCCACAGGTCAGGCACACCAGCAGGCGCGCCCAGGTCCGGCCGAGAGCCAGACAGTCCTTGCATTCGGGTGGTCCGTACTCCACAGCTGAGAGCTGGTTGATGTGATTGCAACGCGGCGCCTGACCATTGAGGCCGGCGTGCGCGGTCGTGTTCGTTCCCCCTGCGTCCAGGGTCATCGCGACCCCCTCACGGACAACAGCGACGCAAGCTGCGCCGGCTGGCAGTACTCAGTAGATGTGCGCGGCGACTCGGCGGAAACATCCAATCCGAGCAAGCCTTATCACCAAGGACGATCGCGCCTGATATCGCCGTGTCCAGTGAGCCGACGTGCGCTCGGCGCGCTGGCGTCGCTCATCGACCGCCGCAGATCCGGACCGGTGAGGGGAGTCCCCGGCTACTGCGTGTCTCGCGCGGTCCGCCGGGCGTGTCTCCCGGCGTGCCGCTCGGCCCAGCGGACGACGTGGTCGGCGACGCGTTCCCACTGGGGAGCGCCGAGGGCGAAATGCGGCATCCGGGCGAACTCCTGGTAGTCGGTGACCGCACGGGACTTGCGGTAGCGCTGGTAGGTCGCACGAACCAGCGTGACGGGGACGGTATGGTCGGCGCCACCGGCGATCAACAGCAGCGGGGCGCGGGTGTCGTTGCGCACATCGACCCTGGTGGCAGGATGCCGTCGGAGGTTGGCGGTGGCGGCCTGGAACAGCGGACGGCCGGGGGCGGGCACATGGTAGCGCTGGTAGATCTCCTCCGACTCCTGCGCGGTCAGGGTGTTGGCGAACGCGTAGTGGAACTGTTCGGCGCTCAGCGCCACGGTCCTGGAGCGGTTGACGGGATTGGACAGCACCGGGAAGGCCGAACGCAGGCTGCTGAGTGGCAGTCGCAGCACGCCCTGGATCGGGGCGGGGTGGATCGCGACGCCGGCGACGCCGAGACCGCGATCCAGGAGGATCTGCGTGATCAGACCGCCGAAGGAGTGGCCGACGATGACGGGTGGCCGAGCCTGCTCGCGGATGACCGTCTCGTAGAAGTCGGCCACTTCGGTGACGCCCAGGCCGTTCATCACCTCCGGGTTCTTGCGCAGGGCTTCGACCTCGATCTCCATCCCCGGCCAGGCCGGGGCGAGAACCTGGTGGCCGAGCTGGGTGTAGCGCTCGATCCAGCGCTCCCAGGCGCGCGGGGTCAGCCACAGCCCATGGATGAGGACGATAGGAGGCTTGATCTCTGTGTTCTCCGGTCCGGCCATGAAGTGCCTCCTGCGGGGTCGGGGTCGAGTGCATCCATCCGTCTTCACAGCACAGGAGCAGGCAGTCGGCGGAAACGGGCAATTCGCGCCCAGCTCATCTCCCAAACTGATGACCGCTTCCCGCACACATGGAGACCGGACGGCACAAGCGGCGGAGGTCGTGGCGGACAGGGAGCGATCTCCCGTCACAGCACCGGTGAAGGACCTGCGCGCGTCCCGGTCCAGAGGCGACTGGGAGGTAGCCGGATCGTTGTGGTCGCCTGACTGAGCGGTAGGGGATTTGAGTGATTATGCGCGGTTTGCTGGGCAGCTTGCGGGTAATGGTAGACACAGTCAGACTGCCCCGGACCCCGGTGGTCACCATCTGCCCGTGAACGCTCGCGGGCGAAACGATGAGGGCCATGATGTCCGAGGCGCGCAGATTCCCCCTCCACCGGGTTTCCTCCGAACCGGATGCGGCGGCACCCGCTTCCAGTGCGGCGATCCAGGCCGTAAGAGGTGGCCGCATCACCTGTGGGGAGGAGGTGCCGAGGCCACCCTGCTCAGTCAGCGCGTCGGCGCGGATGCGGCTGGTCGTGGTGCGTCAGATCCCTCGGCCTGGCCCGCATCTGGTCGCCGGTGATCTAGTGGTGTGACATGACTGACGGGGTGGTGGCCGGGGGTAACCCCAGCCGGCCAGTGATGGCGTGGAGCTTCGGTCCGGGCGATGTCGCCACTCTGCGGCGTGCTCTGGCTGCTCATGCCCGGCATCAAGGGTTGAGGGGCGGCGACCATGACGATTTCGTGCTGGCGGTGCACGAGGGTGTGGTCAACGTGGTCGGTCACGGCGGCGGGTCCGGCTGGGTGCGGCTGTGGCGGGCCGGCCGATTGTTGTGCTGCGAGATCAGCGACAAGGGGCCGGGCATTCCGGCGGGATGTCTGGATCAATCACGAATGCCCGGACATGAGGGGGTCGGCGGGCGTGGCTTGTGGCTGATCACTCAGCTGAGTGACGGGGTCAGCTTCGAGAGCGGCGAGGAGGGTACCGTGGTCAGGCTCGCGAAGATCATCGCGTAGGGGAGTGCCGGCACTCTTCTTCTGGCGTCACTGCTGTGGCGGGTGCCGACGATCGGCTGCGGAGGTGCCGCCCGAGCCGCGGGGCCGCAGGTCGGGCTCGATGGCGCGGGCCACGATGGCATGCGCGAGCTCGGTCAGGTTCTGGTTGTGACTGCGGGCGTGCTGGCGTAACGCGGTGAACGCCTGGTCCATGGGCAGCGCGTGGCGTTCGCTCACGATGCCCTTGGCCTGCTCGATGATCACGCGGCTGTTCAGCGCATGCTGCAGCTGCTCGGTCAGCACCTGTGCTTGGCGGATGGCCCGTTCCTGCAGCAGCCCGATGGTGGCGATGTCGGCCAGGGCCTGGGCCAGCGTCGCGGTTCCGGCATCCAGCTCGCCGGGTGCCGCCCGGAACAGATTCATCGCGCCGATGATCTGGCCACGCAGCCGCATCGGCAGCGCGCTGACCGCGCGGTAGCCGACCAGGTGGGCCCGCTGGGTGAAGCGCGGCCACGCTCGGGCGGCATCGGCTGCCGCCAGATCGGCGCAGTGCACCGCCAGGCCCGATTCGAAGCAGCCGAGGCACGGCCCCTCGTCGCTCTGCAGCTGGAACAACTCCAGGACCCGGCTCTGTTCGCTGGAAGCGCCCATCAGCTGGAGTCGACCCGCCGGATCGGCCACCAGCACGCCGGCGGCGTCGACACCGATCACGCTGACGCATTGCTCGGCCAGGGTATGCATGAAGTCGATGATGTCGAACCCGGTCACCAGTGTGTCGGCCAGCCCGATGAACGCCTCAGCCAGCTGCCGTTCCGGGCCTCGGGACAGAGCGCTCTCCATCCTCGGCAGACTACGCGGCTCCCAGGCGCTTGAGGAGATGCGCATCAGCTCGGCGTTTTTTCGACCGAAGGTCTGCCGGCGCAGACCGCACAGCATTGTCGCGCGGGGCGGGGTTGTGGAGTCGTCGGGGTGGGTGTACCTCTGAGGTGAGTGTCACAGCTATCGCTTGTGACGCAGGCGTCAGGACCTTGCGTCTGTGCCCAATCGATCCCTCAGGGCGACGCAGGTGCTGGAAGGTTTCGGCGCGAGAACGAAGCGGTCCCGTGCGGATGGTGGCTCTTGGGCAGGCCCACCGGGCCCTACCCGTTCGTTCCTCGACATGGCCGTGGAGGCCACTCATGAACTCCCAGGACGCCAGAATCGCAAGGATCTACACGACCCAGACCGGCAACAAGGTCAGCGACCCGACACCGAACGCTCCCGACGTGGCGGGCAAGCCGCCGGCCACCGCCTACGACCTGGTCGTGGAGATCGAAGCGGGCAACAACGTCATCGACAACGCGCCCTACACCCTGCTGATCACGAGCCTGGACGACACCACCGGTACCGCCGTCACGGCCCTGGACCCCGCGGTCCCGGCCCAGAAGTTCTCCTCGCCGCCGTTCACCAACGTCGGCCTGGACTTCGTACTGGTGCACGCCTTCAGCATCCCCGTCCCCGCGGCCGGCGTGCAAAATCACCTGTTCCACTACAACGCTGTCATGTACAACGGCAACTTCCAGATCGTGTCCGTGCTGACCAGCGAACAGTTCCTGCTGGTGTGACCCGCCTCCGCGCTGTGAGGCTCTGACCCATTCTCACCACCGTTCCGCGGCGCCGGGTCCGATGAGCAGCGCCCACGGCGCCCGCGGGGCGAAGGCGATGTAAGAAGTCCCAGAAGATGACGTCGGCCGCGGCGTCCATGGCCATGCGGGCGTGGCGAGGGCCTGTATCCCGGGCTGCTCGCCGGCGGGCGATCAGGACGGCATAGCGCAGGACAGTTAGGGCCTGCAGGAGCCGGCGGATGACGGCAGCGGCGTCCGTCGGCTCCGGGGCTGATACTCACTGGTGGGAGGCGGCCCCTCGGGGCCTCGATGTGGTGAGGGTACGGCTACCGGCGGCATCGCTGGCCGGGTTGTCAGTGGTCGGTGATGAGAGCGTCCAAAGGAGCTTCCTTCCCGGCTTGTGCCGCGGATGCGTAGTTCGCGCTTGCGGGCTGAGAGACGCAGGCCGGCCAGGTCGAGGCCGACGACTTCGGAGATGCGCAGGCCCGCGTAGTAGGGCAGCAGGGCGATGGCCTTGTCGCGCGGGGATGCGGTGAGCTGGACGTGGCGGAGGTGGCGGCGGGTGCGCCGGGCGTCAGGGCGCGGGGGCGGGAGCGGGACGGCCCGCGACCGGCTTGTGTTTCCGGAAGTTGATTCGGCCGGTTGCGTGATCTCTGAGGGCGTGTTTCCGGAAGTCACCCGCTCAAATTCCGGAAGTACAAGGTAGAGTGAAAACACCGAGGACTTTTCGAGCGTTGGCACTCAGGTCGGCGTCGCCCACGGCGAACCACCACTACCGGCTCCTTCGAAGGGGCCCGGACAGGTCAGGCGACCATGACGCCGACACTTCTTTCTCAACGCACACCGCTCAGTCCCGTCTCATCGGCGATCCCTCGGGTCGATTCCGCGCCACGGCTCAGTCTCCACCCGGTGCTGGACCGGCGAGCCGTGGTGGACGGGGCCTGGTGGCCGTCCTCCTGCGACGCGGCCGCCGAGCTGCCCAATCTCATCGCCGCCGTCGATCGGCTGCTTGATCGGGTCACGCTCCGCATCGGCGTGCATCGGGACGTGTGGCAGAGCATCCCACGCCGCATCCCGGCACGCGGGCGGCAGGTCCGCATCGGCTGGTTCCGCCACACCGACCCGCGCGTGATCACTCTCATCTTCGCCGCCGGCGAGCCGGTCGTCCTGCTGATCATCCACCCGACACCGCCGCCGGCGCCGCCGAGGCCACGCTCAAGCTCACCGCCCAGGACACCGCCGGCCTGACTACCGACGCCATCCTCACCCTGGCGAGCCTGCCACCCGACCCCGCGTTCCGCCCCGACTTCCGCTCGGCGACCGTCGACAGCCCCGCCTGCTGGGAGAACGAGGGCGGATCGGTCATCGTGCAGGAGACGACCGGCTCAGACAACCGAGCGTCAGCACCGGCGTGAGGTCACCCACGTGCCGCCTGCCGGCCGGATTGAGCGGTTCAGGCACCGCCCGTTCTGGCGGCGGACCGATCTCCGGCCGGCAGGCATCTCATCGCCTTTCAGCTTCTCCAGTGAGGAGACCTTCCATGGCTGTCATCGACACCGCCCCGCTCGGCGGGGCGACGGCCTCGGCACCGACTCTCGTGCATCTGTCGGGGGACATCGACATCTTCACCACAGCCCGCCTGCGCCAGCGGCTGCTCAGCACTCTCGACTACAGCACCGACCTGCTCGTCCTGGACCTGTCCCAGGTCACCTTCTGCGGGGCCGGCGGGTTGGGTGTGATGATCGGCGTGCAAAGCCGTGCCCGGGCACGGGGCATCACGCTGGCCCTGACCGGCGTTCCGCCGCGCGTGGCCCGGCTGCTGCGCATCACCGGGCTGGACCGCCGCTTCCCGGTCGTGGCCTGATCCGGCATGCCGACCACCCGCGACCCCCGCCCAAATGCCCCATGACGGCAGGTCATCTGAGGGTGTCCCGCTCGAAACTCGGTTTCATGCTGTGACCTGGGAGCCTTGAACTCGGGCGGGTAGTTCTTCATCACCATCAGGGACATCTCTTCCCCTGGACCTCAAGATCCAGTCTCCAAGGTGTCCACGTTCAAGGGGAAAGGCTCGCCAGCGACCGCATTATTGCGTTGGATGAGGACACCGTCACCGCGCTGCGCGCGCATCGCAAGCGCCAAGCCGCCGAGCGGTTGCCGCGGGCGAGGCGTGGATGGACAGCGGGTTCGTCTTCACCGACGAGATCGGCCGGCCGCTGCATCCGCAGCAGGTCAGCGACCAGTTCTACTTGCTGGCCTTCCAGGTGGGGCTGCCGCCGGTGCGGCTGCACGACCTCCGCCATGGGGCTGCCTCGCTGATGCTCGCTGCCGGGGTCGATCTGAAGGTCGTGCAGGAGACCCTCGGCCACGTCTCGTCCACCTTCACTCGCGACACCTATACAAGCGTCTATCCCGAGGTGGCCCGGGCCGCAGCGGAATCCACCGCTGCCCTCGTCAACACCGCAGCCGGGGGAGCTCGGGCGGCCCCGGCTGATCACGCTACCGCCCGAGATCGGTGACGCCACCACCTGAACCACCCGCATCCAGCAGGCCCGCCGATCCTCGGCGGGTCTGCGTCTTTATCCACGGCATTCGCGTAGACGGTGCAGTAAATCGATCCCTGGCCTGCGCTGTAAACGGGCCGAGAGGATCGCTGTGAGAAGCAGCGGATCTTTTATCTGCTGGTCACGAGCGGCCTGGTGGGCAAGACGGGCCAGCTTGGACGACGCTTGACCGTCCATAAGGCGACCGTTGAGCGGCGACGCTGCGCAGACCTTCTATCTTGGTCTTCTGATGGTCGTCACTGAGGTCTGAGTTGACAGTGATCGCCTAAACGATCTACCGCGATACACGGTGCGCACACTAGAGCAACCGCCGAGCAACCATTCATGATCAACAACGATTCTGGAGACCGGCGAGAACCGAGAAACCCCAGGTCGAACGCGGTATTGAAGAGTAGGGCGGGTGGGACTTGAACCCACGACCCACGGATTATGAGTCCGATGCTCTGACCGGCTGAGCTACCGCCCCTGGATTAAGTTGTGTGGCGTGCGGCGGGATGTCGGAGGACCGTGCCGAGCTCCTGCGCATGCTAAGGCTAGAGCATCGGATGCGGTCGTGGTGTCCGGCCGAACGGGAGACGGGTCTCCGCGGATATCATTCCATGCCCGGCGGTGTTGTTGGAGCCTCGGTCGATCATATTCGGGGTCTTCGCTCGAAGCGGAGTCGTACGGGATCGAGGGGCGTTAGCGTCTGGGCGTGGCCGTGACGCTGGTTTGCGAGGCTCACTCCATCACCGTGGACAACGAGAACGGCATCGCCACCGGGTGGTTACCCGGTGAGCTGTCTGCGCGGGGGCGGGCCCTGGCTGTGGAGGTGGGGGCGCGGCGGAAGGCGGTGGATGTCGTTCACGCCTCCGATCTGTGGCGGGCCGTGGAGACGGCGGAGATCGCCTTTGCGGGCAGTGGCAGGAGATCAGGCTCGATCGGCGGCTCAGGAGTGCGACTACGGCATCTACAACGGGCGGCCGGTCAGTGAGGTGGCGGCGTTGCGGAGCCGGCATTCGATACGCCGTGGCCGGGTGGGCTGAGGTTGTGGGGAGGGTGGGTGCCCTCCCCGGGGCAATGTGGTTTCGGGTCCGAGGGTGGGGGCGGATTCCGGGGCGGATGATGATTTTCGGGGCGCGGGGCGCGGGGCAGGGGTTACGGGGCGGTGCCGTAGCCGGGGTTGCGGACCAGCCAGTCGTGGTAGATCGGGCTTCGGCGTACGGCGTCCATGTGGGCCTGTTTGGCCTGTGTCACCACCCAGTCGGCCTTGGGGGCGGTGGGGTGGTGGCCGAGGAGCTGGCGCCAGCGCAGTGGTGCGCCGGCGAACGGCACCATGGCCAGGCCCTGGGCGGGCTGGTGGGTGGCCTGGCAGAGCACGACCGCGCGGCCGACCTGGGCGAGGTGGGTGCAGGTTGAGACGTCGGTCTCGTAGATCGTGCCCGGGGTGAACCCCGCCCGCGCGCACGCCGTGGCGAAGCAGTCGGCGAAGCAGCCGTCGCCGGGCGTCACCGCCCACTGCTCGCCGGCGAGGTCGGCGAGCTCCACCTCCTTCTCCTTGGCCGCCGGATGGTCCTCGCCGACCAGGCAGAACACGGGGTCGAGGCTGATCGTCTCCCACATGAGCGCGCCGGTGGGGGTGCCGGAGTCGCCGCAGGCGCCGGTCAGCACGTAGTCGAGGCGGCCCAGCTCGACCATGCTGGTCAGCTCGTGGGCCGACCAGGAGGTGTACGTGCTGACCGCGCCTTCCGCGGCGAGCCGGTCGACCAGGCCGCCCAGTATGGGGCCGTTGGTGGCGCCGATGCGGAATCCGGGGGAGGGGGCGGCGGCGAAACGCACGGCTTCCTCCTGCAGTTCCTGCGCCGCGGGGAGCAGCACTCGTGCCCTGGAGAGCACGAGCTCGCCCAGCCTGGTGGGTCTCGCGCCATGCCTGTCGCGCTCGAACAGCGTGCCGCCGAGCACCCGCTCGATGCGCTTGAGCTGGGCGGTCAGGGCCGGCTGAGCCAGCCCCAGCTGAGATGCGGCCTTGCTCACACTTCCCGCGTCCGCGACCGCACGGACGATCCTGAGGTGCCTGAGCTCGAGGTCCATAAGGGGACCGTAAGGCGGCGATCTCTTACAAACAATGCCCATATGTCAGGAAATGTGACAGATATTGTCGGGGGTCTCTGGGGTAGGGGAAGCCCATGACGACGATGGGAATAGATCCGGCGCAGCTCAGCGACGAGGATCTGCTCCGCGAGCTGCGGCAACTGCACGCGACCCGGAGCGACACCTTCTTCCACGGGTCCGACGACGCTCTGGCGGTGCACACGTCCCGGATGAACGAACTGGAGTCCGAATACCTTCGCCGCAACCCGGAGCGCGAGATCGATCCGAATCGGCTGAGGGAGGGGGCGAGACAGAGGTCATGATCGAGGCCCACGATGTTCAGGCACTGTCGGACGTCGACGTCTACGTCTACGAGGCGGTGGCGTCCCTGGCGGTGGAGCACGGCATGGCGGCACCGGCCGCGTTGGTGCGGGCGTCCGGGCTGACCGAGGAGCAGGTGCGTGAGAGTCTCAAGCACCTGATCGAGCATGGGTACGTGGTGCCCAGGCAGGACGGGTACGCCCTCGGGGCCCATACGTTCGAGGTCGACTACTGAAGGCGCGACTACCGGCGCCTACTGATGCGCGAGTACTGAGGCGGGAGTACTGAGGTGTCTGTCGCCAGCCGCGTCCCCAACCCGTCCCCTTAGCCCCGTGCACGAGCGGCTTGGTGAAGTGCACGGTCGGTTGGCGCGCGTCGGCGGTGGCCGCGTGGGTGAGTGCCCGCTGCCCGGCCGAGATTTGGGCGATGTCGGGAATGCCTCCCACGCGGTCAAGGCCTGGCCTCCGGGTCGTTTGGCGTGGTTCGGCGTCACGGAGGGGCGCTCCGGGTCGTTTGGCGTGGGTCGGTGTCGCGGAGGAGCCGGTCAGGGGCTTTTGGTCGGGGTCCAGTGTCATGGACAAGCCGGTCAGGGGCTTCTGGGCCGGGGGCCGGTGGTATGGAGGAGGGGGTCAGAGTCGTCTGACTCGGGCCCATGCTACGAACGCCCCGCCGAAGACGGCCATGGCGAGGCCCGTCCACAGGTTGATCGCGCTCCCGAGTGCCCCTGCGACGACGAGGATCACGCCGTACACCAGGAACAACCCGCCGATCACCATCCGAATGTCACTCACAGGATCACCCCGTACATCACAACGGCCAGGACGAGGGCGCCAGTGCCGAGCAGCACCGGCGAGCGGTACCAGCGCGTGTCGCCCGCCAGTGCGTCGTCCTCCAGGTCGGCGGCGCTGAGCCCGTACACGAGCCCGCGCAGCGCCGCGGCGGGCTTGGGCGTGGTGACCAGCGTGACCGCCACGGACACGATCACGTCCACGACGAACGCCAGGCCCGCGCCCCAGAAGCTGGCGTTCAACTCGGTGCCGAAGTTCACGATCCCGGCCTTGAACGCGATGTACGACGCGAAGGCCGCCAGCGTGCCGGCGAGCAGCCCCCAGAAGCCGGCCCAGGGCGTCATCCGCCGCCAGAAGAGGCCGACGATGAACGTCGCGAAGAGCGGCGCGTTGAAGAACGAGAAGAGGGCCTGCAGGTAGTTCATGATGTTGGAGTAACCGGCCGCGATGAACGCCGTCCCGACGCCCAGCGCCACGCCCGCGACGGTCGCGATCCGGCCCACCCGCAGGTAGTAGCCGTCGTCGCGGTCCGGCCGCAGGTGCGACTGCCAGATGTCGTTGGTGAACACCGTGTTGAACCCGCTGATGTTGGCCGCCATCCCCGCCATGAAAGAGGCCAGCAGTCCGGTCACCGCGACCCCGAGCACGCCGTTCGGCAGCAGGTCCCGCATGAGCAGCGGGATCGCGTTGTTGTACGCCTGCCCCTCGCCCCACCCGCTGAACAGCACCAGCGCGATCATCCCCGGCAGCACCGTCACCAGCGGGATGAACAGCTTCGGGTACGCGGCGATGATCGGCGTGAGCCGGGCCGCGTTCGTGTTCCTGGCCGACAGCGCCCGCTGCACCTCGGCGAAGTTCGTGGTCCAGTATCCGAAGGACAGCACGAACCCGAGGCCGAACACGATCCCGATCCAGTGCGCGTGCATCGGGTTGTCGCCCGCCGTGCCCGCCCACGTGTGCAGGCCGCCCTCGCCGAGCGTGCTCTGCCGTACCTTGTCCGCCAGGCCCGAGAAGCCGCCCACCTTGATCAGCCCCAGCACGGTCAGCGGGATCAGCCCGGCGAGGATCACGAAGAACTGCAGCACCTCGTTGTAGATCGCCGAGGAGAGCCCGCCGAGCGTGATGTACGCCAGCACGATCACCGCCGAGACCACCACCGAGACCGGCAGCGGCCAGCCCAGCAGCGCCTCCATGACCAGGGCGAGCGCGTAGAGGTTCACGCCCGCGATGAGGATCTGCGCGACCGCGAACGTGATCGCGTTCAGCAGCTGCGTGGCTCCGTTGAAGCGCTTGCGCAGGAACTCGGGGACGCTGCGGACCTTCGAGCGGTAGTAGAAGGGCATCATCACGATGCCGAGGAACACCATGGCGGGCACGGCGCCGATCCAGTAGTAGTGCACGGTCATGGCGCCGTACTGCACGCCGTTGGCCGCCATGCCGAGAATCTCGATCGCGCCCAGGTTGGCCGAGACGAACGCGAGCCCCGTGATCCACGCGGGCAGGCCGCGCCCGGCGAGGAAGAAGTCGAGGCTGGAGCTGATCCGCTTGCGGGCGGCTAAACCGATCGCGAGCACGGTGGCGAAGTAGATCGCGATGAGCACGTAGTCGAGGAGGTTCACGTCGAGACGCACGGCAAGCCCGCTACCCCGGAAACGCCCAATATCACGCGGGCCGCGCCGCCTGTGGCGGGGCGCTGAACGCGGATACTGTCAGGGAGTGAACGTCGCCGACCTCAGCCCGGCACAGGCGCGCGAGCGCTTCCGCGCCGGCGAGCGCGTGCCCACGGCGGGGTGGTGCCGGGGGTGGACGCAGGCCAACCTGATCGCCGTGCCCGCGGCGGCTGCGCTACGAGCTGCTGCTGTTCGCCCACCTCAACCCGCAGGCGTGCCCCGTGCTGGACGTGGGGGAGCCGGGCGCCTGGTCCACGCCGCTGTTCCCTGGCGACCTCCGTACCGATCTGCCCGGATACCGGCTCTACCGCGACGGCGAGCCGGTCGCGGACCTCGGCGACGTGGTGGAGGGGTGGCGGGACGACCTGGTGCCGTTCCTCATCGGGTGCAGCTTCACCTTCGAGCGGGCGCTGCTCGCGGCCGGGGTGCCGGTGCGGCACCTGGAGCTGGGGACGAACGTGCCGATGTACGTCACGGACGTCGCCTGCGCGGCGGCCGGGAGCCTGTCGGGGCCGCTGGTCGTGTCGATGCGGCCGGTGCCGGATGAGCTGGTGAAGACCGCGATCGAGGTGAGCGGGCAGTATCCGCTGGTCCACGGGGCGCCGGTGCACGTCGGGGACCCCGCGGCGATCGGCATCCGCGACCTGGCCCGGCCGGACTTCGGCGAGGCGGTCGAGGTGCGGGAGGGGGAGGTGCCGCTGTTCTGGGCGTGCGGGGTGACGCCGCAGGCGGCGGTCATGGCCAGCGGCGTCGAGTACGCGATCGGGCACCTGCCGGGGCACATGGCGATCCTGGACGCCCGCGACGACGACTACCGCATGCCGTCCTGACCGCGCTGCCCTGACCGTGCTGCCCTGACCGTGCGGTCCTGGTCGCGCTGCCCTGACCGTGCGGTCCTGGTCGCGCTGCCCTGACCGTGCCGTCCTGGTCGCGCTGGCCTGACCGCGCTGGCCCGACCGCGTGCCGTCCTGACACCCGCGTGTCTACGCGGATTTGCGTACGCGGGTGCCTCGTCTCGGCGGACGACCGCGGGCGCCGCCCAGGTCAGACTCCTTGACCATGCTGACCGTCTTGACCAGGGCGTTCCGGGTGCCGGAGCTGCGCAAGAAGCTGCTGTTCACGCTGGGACTCATCGCGTTGTTCCGTCTCGGGCAGCTCATGCCCTCCCCGGGGGTGGACGTGGTGGCCGTACGGGAGTGCGTGGGGTCGGCCGGAGGCGGCGGCCTGTTCGACATGGTGCAGATGCTCAGCGGGGGCGCGATGCTGCAGCTGTCGGTGTTCGCGCTGGGCGTCATGCCCTACATCACGGCCAGCATCATCATGCAGCTCTTCGCCGTGCTGGTGCCCCGGCTGGAGGCCCTCAGGAAGGAGGGGCAGCGGGGCCAGGCGAAGATCACCCAGTACACGCGGTACCTGACGGTCGGCCTCGCCGTGCTGAACGCCGGGACGATCGTCGCGCTCGCCCGCTCCCGGCAGCTGCTGCCCGGGTGCGCGAAGCCGCTGCTGCGCGACGACGGGCTGCTGCCCGTGGCCGTGCTCGTGCTGACCATGGTGGCCGGGGCCTGCGTGGTCATGTGGCTCGGCGAGCTGATCACGGACCGGGGCATCGGGAACGGTATGTCCATTCTGATGTTCACGCAGGTCGTGGCCGTCTTCCCGGGATACATGGCGAAGATCTTCGTGCTGAGCCCGATGAGCTTCGTGGTGATGACGGCGGCCGGGCTGTGCCTGGTGGCGGCCGTGGTGTTCGTGGAGCAGGCGCAGCGGCGGGTTCCGGTGCAGTACGCGAAGCGGATGGTGGGGCGGCGGATGTACGGGGGCGGCAACACGTACATCCCGCTGAAGGTGAACCAGGCGGGGATCGTGCCGGTGATCTTCACCTCCTCGCTGCTGTACCTGCCGACGCTGGCGGCGCCCCTGCTGGGGGACTCGGCGCGGACGTGGGTGGAGCTCAACCTGACCTCGGGGGCGCATCCCCTCTACATGAGCGTGTACGTGCTGCTCATCGTCGCCTTCGCGTACTTCTACGTGTCGATCACCTTCAACCCCGTGGAGGTGGCGGACAACATGCGGCGCTACGGGGGATTCGTTCCCGGGATCCGGCCGGGCGGGCCCACGGCGCGATACCTGGCGTACGTGCTCTCCCGGCTGACCGCGCCCGGCGCGCTCTACCTGGGGGTGCTGGCGCTGCTGCCGCTGGTGGCGTTCGCGATCCTCCGGGATCCGGGTACGCAGCAGAACTTCCCGTTCGGCGGGACGAGCATGCTGATCATGGTCGGGGTCGGGCTGGACACCGTCAAGCAGATCGAGTCCCAGCTCCAGCAGCGCAACTACGAAGGATTCCTGCGATAGCCCTGCTCATGGCGGGTTCGGTACGCCCGGGTGCCGTCACACGCTGAGCCCGGCTCGCATGGCGAAGACCACGAGCTGGGCCCGGTCCCTGGCGCGCAGCTTGAGCATGGCGCGGCTGACATGGGTGCGGACGGTGTCGGGGCTGATCACCAGCTCCTTGGCGATCTCCTCGTTCGACCGGCCGGTGGCCACCCACGCCACCAGCTCCCGCTCGCGCGGCGTGAGCGTCTCCAGCCCTTCGACCGGCTCGGTGCCGTGCCGCCCGAACATCCCGATGACCTTCTTGGTGATCGCCGGTGACAGCAGCGCCTCCCCGGCGGCCACCACGCGTACGGCGTTGACCAGCTCCTCCGGGGCGCTGTCCTTGAGCAGGAAGCCGCTGGCCCCGGCCTGGAGGGCGGCGAAGACGTACTCGTCGACGGCGAAGGTCGTCACCACGACGATCCTGGTGGCGCGCAGCTCGGGATCGTCGGCGATGGCCCGCAGCACGGCCAGCCCGTCCATGCCGGGCATGCGGATGTCGAGCAGCAGGACGTCGGGGCGGGTACGGCGGATCAGCGCGAGCGCGGCGGCGCCGTCGGCGGCCTCGCCCACGCACTCCATCCCGGTCGCGCGCTCCAGCAGGGCCCGCAGCCCCATCCGCACGACGGCCTGATCGTCGGCGACGGCCACCCTGATCACACCCTCAGGGGAGGCCGCGCTGTCCGGGACGGTTGCGCCGCCCACGGAGACCGCGTCGCCCGGGATGGTTGCGCCACCGAAGGAGGTGGCCTCGCCGGGAGTGGCCGCGCCGCTCAAGGGGGACGCGCCGTGCGGGGCCGCCGCGCCGTGCGGGGCCGCCGCGGCGTCGGGAGTGGCCGCGCCGTCCAAGGGGGTCGCGCGGTCCGGGGTGGTCACGCGGAGGTCCGGGGGAACCGGGCGGTCACCTGGAAGCCGCCGCCCTCGCGTGGCCCGGCGGCGAAGTGGCCGCCCGCCTCCGTGACCCTGGCGCGCATCCCGGCCAGCCCGCGCCCCTCGCTCGCGCCCGTACGGCCCACGCCCCGATCGGCCACCTCCAGCACGAACTCGCCCGGACCCCCGCCCGCCCGCACGAGCGCCCTGGTGGGCCCGGCGTGCCGCAGGACGTTGGTCAGCGACTCGCGCACCACCCCGTAGACGGCGGCCTGGAGATGGGCGGGCACGGCGAAGTCCGCGGGCTCGACGTCCACCGGCACTCCGGCCGCCCGGACGCCGTCGATGAGCCCGGCGAGGCCGGCGCCCGGCGGATCGATGCCGTCGAGCGCCGCCCGCAGCTGGGCGAGCGCCGTCGTGCTGGTCTCCCTGATCGCCCGCAGCGAGGCGCGTGCCTGCTCGGGGTCGTCGTCCAGGGTGACGAGCGCGATCCCGGCCTGCATGGCGATGGCCGCCAGCCCGTGCCCGGCCGCGTCGTGCACCTCTCCGGCGATCCTGGCCCGCTCCGCCGCCAGCAGGTCCGGCCTGGAGTCTCCGAGGGAACGCACCGTCGTGAGCCGGTGGGGCGGCGCGGCCGGGATGCCCCACGCCGCGGGCTCGGCGCGTGCGGACTCCGCGAAGAGCGGCGGCGCTTCAGCGCGTGCGGGCTCGGCGGAGAGCGGCGGCGGCTCGGTGCGTACGGACTCGGCGGAGAGCGGCGGCGGCTCGGTGTCCGCGGCGGCGGCAGCGGCAGCGGCGCGGGCCTGGGCGAGGCCGCTGAACGACCACGGGACGGCCAGCCAGCCCGCCCACGCCAGCATGATCACGACGGGGACGTCACCGAGCCGGGTCAGGCGTGACAGAGCGGCGAGCGGCCGGCGCAGGCGGCCGGCCCTGTGCGTCTGCTCCGTCACCATCCCCACCCGGCCAAGGCTCGTGTTGCCCCGATCCTAGCGAGCTTTCACACGTTCCGGGTCTGGCGCGGGCCCTCCAGCCCCCACGAGGTGATCTTCTTCGGGGTGATCCTGATGATCTCTCTCGAGAAGTACGGCACGGGCGGGTCGACGTCGGTCAGCGCCTCCGCCGTGCCCCTGATCTCGATGCCGCGCACCACCCACGGATCGACCGAGGCCAGGTCGTCGACGACGAGCGCGACGGTGCTGCCCTTCTGGACGTTCCTGAACTTCTTGGAGGCGCCCATGGCGTGCCCGCCGATGATGATCGTGCCGGTCCCGGCGTCGACGAAGAAGCCGACCGGGTTGTTCTGCACCTGCCCGCCGGGCGACACCGAGGCCAGCCGGCCGAGGTGCTGCGAGGACAGGTAGTCAAGCTCCGCTGATGTGAAGGTCATGCAGGCGAGTCTGCAACCTTGACATTGGTTGGGGTCAACCCATTCCGCCTGTGAGCCAGCGCACGGGGTTCGCTGTGGTGATGAGGCCGATCGTGTCCTCGCCGACGCCCGCCTCGCGCAGGCGCGGCAGCAGGGCGTGGAAGAGGTGCGCGTAACCCGGCCCGTCGTACTTGCGCAGCTGCGCCACCCGGCTCAGCCCTGTGCTGATCAGCAGGCGGTCCGCGTGCCCGTCCTCGATGAGGCCGAGCGCGATCCTGGCCGCCTGGTCGGCGCCCAGGCCGAGCACGCCCAGGCTCACGTACGCGCCCGCCTCGGCGATCTTCCTGGCCGCGCCCAGGTCGGTGCCCGCGTAGCCGACGGCCACCCGGGAGCAGGGCAGGCCCTGGCCGAGCAGGATCTCCAGGAGCGCGGGGGCGTTCGCGCCGTGCGTGGCGACGGGCAGGCGCGACTTCAGCGAGGCGCGGGCGGCGGCCACCAGGCAGCGCTCCTCGCGCGGCGTCGGCTCGGCGCCCCAGGTGCCGACCTCGCCGATCACGCCGGGGAACACGCCCATGTCGTCCACGCCGCTGAGGATCTCGTCCATGAGCCGGGCGGTGAGCGTGTCCACGTCCGCGTCGCCGACGTCCGTGAACGGCTCGGCGAACAGCCCGGTCGAGGCGATCACCGGCACCCGGCTGCCGGCCGCCATGCGGGCCAGGGCGGCGGCGTCGCGGCCCATGCCCACGCAGGTCAGGTCGACCACCAGGCCGAGGCCGTCGGCCTGGCGCAGCTCGCGGAGCTCGGCGGTGACGGCCTGCTCCTCGTCGAGCCACCGGTACGGGTCCGAGTCGATGCCGACGGCCCAGCGCATGTCGGTACGCAGATGCTCGTGGGGGAGTACGGGGCCGGTGATGGCCGCGGCGCGTACAGGGCCGGTGACGGTACGAAGCAAGACCTCGGGCATAGCAGACATTAACCGATGTTTGCCGGAAGTAGTCTCTTCTGGCGGGAAATTTTGCCGTCCGGAGGGTTTCGGGCTTTGCTAGTCGCCTGCAAGTCGGCACCTAGTGAGGGCCCGTATCCTGGGGGGCACACCGACTGCCGGGGGGAATTGTGCAAGTTCAGAACTCCGACACCGGCGACGCCGACATGCTCAAGGGCGAGGCCGCCGAGCATTCCAGCATGCCCGAGCGCCGTACGGGACTCCACGGGTGGCTGGACGGGATCAGGTCCACGCGCACGGGCGCGCTCACGCTGAAGATCGTGTTCGGCGTGATCGGGACCGTCATGGTGGTGGCCGGGCTGATCATGGTGCCCTTCCCCGGACCGGGGTGGGCGGTCGTGTTCGCGGGGTTGGCGGTGCTGGCCGTGGAGTTCCACTGGGCCCGCAGGGTGCTGGAGTTCGGCAAGCGCACGCTGCACGCCTGGATGGAGTGGTACAAGCGGCAGGGCTGGCTGGTGCGCGTCGTCGTGCTCGTCGTGACGGTGGCCGTCGCCGCGGTGATCGTCTACTTCGGCCTGCGCACGCTCGGCTTCGACGCGATCGCGTTCGTCCGGGGTTACATATAGATCGGTCCGGCATACCGGGCCGATATTTCATGCTTTCCTGCCTATTCTGCGGGCGTGATCGCCAAAATCGCCATCGCGCTGTCCCTAACGCTTTCCGGCCACGCGTCCGCGGGGCTTGCGGGTCCCGCCGCCCGGGCGGACCTCGTGCTCCCCGGAACCGGGAGTGTGAAATATCGCGAAACGACAGGTGATCCGGTCCGTCTGACCGCCTACGGGCTCGGCACCAAACGCACCTACCTCAGGTCCACGACCGGCAGCACCTTCACCTGGCAGCAGTCGCTGTCCGAAGTGTCCGTCGCGCCCGGCGGCCGGCTGACGGCAGGCGTGCCCAGAGCGTACCGGTCCGGCTACGACTCCCTGGTCGTCACGGACCGCACCACGGGCGCCGCCGGCCGGATCCGCACGGTCAAGAAGCCCCTGACGGCTTCGTACGCCTCCTGGTCCCGCGACGGGAAACGGGTCGCGCTCACGGTCGAGCAGAAGACCGGCGGCACGTGGCGGGTGATCGGCTACACCGTCGTGGACGTGGCCGCCAGGACCGCGCGCACGATCAGGGTCACCGGCCTGAGCGCGAAAGCGGGCTTCTGGTGGAGCCCCGACGGCAACCTCGTCTCCATGTACGGCACCGGCCTGCGCGTCTACCGGGCCGTGGACGGCGCGGTCCTGCGCACCTACGCCGGCGTCGGCCTGCCGACCGGCCCCGAGGACTCGTTCTCGCCGTCGGGCACCCGCCTGACCACCTGGTGCCCGGCACGCTTCAAGGAACAGCTCTGCCTGGTCGACCCGGCCACCGGCAAGATCGTCCAGCGGGTGAACGCCCGGCCGGAGGCGCTGTTCGGCTGGTGGGACGACAGCCACGTCATCGCCGTCGTGGCGCGTGGCACGGCCTACCGGCTGGTGGTGCTGGATCTGACCGGCAAGGCGACGCGCGTGCTGGCGGAGCTGCCCCGTACGACGTGGGCCGCGAAACTCTGGCTCTCCTTCACCCGCGGGTCATAGATAGAGGCCGGTGCCGTGGTCGGTCTCCTGGGTGGCCACCGCGTGCAGGTCGCGCTCGCGCATCACCAGATAGACCTGCGCGTGCACCTCGACCTCGGACTGCTCTTCCGGGTTGAAGAGCACCTTGTCGCCGACCTTGACCGAGCGCACGTTCGTGCCGACGCCGCACACCTCGCCCCAGGCCAGCCGGTTGGCCATCTTGACCGTCGCGGGGATGACGATCCCGGAGCCGCTGCGCCGCTCCTCGGCCTCCGGCTCCAGCTTGATCATGACCCGGTCGTGCAGCATCTGAATTTCGAACTTGGGCTCAACCACAGCCCAAGTTTACGAGCCACGACACCCGCGAGACTCCGGAAGTCACGATCACGGCAGCCTGAGCTCGGCGAACACGGGCCGGTGGTCGGTACGCCCCAGCGCCAGCACCTGGAAGTCCCGCACCGCCATCCGCGAATCCGCCAGCACGTGGTCGATCGGCACACCGGGCACGTTCGCGTCCGAGCCCTCCTGCGGCCAGGTCGGCACGAACCCCCGCCCCATGACGTCTGCCGCGTCCCGGTAGCCGCTCGCCAACAGCTCGCGGACCGCCAGGTGGTCGAGCGTGGCGTTGAAGTCGCCGGCCAGCACCCTCAGCTCCTTGCCCGCGCGCGGCAGCGCCGCCAGGCCCGCCTGCCAGCACGGCTGCCGCCGGATCCGTTTGGGCGCGCACGGGTGCACGGACACGATCTCCACCCGTGCCCCGCCAGGATGCGCGAGCCAGGCCCGGGCCTGCCCGAAACCGCCGTACTTGATCGTCTCACCGGCCTTCAGCGGGTGCCGGGCGTACACGGCCGACCCGCCGGCCCCCGGCAGCGGGCGGGTGACGGCGTACGGCAGCACCTTGCGCACTCCCGCCTCGTCCAGCCGCCGCATGGCCTCCGGCGTGAACTCCTGCAACGTCAGCACGTCCGGCCGGAAGTTGCCGACCAGCATCATCAGTGCTTCCGTGTCGGCCCGCCCCACCAGCAGGTTGGCCGAGAGCACCCGCAGCGTCGGCCCGCCGGCCTTGGGGTTGCCGTCGGCCAGCGCGCGGGGGAGCATGACCGGCATCAGCGCCAGCGCCGAGACGAGCGCGACCGTTCCGGCCGCCCACCGCCTCAGCAGGCAGGCCAGCACCAGGACCACCACCGTCGCGAGTGCCGCGTACGGCGTGTACGCCACCATCGGCACCCACGGCCAGTCCGGTTCGAACCCGCTCAGCCGCACCACCGCCCACGCCGCCAACGGCGCCACCACGATCCAGCTCACCCATGTCCGCACGCCCTGTATCACCACAAAGCCCGATTCGAGTTCATGAGAGGCTGTGCGCCATGCGCGACGTGGAAGCCGAGGTTTTGAACGCCATCGACGAGTCCGAGACCGTGAGCCTGCTGGCCGAGACCGTCCGGGTCCCCAGCGTCACCGGCACGGACGCCGAGTCCGAGCTGCAGCACCGCTTCGCCCGCCTGCTCACCGAGGCCGGCATGGACGTGGACGTCTGGAAGCTCGACCTCGCCGACCTGACCGGCCGTCCCGGCTTCCCCGGCACCGAGGCGCCCAGGACCGAGGGGTACGGCGTCGTGGCCGTCACCGACGGGGAAGGGCCGCCCGCGCTCGCGCTCCAGGGCCACGTGGACGTCGTCCCCACCGGTGACCTGGCCAAATGGGAGGGCAGCGAGCCGTTCGCCGCCCGGATCACCGGCGACGTGCTGCACGGCAGGGGCGCCTGCGACATGAAGGCGGGCCTGGTCGCCAACCTGGCCGTGGCGCGGGCTGTCAGGAAGGCCGGGATCAGGCTCGCCAGGCCGCTGGCCGTGCACTGCGTGATCAGCGAGGAGGACGGCGGGCTCGGCGCGTTCGCCACCCTCGACAGGGGGCACACGGCGGAGGCCGCGGTCATCACCGAGCCCACCAGCGGCGCGGTCATCACGGCCAACGCGGGCGCGCTGACGTTCCGGCTGGAGATCGCCGGACGGGCGGCGCACGGGGCCACGCGATACGAGGGCGTCAACGCGATAGAGATGTTCTGGCCGGTCTTCGAGGCCGTCAGGCGGCTGGAGGCCGAGCGCAACCGCGACGTCCCCGGCCTCTTCCGGGGCAACGTGATGCCGTACCCGATCGAGATCGGGACCGTGCGCGCCGGTGACTGGGCCAGCACGGTGCCGGACCTGCTGGTCGCCGAGGGGCGGCTCGGGGTGCGGCTGGACGAGGACCCGGCGGCGGCGAGGGCCGCGTTCGAGGAGGCGGTGGCGGCCGTCGCGCACCCCTGGCTGCGTGCCAACCCGCCGGTGGTGACCTGGCCCGGCGGCCAGTTCGCCAGCGGCCGGCTGCCGGCCGGCCACGTGCTGCTGGAGGAGGTCGGGCAGGCGGTCGCCGACGTCACGGGCGCGCGGCCGGCCGAGTCCGCGGCGCCGTACGGGAGCGACCTGCGGCTGTACGCGGCCGGCGGCATCCCGACGCTGCACTACGGGCCCGGGGACGTGCGATTCGCGCACGCCCCCAGGGAGCAGGTCGAGCTGAGGGAGCTGCGCGAGGTCACGCGGGCACTGGCACTGCTCGTTGTGCGCCGCTGCGGAGCACTCTGAGCAGGGTCCCCGGGCTCATCAGCGACGGCGGCGGGTCGTAGAGGTTGGACACCCGCAGGAAGCGCAGCGCCAGCTCGGGGTCGTGCGCGGCGGCCGCGTGGAAGCGCTCCAGGTACGCGTTCACCATGCGGACCTTCGGCGTCAGGTCGCCCTCGACGCCGGGCATCACCAGGTCGCCGCCGACCGTGATCTCCCACGGGCCGTCCACGATCTTCGCGATCCGCCGGAAGAACGGCAGCGGCCGCAGGTCCGGGTCGAGCAGCATCCTGGCCTCCAGCGCGGCGACCGTCATGCCCTGGCCGTAGATCGGGTTGAACGCGCAGACCGCGTCCCCGACGACCAGCAGGCCCTCGGGGAAGCGGGCCAGGCGCTCGTAGCGGCGCCTGATCCCGGCCGGGATCCGGTACGTGCGCGGCTCGCCGATCGGCTCGGCCGTGCTGACCAGGCGGTGCAGGTCGGGCGCCCACAGACCGGCGGCGAACTCGGCGAACTCGGTCAGGCCCAGCCCCGGGCCCTCCCCGTAGCCGGCCATCGTGACGATCCAGCGGTCGTCCTCCAGCGCGAGCGCGACCCCGCCGCGCGGCGACTCGACCGTGGGGGCGATCACCACGACGAGGTCGCCGCCGAAGTCGCCCGGGGCGCGGCGGAACTCGCGCGTGCCGTACCGCAGGTCGATGCCCACCCGCTCCTCCTCGGGCGGCCGGTAGCCCAGCTCGCCCAGCCAGAGCGGCGTGCGCGAGGCGCGGCCGCCCGCGTCCACGACCAGGTCGGCCGGGATCGGCTCCCCGTCGGCCAGGCGCACCCCCGTGACGCGCCCGTCCCGGGAGAGCAGGCCGGTGACGACCTTGCCCGGCGACACGTGCACGCCGGGCAGCGCGCTCACCCGGCGGCGTACCTGGCCTTCGAGCAGCGGCCGGCTGACGAGCAGCCCGATCATGCCGCTGTCGCCGCGGGCCAGCGTCCGCCCGGCGTGGTGGTGGCGAGCGTTGCGCTGCAGGTCGCCCTCCATCGCGCCCTGCGCGACGAGCTCGGCCGTGATGCCGGGCAGCAGCTCGTCGATGGTTTCGCGGCCCCTGGCGAGCAGGCCGTGGGCGTGCCGGCTCTGCGCGGTGCCCCGCCGGTGGACGTCCACGGCGGGCAGCGTGTCCCGGTCGAGTACGGTGACGGTGGCGAAGCGGCGGTGCAGGGCGGCCGCGGTCAGCAGCCCCGCCATGCTCGCGCCGATGACGACGGCGTGGTCCATGAGATTCCCCCCAGTTTGTGTCTGTCCGGCTGAGGGTCACCCGGGAGGGCCGTCCGTTCCATGTCCAATGGCACGTTCCGGCTGTGCCGGCGGGCACTGAAAATGGACTAGAGTCCGAATCATGTCGGAGTCCTTGGAACTTCTGGTCGGCCGGCCGGTGAAAGAGCGGGCGGACGCGGCGCGCAACCGGGAGAAGGTGCTGGCCGCCGCCGCCCGGCTGTTCGCGGAGAAGGGCGTGGAGGCCGTCTCGATGGACGCCGTCGCCGCGGAGGCCGGGGTGGGCAAGGGCACGCTCTTCCGGCGGTTCGGCGACAAGTCGGGGCTCGCCGCGGCGCTCCTGGACGCGCGCGAGCGCGACCTGCAGCAGCGCATCCTGTCCGGCCCGCCGCCCCTCGGGCCCGGCGCCCCCGCCCCCGAGCGCCTGACCGCCTTCGTGGCCGCCTACCTCGACTACCTCTTCGCCCACCTGGACCTGGTCCGCATGTCGGAGACCGCCAGCCCGGGGGCGCGCTACCGGATCGGGGCCTACCGCTTCTGGCACCGGCACGTCGCGATCCTCCTGGCCGAGGCCCGGCCGGGCGGCGACGCCGACCCGCTGTCCCACACGCTGCTGGCCGCGATGGGCGCGGAGGCGGCGGCGGCCCTTCAGGACGCCTACGGCCCGGACCGGGCGACCGCGGCCATCATCACCCTCGCCACCACCCTCACCTCCGCCTGACCCCGGCGGTGGTCAGGCGGAGGTGGAGATGCGGCGGCGGGATTCGGGGACGATGAGCGGGGTGCCGGACTGCGGGTCCGGGATGATCTCGCAGCGCAGGTCGAACACCCGGTGCACCAGCTCAGGCGTGACGATCTCCGTCGGATCCCCCTGCGCGACGACCTCGCCGGCCCGCATGACGATCAGGTGGGTCGCGTACCGGCAGGCCTGGTTCAGGTCGTGCAGGACGGCCACCATGGTGCGCCCGGCCTCGTGCAGGTCGGCGCACAGGTCCAGCACCTCGATCTGGTGGGAGATGTCCAGGAACGTGGTCGGCTCGTCCAGCAGCAGGATCGGCGTCTCCTGAGCCAGCGCCATGGCCAGCCACACCCGCTGCCGCTGCCCGCCCGACAGCTCGTCCACGATCCGGTCGGCCAGTTCCGCCACGTCGGTGGCGCGCATGGCCTCGGACACCGCGGCCTCGTCGGCGCGCGACCACTGCCGCATCAGCCGCTGGTGCGGGTAGCGGCCGCGGGCCACCAGGTCGGCCACGGTGATCCCGTCGGGCACGACCGAGCTCTGCGGGAGCAGGCCCAGCCGCCGCGCCACCTCCTTCGACGGCAGCGACGTGATCACGCTCCCGTCCAGGTGGACGGCGCCGGACCTCGGCTTGAGCATGCGGGCCAGGGCACGCAGGAGAGTGGACTTGCCGCAGGCGTTCGGGCCGATGATGACGGTGAAGGACTCGTCGGGGATCGCCACGCTCAGGTCGGTCGCCACGACGCGCTGGTCGTAGGCGAGGGTGAGACCAGTACCTGACAAACGGGCGGTGGCCATCAGTGGCGGTCCTTTCGCAGGAGCAGGGCGAGATACGTGCCGCCGATGGCGGCGGTCAGCACGCCGACGGGCAGCTGGGTGGGGGCGAGGACGCGCTGGGCGGCCAGGTCGGCGCCGGTCAGCAGGACGGCGCCCATGAGCGCGGAGGCCCCCATCGTCACCCCGGCCGAACGCGTGAGCCGCCGGGCGAGCTGCGGCGCGGCGAGCGCGACGAAGACGACAGGCCCCGCGGCGGCCGTGGCCACCCCGGCCAGCAGCACGCCGGCCGTGATCGCCACGGCGCGCACGACCTCCACCCGGATCCCCATGGCCCTGGCCACGTCGTCGCCCATCTCGATCATCCGCATCGGCCGCGCCACGAACGCGCACACCGGCAGCAGCACGGCCAGCGCCAGCGCCACGGGGATCGCGTGGTCCCAGCCGCGCCCGCTCAGGCTGCCGGTGAGCCAGGCGCCCGCGGTGGCCGCGTCGTTGATGTTCGCCCTGGTCAGCAGGTACGAGTTGACCGCCAGCAGCAGCGCGTTCGCCCCGATGCCGACCAGGACCAGGCGGTAGCCCTGCACGCCCCCGCGGAAGGCCAGCGCGTACACGAGCACGGCCGTGATCACGCACCCGGCCAGCGCGCCACCGGCGATCGCCATCGCCGAGCCGCCCGCCACGACGGCGACGATGCCGCCCGTCGAGGCGCCGGCGGTGAAGCCGATGAAGTCGGGGCTGCCCAGGGGGTTCCTGGTGAGGCTCTGGAAGATCGCGCCACTCACCCCGAACGCCGCGCCGACCAGCAGCCCGGTCACCACGCGCGGGGCGCGCAGCTTGTTGACGATCAGCTCGGCGACCGGCGTGCCCTGGCCGAAGAGCGCCGAGACGATGTCGGGCACGGGCACCGTGAACTCACCCGTCGAGATGGCCGCCACGGTCACCGCGCAGGCGACCACCACGAGGACCGCGCCGACGAGCAGGGCGCGGGGCGCGAGCCGTACGGACCAGGGGCCGACGCGGACGGTCACAGCGCTGCCACCCGCCTCCGCCTGGCCAGCATGATGAAGATCGGCGCGCCGATCACCGCCCACACGATCCCCACCTGCACCTCTCCGGGCCGGGCGATGACCCGGCCCACCACGTCGGCCGCCAGCAGCAGCACCGGCGCGGCCAGCGCCGAGTAGGGGAGCACCCACCGCTGGTCGGGCCCCACCACCGCGCGCACGGCGTGCGGCACGATGAGCCCCACGAACCACAGCGGCCCCGCGGCGGCGGTGGCCGCGCCGCACAGCAGCGTGACGGCCACCCCGGTGAGGACCCTGGTACGGTTCACGGCTACGCCGAGCGCCCGGCCCGCGTCGTCGCCGAGGGCGAGCATGTTGAGCGGCCTGGCCAGCAGCAGCCCGAGCACCAGCCCGGCCACCATGAACGGCGCCAGCCGCACCAGCGTGTCGGCCGTCTGCCCGGCCAGCGAACCGGTCAGCCAGAACCGCATCCGGTCGAACGTCTGCGCGTCCATGCGCAGGATGGCCGAGGCCACGGCCGTGCACACCATGCCGAAGGCCACGCCGGCGAGCGCGAGGCGTACCGGGCTGGAGCCCGAGCGGCCCGCGGAGGCCAGGGCGTAGACGACGGCGGAGGCCAGCGCGGCCCCGCCGAACGCGAACCAGACGTAGACCGCCGGATCGGACAGCCCGAACAGGCCGAGCGCCAGCGTCACGCCGAGCGCGGCCCCCTCGTTGATGCCCAGCAGGCCGGGGTCGGCCAGCGGGTTGCGGGTCAGGCTCTGCATGAGCGCCCCCGCCAGGCCGAGGGTCGCGCCGACGCCGAGGCCCAGCAGCGTACGCGGGATGCGCAGCTCGCGGATGACCGTGTGGTCGTTGGAGCCGTTCGGGGCGAGGAAGGCGTCGATCACCGTCGAGAACGACACGGACCGCGCCCCCAGCGCCACGCTCGCCATCGCCACGAGCGCCAGCACGCCCACCGTGACGACGAGCCCGGCGGCGAGCACGAAGGGCCGTCCCTTCGGACCTGCGGTGGGAGCGGGGTGGCCGGTGGCGGGCGGATCGTCCTCCACGGTCCTGGCCGTGTCTTCAGCCGGGCGCACCCGACCCCCTCTCGTAGCGGTCAAACTTAGGCAAGGCTAATCTAAACGCCCAGTAATCAGGCAAGCCTAACCTTAGGAGATGTACATGTCGGGACCGGTTCTGCCTCGCAGGGGTTTTCTGGCGTCCGCCGCGGGCCTCGCGGCAGCCCTGACACTGGCGGCGTGCGGCGGCGAGCCGGCCACCGGCGGGTCCGCCCCCGCCCCCACCGCTCCGGCCCCCTCCGCACAAAGCTGGACGTTCACCGACGACCGCGGCAAGAAGGCCGAGCAGCCCAAGACCCCGTCCAGAATCGTCGCCCAGGTCGGCGCCGCCGCCGCCCTGTGGGACTTCGGCGTGCGCCCCGTCGCCGTCTTCGGCCCGCACAAGCTCAAGGACGGCTCCAAGGACCCGCAGGTCGGCAACGTCGACATCACCAAGGTCCAGGGCCTCGGCAACGTGTGGGACGAGTTCAACGTCGAGCAGTACATCGCGCTCCAGCCCGACCTCCTGGTCAGCAGCATGTACATCAAGGGCACCCTCTGGTACGTGCCCGAGAAGTCGAAGGACACCATCGAGCAGGTCGCCCCGACCGCGGGCATCATGCTGACCGGCCGCAGCGCCACCCAGGTGATCGGCAAGTACGAGGAACTGGCCAAGTCGCTGGGCGCCGACATGCAGGGCGTGCCCGAGGCCAAGGCCCGCATGGAGGCCGCCACCAAGGAGCTCGCCCGGTTCAAGGACCTCAAGATCCTCATGATGTCCGGCGGCCCCGACGCGATGTGGGTGGTCAACCCGCCGGAGTACCCGGACATCGTGCACCTGATGGACGCGGGCCTCGACGTCGTCAAGCCCTCGAAGGTGGACGAGGGCGGCTTCTTCCAGACGCTGAGCTGGGAGAACGCCGACGAGTACGACGCCGACGTGATCCTCTACGACACCCGCACCCAGTCGCTCAAGCCCGAGGAGATGATGAAGAAGCCCACCTTCGCCAAGCTCCCCGCGGTCAAGGCCGGCCAGCTCTACCCGTGGAACGCCGAGGCGCCCTACAGCTACCAGGGCTACGCGGCCTTCCTCGAGGGGCTGGTGGCCAACCTGAAGAAGGCACACCGAATCTGACCGGGCGATCAGCGCGATGCCCCGATCAGCTGACTTTCGAGCGCACGGCCGACTCGTGCATGGCACGGCTGACCAGCCAGCCGCGCAGCGACCCGAGTGCCGGGTCGTAGGAGAGCGGCTGCTCCCACAGGGCCGTGAACACGTTCTGGGTGATCTCCTCGGCGTGCGCCCGGCTGCCGGTGACCTTGACGGCGACCCCGTACACGAACGATCCGTGCTGGTCGTAGGCATCGGCCAGCGCGTCCAGGTCACCAGCCGTCAAGCGCGTGCACAGCTCCACATCGCTCATCAATCGCACCCCAGCGTCGCGGCGGCGGCGATCATGTCGCGGGCGAGGGCGGCGTCGCCCTCGGCGGCGTACGGGAAGGAGCCGGGTGGCCGGCGGTTGGCCAGCAGCCGGCAGAAGTCCACCGCGCCGGCCGACACCAGCACGGCGACGTGGCCGGAGGTGGGCGACAGCGGGATCGTCCAGGTGCCGCCGCCCGGCCCGGTCAGCACGACGGTGGCCGAGACGTCGCGGCGCGGCTCCCGCATGGCCCGCGGCAGCAGCGCCAGCCCGAACTCGGCGATCATGTGCACGTGCTCGGGACGCGGCGGCGCCTGGGAGCGGTCGGTGGCGGCCCTGATGTCGTCGGCGTGCGTCCACGTCTCGAACGTGCGCTGGATCAGGGCCTGGCGCAGCGGCGCGCGGGCCGGCCGCGCCCCCGCCAGCGCGACCTCGACCCCGAGCAGCACCTCGCTGCCGGCGGAGATCCGTTCGAGGAGGCCGCCGGCCTGCTCGCGCCAGCGCCGGTGCACCGGCAGGCCGGTCATGCCGCGCACGCCCATGAACCGGGCCACGGTCGCGTCGTTGGCCGCGAGGTGCTCCATCAGCTCCCTGACCGTGCCGTGCTTGGCGATCGGGGCGTCCCACTGGGGCCCGCTCAGCTCGGCGAGCAGGTCGTCCATGAGCGCGACCTGCTCGGCGTACGGGACCACCACCGACGACACGCCTATGACGGCCGGGCTGCGGCGGCGGCGCGCCTTGGACAGCACCGCCTCGCGCAGCGTGGGCGGCGGCTCCGCGGCCGGGTCGGGATGGTCGAGCAGCGCGATGGCGGCGCGGCAGTCGGGGCACGCGGCGACGTGCTCGTCGGGGCTCTGCCCGTTGGAGAGGTAGGAGTCCGTCATGGCCACCTCCGCAGCCGACGCTAACCCGGCGGGACCTCCGGCGCCAGGCGGCAACCGGGGAACGGTGCCAGAAGCGTCTCACGCCAGGGGCCTTCCAGATAGTCGCGAGCCCGTTTGCTCCAGCCCAGAAGCCGGGAATCGGGCGCGACCTCGTCATCGAGGCCCAGGGCGGCGTCGCGGGCGCGCTGGGTGGCCAGGTGGTCGTCGAGGGAGACGGCCCAGACGGTGACGGCCTCGGTGTCGCAGAACAGCACCTCGTACAGCCCGACCAGGGCGTGGCCGTGCTCGGCGAGCAGCGGCGCCCGCTCGGTGCGCACCGCGTGCAGGTAGTCGAGGGCGGCCCCCGGGCGTACCCGGGCGCTCTCGAAGAGGTAGAGCTCGGCGGCGGGCGCCTCGGACAGCGGCGGGCAGCCGGGCGCGGCGCCGAGGGGCCGGGAGAAGGCGGAGAAGCGCAGGTCGTCGATGTCGGACAGGAAG
Organism: Nonomuraea sp. JJY05; assembly: GCF_043496855.1. Taxonomy (NCBI): domain Bacteria; kingdom Bacillati; phylum Actinomycetota; class Actinomycetes; order Streptosporangiales; family Streptosporangiaceae; genus Nonomuraea; species Nonomuraea sp. JJY05. Next base: position 52,737 of record NZ_JBIEIS010000020.1, read on the forward strand.
AGCCGCTCGTCGACGCCCTGATAGATCTCCATCATCTGCCGCCAGCCGCCGTCCCATCCGCCGTGGCAGTCCCACAGCGTGACGGCCTTGAACTGCGGATGGCCGGTGATGCCGACGGCGTAGAAGGCGCCCACCAGGTCGATCTCGCGGGACCTGATGGACATGCCGGAGGTGAGCGAGGGCGCGCCGCGGCTCTCGTCCTCGCGCTTGTAGCGGGTCAGCCAGGTGAGGTACTCCAGGGGCTTCCTGGAGTTCATCGGCCGGAAGTCGACCTCCTCGATCAGGTGGATCGCGCGCCGCACCACGCCTCCTCTACCAAGCGGTTGCTTGGCATGAGGATAGCGATCAGCTCAGCGCTTGGGAAGGTTGCGGCCCCCGCCCCGTGAGCCACTCCAGGACCCTGCGGTGCCCGGAGGCGGCGTCCTCGAAGTGGCCCCAGTGCCAGTACCGCGGCTGGTCGCGGATGCCGGTCACCCAGGTCCGGTAGGAGACGGAGCCTCCCGTGGTGGCGGGAGCCACTCCATACGTGCGGATCACGACCTTGCCGCCGGGTGCGAACAGCACGTCGTCGGCGATCGGATACAGGGTCATCTGGTCGAGCATGACCCTGATCCTCTCGGCAACAGAAGGCCGGGCTGTTAAGCCTCCGGCGCACCCCCGTTAAGCGGGTGCGCCGGAGGTTACAAGGCTGTTAAACGAGCAGGCCGTCGAACTCTCCGTCCTTCACCCCGAGCACCAGGGCCCGGATCTCGTCGCGGGTATAGATGAGGGCAGGGCCGTCGGGGAAGCGCGAGTTGCGGACCGCGATCCCCCCGTCAGGAAGCTCGGCGAGCTCCACGCAGTTGCCCTGCGAGTTGCTGTAGCGGCTCTTGCGCCAGGCGACCTGCTTCAGGTTCGCCGCGGGCATGCCGTTGTAGGTCTGGTTCATCTACATCTTTCTGAGAAGACCGCCGATGAGCTCGACGGTGCCCCCTGGCGTGGTGCTCTCCACGCACAACTGCTCCATGGCCGTGAGGTACGGGTCGATGTCCTCGCGTTTGTCCAGGTACAGGGCACCCCAGAGCTGCTCGACGTAGACAACGTCCGACAAGTCGGACTCGGGAAACCGCAAGATGCTGAACGCGCCCCCTTCAGCGGCGTGCTTGCCGAACCTGAAGGGCATCACCTGAATGGTGATGTTGGGAAGGGCAGCCACTTCCAGCAGATGCTGGAGCTGCTCCGCCATGACCTCCCGCCCGCCGATGGTCCTCTTGAGCGCCGCCTCGTCGATGACGGCCCACAGGCGGGGTCCGTCCTTCTGGGTGAAGCGCTCCTGACGCTGCATGCGCATATGCACGCGGCGTTCGATTTTGTCCGGACTCAGACCGGGATTGCCAAGCTGGAATACCGATCGCGCATACGAGGCAGTCTGCAACAAACCGGGCACGAACTGCACCTCGTAGGTGCGGATCATCTCGGCGGCCTCCTCCAGGCCCACGTAAGTGGTGAACCATGAAGGCAGCTCGGCCGAGTACTTGTGCCACCACCCGGGGGTGTTGGCCTCGCGAACCATCTCCAGCAGGGCACGGCGCTCGGCATCGTCGACGACGCCGTACAGGGTGAGCAGGTCTTCCACGTCACGTGTCTTGAAACCGACCCGACCGAGCTCCATCCGGCTGATCTTGGACTCGGACGCCCGGATGTGGAATCCGGCCTGTCCACGGTCGAGCCCGCTGGCCTCACGCAGGCGCCTGAGACTCGCCCCCAGCATGATGCGCCGTACGGTCGAACCAGAACCGGGCGGATCAATGGACACGTGCTGCTCCTTGTTCGTTTCCTTGCGACGCGGCGGGCGGCGTTCGGCCGTCCACCGCAAGTAGCGGAGTATGCACCCGCGGTGGGCCGCGTCCAGCGGACCGCCACAAGTAGCGGAGTCTGCACTTACGGCGGGCTGCGGTCGGCGGCCCACCGCATGTTGCGGGGTATACACATACAGTCTGTCACTTCACGGCCGAAAGATCATGGGCCGCGGACAAGATCCCCTTTCCCCCATATTGACCATTTGAGGGCAACCGTAGCGCCTGCACGGGTTGTCTGCACGTGCATTCGCTCTTGCACCTGCACGAGGATTTGTCGCAGAATGATCACCGTGCAATCCACCACGGCGCCCGGCCTGTGGACCACGTTCGATTGGTGGCCTCCGGTCGGCTGGTGGCCGGAGGCGGCCCGCGATCTGCTGGTCCCCGGCCCGTCCGCGAGCGCCACGTTCGTGCTCCCGCCCAGCCCCGCCTCGGTCCACTCGGCCCGCAGCTTCACCGCCGGCGCGCTGTCGGGTTGGGGGCTCGCCGAGCTGATCGAGAACATGGAGCTGGTGGTCTCAGAGCTCGCCACCAACGCGCTGCGCCACGGCCTGCATCTGGACGAGCCCTATTGCCAGCGCCCCGTCCACATGTCCCTCGTCCGCCGGGGCCCCCTCGTGACCAGCGCATTCACCGATCCCGGCTCATCGGTGCCGGTGCTGCGATACCCTGGCCCCCTTGACACCGGCGGCCTCGGACTCCACATCGTCGAATCACTCAGCCTCCGCTGGGGCTGGTCCGCACTTGCACCTCACGGGAAGATCGTCTGGGCAGTCCTCTCCTGACCGGGGGTGATCTGCATTACCGTGGATGCTCATGGCTCACGGTGAGTCCCCGCGTGCGACCCCATGAGAGTTGCTCACAGATGGAAGATCACCTGCTCGGCTGGCTGCGAAAACTGAACGAAGACAGGCTGGGCCGCATCCTGGCCAACAGGCCCGACGCCATCGCCGCCCCTTGGCCGCGGCGGCTCGACACCCTGGCCCAGCGGCTGAGCAACGGCTTCGCCGTGATGGAGACCCTGCGGGCCCTGCCGCTGCCCTGCCTGCAGCTTGCCGAGGCCGCCCTGGCCATGACCCGCCCCACGCCCGAGCGGCTGGCCGGCTTCGTGGACGCGCCGGTCGAAGAGGTGACCCACTGGCTGGAGCACCTCTACGACCACGCGCTGGGCTGGCCGGGCGACGACGGCGTCATCCACCTCGCGGAGGGCGTCGCCCGCTGGTGGTCCGCCCCGCTCGGCCTGGGCGAGCCGCTCGACCACTACGTCAACTCCTGGTCGATCGGCAACGACGCGCTGCACGCGCTGGCCCGCAACCTCGGTCTGTCCTCCCACGGCCACAAGCGCCGCGTCATCACCCGCGTCACCGAGGCGCTCGCCGACCGCGAGCGCGTCAACGCGCTGCTGCGCGGCGCGCCCGACGGCACGATCCCGCTGCTCGACCGGTTCGCCTGGCAGGGTCCGGCGCTCAACGTCGACGGCGGCCGGTTCGTCACCCCCGGCACGCCGGAGAAGTGGTGCGCCGACCACGGCCTGCTCTTCCGCCCGAGCTGGCACGTCGCGGAGATCCCCCGCGAGGTGGCGATCTGCCTGCGCGGCCCCGGCTACCACCCGGCCTTCCGGCCGCAGGCCCCCGAGGTGGCCACGATCCCGGTCGACCCCGAGGAGGTCGACCATCTCATGACGCTGGCCGCGCCGCACGTGGTCGAGCGGTGCGCGGCCCTGCTCGACAACACCGCAAAGACGCCGCTGCCCCTGCTCAAGGCCGGCGGTGTGGGCGTGCGCGAGGTGCGCAGGGTGGCCAAGGAGACCGGCTGCGACGAGGACGAGACGCGGCTGCTCCTGGAGGTCTGCACGGTGGCCAGGCTGCTGGCCTGGGACGAGCAGTCGGGCGGCATGATCCCCACCGAGCGCTTCGACCGGTGGCGGCTCGACGAGGGCTCGGCGCGGCTGCGGGTGCTGCTGGCGGCCTGGTGGCGCATGGAGCGCTCGTCGCTGCGCAAGGTCGACGGCAAGTACGGCACCGTGCTCGGCGACGACCCCTCGGGCAGCGCGGTGGCCAGGATCCGCAGGGCCGTGCTGCCGGTCCTGGCCGGCCTGCCCGCGGGCACGGCGTTCGCCGACCGCGACAGCCTCGTGGCCAACGTCCACTGGCACGCGCCACTGCTCGACCTGGAGCTGCTGCTGGCCTGCGCGCCCGCCGTGCTCGACGAGGCGACACTGCTGGGCCTGCTGGCCAACAACGCGATCACCGACCTCGGCCGGGCGCTGGCCGGGCTCACCGCCGGGCCGGGCGACGAGAACGACGACGCCGTGCCCATGGTCGAGCACGACCCCGAGCTGGCCGAGGCGGCCACCAGGGCGCTGGCGAGCGTGCGCAGGAGCGCGCTGTTCGGCCCTGACCTGACCGCGGTCGTGACCGGGCCGCCCTCGGCGGAGCTGGCGGCGCTGCTCGACCGGGCCGCCGACCGCGAGTCGCGGGGCGCGGCCTCGGTGTGGCGGTTCACGACCGAGAGCGTGCGCCGCGCGCTCGACCACGGCTACGACGCCGACGCCCTGCTCGACGAGCTGGCCGGGGTCGGCACGATCCCGCAGCCGCTCGAATACCTCGTCCGCGACACCGCGCGCAGGCACGGCGAGGTCACCGTCACCACCGTCGGATGCGTCGTGCAGGCCGGCGACCCCGCGCTGCTGGCCGAGATCGCCGCCCACCGGCGGCTGGGCCGGCTGGGCCTGCGGCTGCTCGCGCCCACCGTGCTCGTGAGCGCCGCGCCGGCCGACCGCACGCTGGCCGCGCTGCGCGAGGTCGGCTACTCCCCGGTGCCCGTGGCCGACACCGGCCAGATCACCATTCACCGCGCCAGGCCCGAGGAGCCGCCGAACGGCAAGCTGACCCTGCTGCCGGGCGGCCAGGTGGCCGAGCTGTCGGAGTTCCCCGGCCTCGCGGAGCTGGAGGTGCCCTACATGCTCGCCGAGCCGACCCCCGACCCGTACGAGCACGCCCGCCGCCTGGTCTCCACCGGCCGCACCGAGGACGGCAGGAACGGCCGCACCTGGGCGATCATCGGCAGGATGGCGACCAGGCTGCCGACGGCCCAGCAGTCGCTGCTGGGGTTCGTGGTCGACCGGGGCGTGCGCGCCGGCATCACACTCACCGACGGGCTGACCGCCACGATCAGCCACGGCGAGCTCAAGGGCGGCGCGCTGGACGCGTGGTGCGAGGAGGCGGGCGACTACCTCGAGTTCCCCCTCGCCGAGATCGTCGAGGTCAGGGGAGCTCTTTAGCGCCTCCGGCCGGCTTCGGTCCCAAGGGGCCGGCTTCGGTCCCAAGGGGCCGGCTTCGGTCCCAAGGCCAGGCCAGGCCAGGCCAGGCCAGGCCGGCGCCGGGGCCGGGCCGGGTTCAGACGATCGGGGCGTTCCAGGTCAGGAGCACGGGCTCGGCGTGCTCGTAGCCGAGCCGCGAGTACGTGCCCGTGTCCAGCTTCAGCAGCCTGCCCTCCTCGGGCCCGAGGCCCAGCCAGCGGGCGGCCAGCACGCGCAGGAAGTGCCCGTGCGCCACCAGCGCCACCCGCCCTCCGGCCTTCCTGGCCCGCTCGATCACCCGGTCGGCGCGGGCGGCCACCTGCTCGGCGCTCTCGCCGGGGTGCTCGGCGTCGCCGGGGATCACGCCGTCCCGCCACAGGTACCAGCCGGGGTGGCTCTCGCGGATCTTCGGCGTGGTGATCCCCTCGTAGCCGCCGTAGTCCCACTCCCACAGGTCCGGGTCCACCTCGTAGCCGGTCAGGCCGGCCAGCTCGGCCGTACGCCGTGCGCGCCGGGCGGGGGAGACCAGCACCAGGTCGAACGACTGCCCCTTGACCAGCGGCGCCAACGCCCTGGCCTGGTCCTCGCCGTGCTCCGTCAAAGGCAGGTCCGTACGTCCGGTGTGCTGACCCGCCTTGCTCCATTCGGTCTCACCGTGCCGGAGCAGCAGCATCTCTTCCATGGAGTCCATCATCGGGTATGCCCGGTTCCGGCCCGGCGTCAGGTGGCGAGCTCCTCGACGACGGGGGCGAAGGCGTCCAGGTCACGCTCGTGATGCACCACGAAATACGAAATATCGTGCTCATCCCGCCAGTAGCGGAGCTTGGCGATGACGTCGGCGCGGGTCCCGAGCAGGACCTGCGGCGTCTCCCCGAGCGACGAGCTGTCGGCCGCGCTCCACGCCTCCTCCGCCTTCCGCTCGCCCACCTGCACCACGCTCGTCCCCAGCTCCAGCGCGTCATAGCGCGCGCCCGCGGCCTCGCGCACGATCTCGAGCTTCCTCAGGAACGCCGCCAGCCCGCCGTCCTGGTCGTCGGGCCCGCTCCCGTCCGGCCGGACGCGCATCCCGATGTTCACGACGTCGGCCTCTTCGGCCGCCAGTCGCAGCATGCGTGGGCCGCCGCCGCCGAGCACGATCGGCGGGCGCGGCCTACGTACCGGCTTGGGCCGCTGGTCGAGCCCGTCGATGCGGTAGTGCTTGCCCTGGTAGCTGAACGGCCCGTCCCCCCAGAGCCCCTTGAGCACGGCCACGGCCTCCCGCAGCCGCTCCACCCGCACCCCCGGCGGCTCCAGCGCCAGCCCGGCCCCCTCGTAGTCGCGCGCCATCCACCCGGTCCCGATGCCGACCTCCAGCCGCCCGCCGGACAGCAGGTCGAGCGTGGCCGCCTCCTTGGCCAGCACGGCCGGATGCCGGAAGTCGTTGGCGAACACCAGCGTGCCGACCTGCAGCCTGGTGGTGGCGCACGCGGCCGCCGTCAGCGCGGCGATGGGGGCGAACCGGGGGCCGACGAGATGGTCGGGCACGAGAAGGACGTCGTACCCCTGTGCTTCGAGCCGCCGCGCCTTCTCCGCCCACGCCTCGCCCGACCCGGCCTCCCGCACCACCGCCCCGAACCTGAACCGCCGCACGATGCCTCCCATGCTCTTGAGCAAGCGCTTGGGCGACACTGTACGCGTGAACGCCCGGCGGCGTCCTCCTCCCGTGGCCGGGTGGGGGGCACCTGCGTTTGCGCGAGTCGGGCGGGTCAGCGGGAGGGGAGGGCGAGGGCGATGCCGGTGGTGGCGGCGGTGAAGACGAGCCAGGCCACGCCGCCCGCCGTGTCCGGGAGCCCGGCGAACCAGGGGACCGGGATGAGGAGCGGCGCCACGATCATGGTGATGGCCGCCCACTTCGGCGCGGCGCTGCGGAGGGCGGCGACCCCCAGCAGCACGAACCCGAGCAGGCTCAGGAAGAACGCGAACCCGAGGATCGAGGTCGGCGTGCCCTCGTTCAGCTCCGTGACGAGCCGGTTCGTGGTGGGCACGTCGAGTCCCGCCTTGGCGGCCGCGTAGATGGCGTCGTCGGAGGTCATGCTGATGGGCAGGGCCAGGGTGAAGGCCAGGATCATGCCCACCAGTCCCAGCACGGGCCGTCCCGACCGGGCCACCTTGCTCACCGCGAAGATCGCGGGGATGAGGGTGGCGGCGCCGAGGGCGCCGACCCAGCTCCAGAGCGCGTAGGCGTCGAGGTTGGCGACGATGGCGCGGATGTACGGCTCGCCCTCGGCCGTGGCGTCGAACGGGGCGAGCAGGAGTGTCAGGGCGACGGTCAGCGGTGAGATCACGGCGCAGGCGATCATCGCGGTGCGGGTGAAGCCGGTGGTGGAGGAGGTCGTCTCAACGGTGGTCATGCCCCGAGGGTGAGCCCGCGGGGCGGGGCGCGCATGAGTAAGGGATACTCAAATCGCGGGTTTACCAAGCGCTTGCTCAGGTGCCAGACTGTGGGCATGGAGATCCCGGTGCGCCAGGTGACGGACGACGAGGCGGCGTTCTTCGATGAGCACGGCTGGGTGCGGCTCGGCCGGCTGATCGACCCGGGCACCGCCGCGGCCCTGCGCGAACGCGCCACCGGCTTCCTGAACGGCCGGTCGCGGAGCCACGAGTCGCTGGTCGACGAGGCGTTCGGGCAGTCGAGGGACATCGCGGCGAGCGACGAGATGTTCGGCGCGCTGACGTCGAGCCCCGCGATGGGGCGCAACGCCGTACGGCTGCTGCGCGGCGTCCGGGCCGTGCGCGTCCAGGTCACCAACCTCCTGGTCAAGGAGGCGGGGGAGCACGGCGCGACCGAGTTCCACCAGGACTTCCCGTGGATGCCGATGGACCGCTCGGCCATGCTGACCGTCTGGCTGGCCCTCGCCGACGTGCCCGCCGACATGGGGTCGCTGCGCTTCTACGACCGCTCGCACCGGTACGGGTTGCTCGGCCGCAGCTTCACCCGGCCGGGGGACGACCAGCTCACCCAGCACCCGTGGCTCAAGGAGCTGGAGCTGTCGCCGCCGCTCGACCTCAAGGCGGGGGACGCCACCGTGCACCACGCCCTGACCGTGCACGGCGCGCCCGCCAACCGCCGCGACAGCCCGCGCCTGTCGTTCACCGTCACGTACTTCGACGCCGACGCCCTCTACACCGGCCTGCCCTACCGGCAGACCGACGGGCTCGGGCTCGAGGTCAACCGGCCGTTCGAGCACGAGAGGTTCCCCTGCGTGAGCCCCGGAGGCCCGGATGCCTGAGACCGTGCGGGGGCCGGTGGCCGAGCTGGGGGCGACGCTCATGCACGAGCACGTCTTCGGGCTGAGCCCCGAGATCCTGTGGAACTGGCCGGACATCCCCGAGGGATGGGACCTCGAGACGCGGGCGCGCGAGGCGGCGGCCAAGCTCGACGCGCTCAAGGCCGAGGGCATCGACACGATCGTGGACCTGACCGTGCCGGGGCTCGGCAGGTACGTCCCCGCCGTCCAGCGCGTGGCCGAGCTGACCAGCGTGAACATCGTGGCCGCCACCGGCCTGTACACCTACGACGCGCTGCCGCCGTACTTCGCCAACCGGGGCCCGGGATCGCTGTTCGGGGGACCGGACCGGCTGGCCGAGTTCTTCGTACGTGACATCGTCGAGGGGATCGGCCGGACCGGCGTCAAGGCGGCCATGCTCAAGTGCGCCTCCGACCACCTGGGGATGACCAAGGGCTGCGAGCGGGTGTTCAGGGCGGTCGCGCAGGCGCACCTGGAGACCGGCACACCGATCACCACGCACTCCCACAGCGCCTCCAGGGGCGGCCTCGAACAGCAGAGTCTCCTGGGCGAGCTGGGCGTGGACCTGAGCAAGGTGGTCATCGGGCACGCCGGGGACTCCACCGACGTGGCCTACCTGGAGGAGCTGATCGCCAACGGCTCCTACCTCGGCATGGACCGCTTCGGCATCGAGACGATCAGCCCGTTCGAGGACCGCGTGGAGATAGTGGCGAAGATGTGCGAGCGCGGACACGCCGGAAAAATGGTCTTAAGTCACGACTCGTACTGCTTCAATGATCGCTTCGACGCCGACGTCGTACGGCGGCGCCACCCCAACTACCACCTTCTCCACGTCCCCCGCGACGTCGTGCCCGAGCTCCGCAAGAGGGGCGTCACGGACGACCAGGTCCACCAGATGCTCGTCGACAACCCGCGGAGGATCTTCGCATGATCGAGGACATTGAGGACTTCGACGTCAGCGCGGACTGGCACGTCGCCGCCCCGTACGACTTCCTCCGCCGGCTGCGCGAGGAGCGGCCGGTCTTCCGCAGCGAGCACCTGGGCGCGTACGTCCTGACCCGCTACCCCGACGTGCGCGCGGCCTACGGCGACCCGCGGCGCTTCTCCTCCAAGGGCTCGCTCACGATCTCCCGCAGCCTGACCCGCGAGACCAGGGAGAAGCTGGGCGAGCACGGCTCGTTCCTGTCCAGCTTCGTGGCGAACGTGGACCCGCCCGACCACACGCGCCTGCGCCGGTCGGTGTCGAAGGCGTTCACGCCGCGCGCCGTGGCGGCCATGGAGCAGGAGTTCCGGCGGCTCAACGAGGACCTGCTCGACCGCGTGGAGCCGCGCAAGAGCGCCGACTTCGTCGGCGAGATCGGCCACGAGCCGTCGATCAAGCTGACCGCCCGCTTCATCGGCGTGCCCGAGGCCGACGAGGCGTTCGTGCAGGCGCACGTCAAGGACTGGTTCCAGCTCTTCCTGTCGCCGCAGCCGCCGCAGCGCCAGCTGGAACTCGCCGACAGCTTCCTGACCTACCTCGACTACGTGGACCGCCTGGTCGCCTCCCGGGCCAAGGATCCTCAGGACGACTTCACGTCCCTGATGACCTCCCTGATCGGCGCGGAGCTGACCCATCGCGAGGTCGTCGAGCTGATCTCCACGATCCTGCTCGGCGGCAACGACACCGTCCCCAACCAGCTCGGCAACACCGTCCTGCGCCTGCTGCGCGAGGGCGCCTGGCCGGTGCCGCCCGAGCTGGTCGCGAACGCCGCCGAGGAGTGCATGCGCATCGACGGCGCGTCGCTGGGCTCGTTCCGCTACGCCGTGACCGACCTCCTCCTGCACGGCGTGACGATCCCGGCGGGCGCCCTCGTCCTGCTCTCCACCGACTCCGCCGCCCACGACGAGAGCGTCTTCCCCGAGCCGGAGAGCTTCCTGATCGACCGGCTGAACGCCGCCGAGCACATGGTCTTCGGCTACGGCATCCACTTCTGCGTCGGCGCCGCGCTCGGCCGCCTGCAACTGCGCACCGCGCTCGACGTGCTCGGCCGCCGCCTGCCCGGTCTGCGGCTCGTCCCCGGCGCGCCGGTCGCCCACCGCAAGTCGATCGTCGGCCGCGGCCTGACGTCCCTGGCGGTGGAGTGGTGAGCGCCAACACCTCGGGCGGGCCCTCAGGCCGGTTCGACGGGCGGGTCGCGATGGTGACGGGCGCGGGCTCGGGCATCGGCGCGGCCTGCGCGGCGCGGCTGGCCGCCGAGGGCGCCTGCGTCGGCGTCCTGGACCTCCGGGCGGCCGGGGCGAAGTCCACCGCGGCCGCCATCCGCGCCCACGGCGGCACGGCCATGGCCCTGACCTGCGACGTCTCCGACGAGAAGCAGGTGGAGGAGGCGGTCGCGGCCCTGGTGGCGTCGTTCGGCCGGGTGGACGTCCTGCACTCCAACGCCGCCGCGCTCGACGCCGGCGTCTACGGCCGCGACCGGGACCTCGACTCCCTCGACGTCGGGGTCTGGGACCGCACGATGGAGGTCAACCTGCGCGGCGCCATGCTCATGGTCAAGCACACGGTGCCCGCCATGCCGGACGGCGGCGCCATCGTCCTCATGTCGTCGGTGTCCGCGCTGGTCGGGGACGAGGTCCACGCCGCGTACGGGGCCTCGAAGGCGGCCCTGATCGGCTTCACCCGGTTCGTGGCCACCATGTACGGCTCCCGTGGCGTCCGCTGCAACGCCGTCGCCCCCGCCCTCGTCCTCACCCAGGCCGCCCAGCGGGCCCTGAACCAGGAGCAACTCGCCGACAAGGCCGCGGAACGGCTGCTGCCGTGGCCGTGCACCCCGGACGACGTCGCGAACCTCGTGTGCTTCCTCGCCTCCGACGAGGCCCGCTGCATCACCGGTCAGACCCTGACCATCGACTCCGGCACCCTGGCCCACCGCCCGCAGCACGCCGTCCAGCGCTGGCGCGACCTGAACGACGTGCCTACCGACTGAGCCCACTGACTGGGCCCACTGACTGGGCCCACTGACTGGGCCCACTGACTGGGCCCACTGACTGGGCCCACTGACTGGGTGGGCCCACCGACGCCGATGGGCGGGTGCCGCGCGGGGCGCCCGCCCATCGAGCCAACCGGCCGTCCTGCTGCGATGTGGGAAGATCCTCCCCATACGGTCGGCGAGCAGGGGAGGTCCCATGGAGCCGGTAGCGGTCGGGCTGGTCGGAGCGGGCCCGTGGGCCGAGATGGCGCACGCGCCGATGCTGTCCAAGGGGCCGCACACGCGGCTGGCCGGGGTGTGGGCCCGCCGTCCCGAGGCCGCCGCCCGGCTCGGAGCGCCGGTTTTCGAGCGCGTCGAGGAGTTGTTCGACGCCTGCGAGGCTGTGGCGTTCTGCGTGCCGCCCGCCGTCCAGGCCGAGCTCGCCGCCCGCGCCGCCCGCGCGGGCAAGGCGCTGCTGCTGGAGAAGCCCCTCGCGGACACGCTGGACGGCGCGCGGCGCCTGGCCGAGGCCGTCGCGGAGGCGGGTGTGGCCTCTCAGCTGGTGCTCACCCTGCGCTACGCCGTCCAGACCCGCACCTTCCTCGCCCGGTGCGCCGAGATCCAGCCGTTCGGCGGCCACGCCGCCAACATCTCCGGCACCCTCCTCGGCGACCACCCCTTCGCCACCCCCTGGCGGCTGGAGCGCGGCGTGCTGCTCGACGTCGGCCCGCACGTGATCGACCTGCTGGGCGCCGCGCTCGGCCCGGTGACCGGCGTGCGCGCGCACGGCAACCCGCTCGGCTGGACCGGCCTGCTGCTCGAGCACGAGGGCGGCGCGGTCTCCGAGGCGTCCCTGTGCATGACCGCCGTCAGCGACCTGCCGCCCCCGACGTTCGCCGTGTACGGCCGCACCGGCAGCGCCGTGCTCCCGCACTTCGACGACGACCCCCTGGACGTCATCGCCGAGGAGTTCGCCGCAACCGTGCGGCACGGCGGTGGCCACCCGCTCGACGCCGCCCACGGGCTCCGGCTCCAGGAGATCATCGCCGAGGCGGAGTCACAACTGGCCCCTTGACGGCGCGGGCATCCGGAGGATTGATAGCGTTTGTCCGATGCGCAGGGTCGCAGCGAAGTCCGGTGCGAGTCCGGCGCTGTCCCGCAACTGTCATAGCCAGGTCGCCTGCCTCTGCGCTGACGTCATCAACCCTCGTGGAAAAGGGTGATCCGTCGCGCAAACGCGGGTCTCTCGGTTCCGACAGTGAAAGGACTACTCGTGAGGCCCCGACGTACGGCCCTCGCGGGCGCGATGCTGGGAACGCTGATCCTGGCCGGGTGCGGCCAGACCGGCACCACAGCCACCCCGTCCGCAGCCCCCAGCGCTTCCTCCGCCCCCGCCTCCGCAGCGGGCTTCCCCGTCACCGTCGAGGCGGGCAACGGCAAGGTCACCCTCGCCAAGAAGCCCGAGCGGATCGTCTCCCTCTCGGCCACCCACACCGAGACGCTCTTCGCCATCGGCGCGGGCCCCCAGGTCGTCGCCGTGGACGACCAGTCGAACCACCCCGCCGAGGCCCCCAAGACCGACCTGTCCGGCTTCAAGCCGAACGTCGAGGCCATCGTCGCCCAGAAGCCCGACCTGGTCATCGTCTCCAACGACATCGACCAGATCGTCGCCGAGCTGGGCAAGGTGAACGTGCCCGTCCTGCTGGAACCCGCCGCCACCAAGCTCGACGAGGCGTACGAGGAGATCGCCGAGATCGGCGTGGCCACCGGCAACAAGGCCAAGGCCGACGAGGTCGTCTCCGGCATGAAGACGGCCATGGACAAACTGGCCGCCGAGGCGCCCAAGGACAAGAAGCTCACGTACTACCACGAGCTCGACCAGACGCCGTACGCGGCGACGTCCAAGACGTTCATCGGCCAGGTCTACAGCCTGTTCGGCCTCACCAACATCGCCGACAAGGCCCCCGACCAGGCGGGCGGCTATCCCAAGCTGTCGGCCGAGTTCGTGGCCCAGGCCGACCCCGACATGATCTTCCTCGGCGACGTCAAGTGCTGCCAGCAGAGCAAGGACACCCTGGCCAAGCGGCCCGGCTGGAAGGGCCTGTCGGCCATCAAGAACGACCAGGTGATCCAGCTCGACGACGACCTGGCCTCCCGCTGGGGGCCGCGCGTCGTCCAGCTCGCCGAGTCCATCGGCGCCGCGGTCGCCAAGGCCGGGGCCAAGGGCTGATCATGGCGGCGCCGGCCGGCCCGTCCAGGGCCAGACCACTCTGGATCGCGTGCGCCCTGGGCGTGCTGGCCGCCTGCATGATCGCCGGGCTGCTGGACGGCGCTGCCGACATCTCGCCCTGGCAGGTGGTGCTGCAGGCCGTGGACTGGCTGCCGTACGTGCACGTGGACTCCGGGCTCGCGCCGGTCGAGCAGGGGCTGCTGTTCGAGCTGCGGCTGCCGCGGGTGCTGGTGGCCGCGGTGGTCGGGGGGCTGCTGGCCATGGCGGGGGCGGGCTACCAGGGCGTGTTCCGCAACCCGCTCGCCGACCCGTACCTGCTGGGCGCCGCGGCCGGGGCCGGGCTGGCGACGACCGTGGCCATCGTGCTGCTGCCGGAGTCGGGCGCGAGCATCCCCGTCGCGGCCTTCCTCGGGGCCGTGGGCGGGGTGTTCCTCGCGTACACGCTCGGCAACACCGCCGGGCGCTCCGGCGGCACCGCGACGCTGGTGCTGGCCGGGGTGGCGGTCACCTCGTTCCTGACCGCGATCCAGACGTTCATCCAGCAGTTCAAGGTCGAGGAGCTGCAGCGCGTCTACTCATGGATCCTCGGCGACGTCGGCGGCGGGTGGGACCAGTTCTGGCTGGTGCTGCCGTACGCCGCCGTCTCGGCCGTGCTGCTCCTGCTGCACGGGCGGATGCTGGACGTGCTGTCCGTGGGCGACGAGGAGGCCACCAGCCTTGGCGTGCGGGCGGCCAGGGTGCGCCTCACCGTGCTGCTGGCCGCCTCCCTGGCCACCGCGGCGGCCGTCGCGGTGAGCGGGCTGATCGGGTTCGTGGGCATCGTGATCCCGCACATCGTGCGGCGGCTGGCGGGCGGCTCGTACCGGATCGTGCTGCCGCTCTCGCTGATCGGCGGCGGGGCGTTCCTGGTGCTGGCCGACCTCATCGCGCGTACGGTGATCGCGCCCGCCGAGCTGCCGATCGGGGTGGTGACCATGTTCGTGGGGGCGCCGTTCTTCGTCGGAGTCCTGCGCATGACCAGGCGGACGGCCACGTGATCAGCACTCAGGCGCTCTCGGTACGGCTCGGCGACCGCGAGGTCGTGTCCGACGTCTCGCTCCAGGTGCGCGGCGGCGAGTGGCTGGCGATCATCGGGCCCAACGGGGCGGGCAAGTCCACCCTGCTCAAGGCCGTCATGGGCCTCGTCGCGCACCGGGGCGAGGTCACGGTGGACTCCCGGCCGGCGGCCCGGCTCAAGCCCCGCGAACGCGCCCGCCTGCTGGCCTACGCCCCCCAGAGCCCCGCCCTGCCGCCCGACATGACGGTCTTCGACTACGCGCTGCTCGGGCGCACCCCGTACATCCCCTACCTGGGCCGGGAGAGCGCGCACGACCGGGAGGTCACCGCCGGCGTGCTCGAACGGCTCGACCTGACCGCGCTCGCCATGCGGCCCGCGGGGGAGCTGTCCGGCGGCGAGCGCCAGCGCGTGGTGCTGGCCAGGGCGCTCGCCCAGGAGGCGCCCGTACTGCTGCTGGACGAGCCCACGACGGCGCTCGACCTCGGGCACCAGCAGCAGGTGCTGGAGCTGGTGGACCGGCTGCGGCGGGCGGACGGCCTGACCGTCGTCACCACCCTGCACGACCTGACCGTCGCCGGACTCTACGCCGACTCCCTGCTCCTGCTGGCCGGCGGGCGCGCGGTGGCCTCCGGCAAGCCCGCCCAGGTGCTCACCGAGCCGTTGGTGGGACGGCACTTCGACGCCCATGTCAAGATCGAGCCGGGGCCGGACGGCCGGCCCGTCGTGCACCTCGTCAGGGGAGGGCCATGAAGCTCACGTATCGGGTGGAGGACGGGGCGCGGCTCGGGGCGCTGCTGTGGGAGTTCGGGCCGGGCTGGCGGATGATCTCCTCCGCGCTGCTCGGCGGCGGGATCGGCCCGCGCGAGTGGGTGCTGAACGCCCAGGTGGTGGCCGGGTACTCACGGATGGACCCCGTCGATCACCTGCTGTCGTTAGGTCCGGAGGGGGACGGCGTCGGCATGCTGACCGCCGCCTCCGTCGACCGCCGCGTCCAGGCCTGCGACGGCGGCGTGGAGGCGTACGCGACCGTCGGCCTGCGCGTCCCGACCTGGGCCGCCGCCCCGGAAGGGGCCGCGGACCCGGAGCTGGCGCCGATGCGGGTGGGGACCATCAACATCGTCACCGTGCTGCCGGTCGCCATGACGGACGCGGCCCTGGTCAACGTGGTGATGACGGTGACGGAGGCGAAGTCCCAGGCGCTGATCGAGGCGGGCTTCCCGTGCACGGGCACGGCCTCGGACGCGGTCTGCGTGGCCGTGCCGGCGGAGGGGCCCGCGGAGCTGTTCGGCGGGCCCCGCTCGGAGTGGGGCGCCCGCGCGGCCCGCGCCGTCCACGCGGCCGTCCGCCAGGGCGCCGAGGCGTGGCGACCTCGTGACTTTAAGTGATGAGATTTGGGCAAGTAGCATGTGGGCGAGAGCGAGCTTCCCGATACTGGGTGGGTGACCGCAATGGCGACGATCGAACCGACCGCGAGGCGCAAGATTGTCCTTCCTGCGCCGCCATACACAGTCGACGACCTGCTCAAACTCCCGGACGACGGGAATCGTTACGAGCTCTTCAACGGGAGCCTAGTAGTGAGCCCTGCCCCCAGTCCCCTACACCAGGACGTGATCTTCCTTCTGCAGACGATTCTGCACCAAGCTGCGCCGCCAGATCTGAAGGTGTATTCGACCGTCAATGTGCGCGCGTCGGACAAGGACCTCTACATCCCCGATATCGTCGTGGTGCCGAGAGCCAGAGCCAAGGCGGTAGGACTGATGTTCACCCCCAGCGATGTCCTGCTGGCTGTGGAGGTGGGCAGCCCGAGCACCCAGGCTCGTGACAGAGGCCTCAAGACTGAGGCGTATGCTGCGGCAGGCATCCCCATCTACTGGCGCATCGAGCCCAGCGAAGGTCCGACACTCTACGTCTACGAGCTTGACGGTGACGCATACAAGGCGCCGACAGCCCACAAGGCGGGGACCGTGGTAAGCCTGTCATTGCCCTACCCGGTCAGCTTCGACCCCGCCGACTTGATCGACGACTGAGCTTCGAAGCGGTAGTCCTCCGCCGCTCCCTGGGGCGTGACGCGGCCCGCCTCCAGGTCGGCCAGGATCGCCTCCGGGTCCCGTTCGGACGGTGGGCCGAGGCCGGCGCCGCCCGTCGTCTCCACGATGAACGCCTCCCCCGTCGCGAACCGCACATTGTTGACCTTGGAGGCCAGCCGTTCCACCGTCCCGTCCAGGTGGCGCTTGAAGAAGCCGCCGAGCCGCCCCGGCAGCCCGCCGTCACGGCCGGGGGGCGGGAGGCGGAGGCGGTCGCCGCGGGTCGTGACGTGGCAGTCGGCCAGGAAACGGTAGACCGTGCGCGAGCCCAGCCCGCCGCGGAACCGGCCGGGGCCGCCCGAGTCCGGGATGGTCTCGACGGACTCGACGATCAGCGGGCAGCGGCTCTCCACCGGCTCCGCCTGCGGCACCGAGTTGCGGCCGATGCCGAAGTGCACGCCCGTGGCGTCCGGGCCGTCCAGGCCCCGGCGGGCGCCCACGCCGCCGAAGTCGTAGGAGAGGTGGATCCAGTACGGCGCCCCGACGGCGGCGATCGAGAACGGCTGCAGGATCCCGCTGGGGGCGATGGCGCGCTCGGGGACGGCGTCGGACATGCCCTGGAAGACGGCCTCCATGGCGGCGTAGATCGGGACGTACCGGCCGCCGCACGGGTAGGGGGAGCGGGCGTTGAGCAGGGAGCCCTCGGGGAGGCGTACGTCGATGGCCCGCAGGCAGCCGTCGTTCATGGGGATCGTGGGGTCCAGGAAGCAGCGGACGGCGAAGACGGCGGCGGCGAGCGACTGCGAGGCCGAGGCGTTGATCGCGGCCGGGACCTGCGGGCCGGTGCCCGCGAAGTCCAGCACGGCCCGTTCGTCGCCGAGGGTGATCGCCACCCGGATTTCATGCGATTTTTCCGGATTTATGCCGTCATCATCGATCGGGTACGCCGCCTCGAACCGGCCCGTCGGCAGCTCGGCCAGCGCCGCCCGGGTTCTCGCCTCGGTGTAGTCCAGGTAGTCGTCGACGCCCGCGCTCAGGCCCTGCGCGCCGTACTCGCCGACCAGGGTCTCCAGCCGGGTGGCGGCCACCGCCGTCCCGGCCACCAGGGCCCGCACGTCGCCCATGACCTTGTCCGGGGTACGGCTGTTGGCCCGCAGGACGGCCTCCACCGTCGGATCCAGGCCCTCTTCGGTGACCAGGCGCACCGGGGGGAGCTGCAGGCCCTCCAGGAAGATGTCCGTCGCCAGCGGGGCCATGCCGCCCGCCGAGAGGCCGCCCAGGTCGGAGACGTGGATCATGGTGGCGGTGAAGTACGCCGGGGCATCGTTGACGAAGACCGGGCGGTAGACGAGCAGGTCGTTGGTGTGCACGCCGCCCCGGTAGGCGTCGTTGAGCACGTACACGTCGCCCGGGCTCATCCGGTCCGGGGGGATGTCCTTGAGGAGCTCGGGGAGCGCCACCTTGAGCGCCATGCTGTTCATGAGGGTGGTGGCCATGGACTGGGCGATCAGCCGGCCCCGGGCGTCGAGGACGGCGGCCGAGGCGTCCGAGCCCTCCACGATGAACGTCGAGTACGCGGAGCGGACCACCACGATGCTGGCCTCTTCCGCCGCTACGACCAACGCGTTCCTGAGCACCTCGGCGGTCAGGAGGTCGGGCATGTGGTGCTCCTGGTGAGGTGGACGGCGCGGGTCTCGGCGAGGGTGGCGTTCCAGCCGGGCGGGACGACGATCGTGGACTCGGCGTCCTCGATGATCGCGGGGCCATGGAGGGGGCGGCCGGCCATGGTGTCCCTGGTGTGGACGGGAACGTCGGCGTAACCGCCCGTCTCGGGGAAATACGCCCGCCTCGCCCGGGGCACGGAGACCGCCGCTTCGCTCGCGGCCGCTTCGCCCCGGGCCGCCTCGTCCCCGGCCGCTTTGCTCCCGGCAGTCGCGCCACCGGTGGCTGCGCTCGGTGTCGCCGTGCTGGGCGCCGTGCGCGCCGCACCGCCTCCCGCCGCACCGGCGCCGAAGCGGTGGTGCGAGCTGGGGGAGAGGGGGTGGGCGTCGGGGGGTGGGGCGGTGAGGGGGTGCGTGTCGGGGGGTGGGGCGGTGAGGCGGATGCGGTAGCTGACCAGTTCGATCTCGCCCCGTTGGGCGATCCCGTACACCTCCTCGTACCGTGCGAAGAAGCGGGACGCCAGCACCTCGCGGGAAGGCGTCCACTCGACGGTGAGATCGTGGGACTGGCCCTTGAAGCGGACGTCCACCGACCGTGACACCCGCACCCCGGGGTCCGAAGGGGAGACGCCCAGGTCGGCGGCGGCGTCGGCGGCCAGGGAGGTGAAGACGGCGGAGGGGTCGGGGGCGTCCAGGCGGGACAGGACGCGGTCCGTGGACAGGGCGCCGCTCAGGAGTCCGGCCGCCGAGGCGACGCCGCAGTGCGCGGGCACCACCACCGTCCCGATCCCGAAGCGCTCCGCCACCCGGGCCGCGTGCATGGGACCGGCGCCGCCGAAGGCGACCAGGGTGAAGCCGCGCGGGTCGATGCCGCGCTGCACCGTGACCACGTGCACCGCCGACGCCATCGAGGCGCTCACGATCTCGTGCACGGCGTACGCGGCCTTCTCCCGGGACACCCCGAGCGGCGAGGCCAGCCGGTCGAGGGCCTTGGCGGCCAGGTCCGGGGTCAGGGGAAGGGAGGCCGAGGAGAGGTAGCCGAGGACCAGGTTCGCGTCCGTGACCGTGGGCTCGGAGCCGCCCAGGCCGTAACAGGCGGGCCCGGGGGAGGACCCCGCCGAGTGCGGGCCGACGCGGAGCGCGCCGGCCGCGTCGAGCCAGGCGACGCTGCCCCCGCCCGCCCCCACCTCCGCCAGGTCGATGGCCGGGGTCTTGATGGGCACGCCGGTGCCCGCCCGCCGGCCGCCGAAGCTGCCCTTGCCGCCGACGTGGAACTCGTTCGTGATCTCGGGCGTCCCGCCGCGCACGACGCACGCCTTGGCGGTGGTCCCGCCCATGTCGAACGAGATCACGTTCGGGAACCCGGTCCCGGCCGCCGCCAGCACCCCCGCCGCGGGGCCCGACTCGATGGTGGCCACCGCGCGCCGGGCGGCCAGCTCGGCGGAGATCACGCCGCCGCTCGACTCCATGACGTGGACGGGCGCGCGGATCCCGATCTCGGCCAGCCGTTCCCGGAGCTGCGAAAGGTACGAAGCCATCAATGGGCCGATATATGCGGACATGATGGTGGTGGTGGCGCGCTCGTACTCGCGAATCTCCGGCCAGATCTCCGACGAGGTCACCACGTCCGGGATCGATTCACGCAGGATCTCGGCGACCTGCCGCTCATGGGCCGGGTTGGCGTACGAGTGCAGCAGGCAGACGGCCGCCGACGTGATGCCGCGAGCGGTGATCGCCGCGGCGGCCCGGCGTACGGAATCGAGGTCCAGCGGCGTCAGCACGGCGCCGCGCGCCGAGACGCGTTCCACCACCTCGAAGCAGTCGCCCGCGGCCACCGGCGGAGGCGGCGGCGAGAAGCGCAGATCGTAGCGGTCCTCCTCGACCCGCGCGTAGCGCCCGAGCGGGACGGCGGCGCGAAAGCCCTGAGTCGTGACAAAAGCGACCCGGACCCCCTTGCGTTCGAGCACCGCGTTGGTGGCCAGCGTCGTCGCGTGGACGACCCGCCTGACCTGCGCGGGGTCGCGGTCGCCGAGCGCGCGCGTAACGCCGGCCACGATGCCCGCGATGGGGTCGTAGTGGGTGCTCAAACATTTGGCCACGGCAATCGCGCCGGACGTGCCTCCAAGGACCACATCGGTGAAGGTGCCACCGACATCTACGCCGATCGTGTAGCCCACCCAGGTACGTTATGCCCCCTAGCAAGCGCTTGTCTATGTGGCGGTCTATTGACTTACAGCATGTGATTGGGACCCTGGTCCTAGACCTGCGTTGGGAGCGGAGATGGCGCGCCTCACAGCTCTTGCCGGTGGCGTCGCGGCGGCACTGGTGCTGATCGCGATGCCGGTCGCGGCTCACGAACACCCGAGCGGGATCACCGACCTGGTGACCCCCGCCGTGGTGCGGCTCGAAGCCGTGTCCCATGTGGAGATCACCCTGCTCGACCACATCGGCGAGCTCAAACATGTGGAGCGGTCCTACGACATCCCGTTCGCCACGGGCACGGGCACCGTCGTCAACCCCGACGGCACGATCGTGGCACTCAGACGCCTGGCCGTGAACCCCAACGACGTCGCGATCTACGCGGCGAACAAGGTCTTCGCCGAGCACCACAAGGTGAAGATCCCCCTCGACTACAAGAAGCACAAGCTCAAGGACGACCTCCTCGACCACCACCTGGCGGAGTGCTATCCGCCGAAGACCGACACCGCCACCTGCATCATCAACGTGACCACCGAGATCACGGCCTTCCCTAACGTGTCGCCGCCGAGCCCCAACGGCATCAAGGTCAAGTGCATCAAGGCCGGCCCGACGCCCGACAGCCCCGCGGTGCTGGTGCCGGTGACCCCCGTGACCGGAGGCGTCGGCATGCCCACCGCGCCGCTCGCCGACAAGGTGCCCGACCAGCAGGGCTCGCCCACCAACGTGGCGGGCTTCCTCGGCCGGCCGGGCCCGAAGGTCCTGGAGACCGTCGAGATCGCCCACCTGGCCAAGGGCGGCGTGGGCGGCGACACCGGCAGGCCGTTCGCCGACCCGGAGAAGAAGGTGGACGAGCCGGTCAAGCTGGGCGGTCTGGCCGACCAGGGACTCATCGGCGCCCCCGTGATCGGCGACAAGAACGGCCACGTCATCGGCCTGCTGGTGGGCGGCGGCAAAGAGGGCAAGATGATCGGCGTCAGGGAGATCAACGGCATCCTGGCCGCCGCCAAGGTGGTGCCGCGCAGAGGCGCGATCGACACGGCGTTCGAGGCGGCGCTGACCCGCTACCACACCAAGTACTACACCGAGGCCGCGCCCGGCTTCCAGCGCGTGCTCGAGCTCTATCCGGGCAACGTGGTCGCCGCCAAGCTGCTGAAGACCTCGCTGGAGAAACGGGGCGGGCCGGAGGACCAGGGCACGAAACAGCTGGCGAGCCCGGCCACCCGGTCGACCCCGTTGTGGCCGTTCATCGTGGCGGCGGGAGTCCTTTTCATGGCGGCCGCGGGCGGAGCGTATCTGCTGTGGCGCCGCCGTGCTCCTGAAAAGGTGCCGGAGCCACCAGAGCCACTGGCGGCGGCGGCACCACCGCTCGACGACGGGGCCAACCAGACCGTGGTCGTACGGCGGTCACAGGCGTTCCCCATGGTTCCGCAGCAACAGCAGCAGGTGATGACCGCGCCGAACCCGGCGATCAAGTACTGCACCTCGTGCGGCATGCGACTCGGGCCCGCGCATCGCTTCTGCGGCTACTGCGGCCACCCCATCGAGACGTGATGCCATTGAACGAAAGATCGCTCATCGGCCAGGAGGTGGCCGGGTACTACATCGAGGACATCGTCGGCAAGGGCGGCATGGCCGTGGTCTACCTTGCGCTCGACCCCAGGTTGAGCCGCCGGGTGGCGCTGAAGATCCTCAACCCGGTGCTCAGCGTCGACGACCGGTTCAGGCAACGGTTCATCCTGGAGTCCAGAACGGTCGCCAGCATCGAGCACCCCAACATCATCCCGATCTACGAGGCCAACGCCGACGCCGACGGCGTCCTCTACATCGCCATGCGCTACGTCGACGGGCTCGACCTGCGCCGGCTCATCTACGACCGCGGACCGCTGCCGATCGGCCAGGCGAACCAGATCTTCGCCCAGGTCGCCGCCGCCCTCGACGCCGCGCACGCGCACGACCTGATCCACCGCGACGTCAAACCGGCCAACATCCTGCTGGCCGGCGACCACGTCTACCTGACCGACTTCGGCATCACCAAGCACCGCTCGTCGATCTCCGGGCTGACCCAGACCGACCAGTTCATCGGCACGCCCCGCTACATGTCGCCCGAGCAGATCAACAAGGAGCACATCGACGGCCGCTGCGACCAGTACGCGCTGGCCTGCGTGGTCTACGAGGGGCTGTCGGCGCGGCTGCCGTTCCAGCGCGAGAACGACATCGCGCTGCTCTGGGCCCACCTGGCCGAGCAGCCGACGCCGCTGTCGCAGCTCAGGCCCGACCTGCCCGCGCAGATCGACGCCGTGATGATGCGGGCGCTGGCCAAGGCGCCCGAGCAGCGCTACGCCACCTGTACGGAGTTCGTGACCGCGCTGCGTGACGCGATCAGCGGGCACCAGTCCGATCCCATGAGCGGCCCGGCCGGCGGGCCCCACTTCGTGCCCCGCCAGGGCCCCAGCTCCGGGCCGCACCCGGCGCCGTACCCCGCCCCCGTGGCGGGACCGACGACGGGCCCCACGACCGGCCCGACCTCCGGCCCGCACGCCGCACCCATCCCGGGGCCCATACCGGGCCCCCTTTCGGGGCCCCCGTTCGCGCCGATCGGGTCGGACCGGGCACCCGCGCCGCCCACCCATCCGACCGCGCCAAAGACACGCCCCGGACGCATCCCGATCGTGGCCACCACGCTGGTCGCCGCCGTGGCGGCCCTCGCGCTCGTGGCCATGATCATCATGAACCACCGCGGCGACACCTGGTCCCACTACAAGACCAGCGCCGCCGCGCCGCTCACGTTCGAGTACCCGGGCGACTGGACCGTGCGCACCCACCAGGACCTGTTCGCGGTGGTCTCGCCGCACGCCCAGGAGTTCGAGTCCCTGTTCGTGGCCGGCCCCGGCGCGGACTGGACGGCGATCTCCCAGGTCGTCGAGGACGACCCCGACGCCGCCTCGGGCGTCTACGTCCAGGTCTCCGACACCCTCGACGCCAGCGGCAACTCCGAGCAGATGAAGGCCAAGATGGAGGCCCTGCTGCCCGGCCAGGTCGACGTCGGCAAACCGGTGCCCGACCAGGCCGGCAGCAGTCCCGCCACCCGCTTCGACGGCTCCCTGCACGACCCCGGGACCGGCACCAGGCTGGGCTTCGTCAGCTACGTGATCGACCGCCAGCCCAAGACGATGCTCGTGATGTACTTCTGCGCCAAGACCACCTGCGACGACGCCACCCAGACCCGCATCCGGCAGAGCGTCCACGTGTCGTGACTTGTGACTCACTTGCGTGCGGCTTGGCCTGGGTGTTCAAGCGGTGTTCAAGGTGGGGGCCCGGCGTCTACCCTCCGGCTTGTGGGCATTCGCATAGTCATCGCCGACGATCAGGCGATGGTCAGGGCCGGGCTGCGCATGGTCGTGGACAGCGACCCCGGCATGGAGGTGGTCGGCGAGGCGTCCGACGGGCGCGAGGCCGTCGCCGTGGTCAGGCGTACGCGGCCGGACATCGTGCTCATGGACATCTCGATGCCCCGGCTCGACGGGCTGGCCGCGGCCAAGGAACTGCTGGACGACCCGTCGCCGCCCAAGGTCATCACGCTGACCACGTTCGACACCGACGAGAACCTCTACGCCGCCCTGCGCGCCGGCACCAGCGGCTTCCTGCTGAAGGTGTCGCCGCCGGAGCAGCTCCTGGAGGCGATCAGGGTGGTGCACGCCGGTGACGCGCTGCTCGACCCGGCCGTGACGAGCCGGGTGATCGCCACGTTCGCGGGCCGGGCCGAGCCCACGCCCTCGCCCCGGCTGGCCGAGCTGACGCCGCGCGAGCTGGAGGTGCTGCGGCTGCTGGCGCGCGGCCTCACCAACGCGGAGATCGCCGGGGAGCTGTACGTGGGGGAGGCCACGGTCAAGACGCACGTGGCGCGGGTGCTGATGAAACTTTCGCTGCGGGACCGGGCGCAGGCCGTGGTTTTCGCGTACGAGACCGGGGTGGTCCGGCCGGGTGCCGCCTAAGGGTTTGGCGGGACATGGGGTGTCTTGTGTATATTTTCCGCCATAAGGCGGTAGATACAGGAGATATTTCATGCAAGCGTTTCCTCGGGTGCTGTTCGACGAGGCTCACAGCGAGTCGTGGACCGTCCGGCGCGAGGTGGCCGAGGCCATCAACCCCGCCCATCCCGACGACAACAGCTACGCCCGCGCGGCCGGGCTGCTGCGGCACCTGGGGCACACGGTCGGTGCCCATACCTCCGGCGCGCTCACGCCCGAGGCGCTCGCCGAGCAGGACGTCCTGGTGATCGCGCACCCGTCCGGAGAGCGGTGGGAACGTACCACCGGGCAGGGCAGCCCCGTCTTCACCGCCGCCGAGCTGGACGCGATCGAGTCCTTCGTCGCCGGCGGCGGCGGGCTGGTGGTGCTGGCCGAGGAGGAGCAGGACAAGTACGGCAACAACCTGCGTGAGCTGCTCGGGCGCTTCGGGGTGGGCGTGGCGCACACCACCGTGCGCGACCCCAAGCACGCGCACCGGGACGTGGCCACCTGGGTGCTCGCCGAGCCCGCGACCACCTCCGGCCTGCTCGCCGGGGTCCGCACGGCCTGCTTCTACCGCACCGGCGTCCTCACGGTCGCGGGTGAGGGCGAGGTCCTGTTCGCGACCTCGCCGACCGCCGACCCGGCGGGCGCGCCGCTGGCCGTCGCCGTCCGGTACGGCAAGGGGCGCGTGGTCGCGTTCGCCGACTCCGACCTCTTCGGCGACGACTCCATCGAGGACTACGACCACCGGCGCCTCTGGGGCAACGTGATCACCTGGGCCGCCCGCGTCCCCGACGCCGGCGCCGCCGCCGGGTCGCGCGACGAGGCCAGGGCGGCCGTGTTCGCCCGGCTCAAGGCGGCCGTCGAGGAGCTGCGGCCGCTGCAGGTCAAGGACGGCTCGGTGCCGGAGGAGAAGGAACGGGCGAAGGCGCTGGTGGCCGAGATCGAGGCGCGCCTGGGCGAAATATCGCCATATTTCCCCCATGACGCCGCGTATCTCCAGGCCGTCCGGGACGACCTGGCGAAGTGGGCCGATCAGGACCTCGGCGTGCCCGACTTCCTCGACTCGCTCGACCTGTTCCACCCCGACACCCAGCGCGAGGACGGGCTGGAGCACGTCGTGGTCTTCCCCATGTACACCCAGAACGGCAACCCCGCCCGCAACCTGGAGGCCGTCTGGATCCGGACGATCTGGCCGGACTGGCTGGCCGAGCTGGAGGCGGGCGGCTACGACAACCCGATGTTCGTGCCGATCGCGTTCGAGGACTTCACCTCCGGCTACGACACCCACTCCGCCGTGCTGTTCCCCGAGACGGTCGCGGTGCGGCAGGCCCCGGCCCGCTTCACCTGGGGCGGGATCTTCGCCGACCGCGAGGCCGCCAGGTTCCGGCGGGTGTCGCAGGCCGCCGCCGAGACGCTCAAGCTCGACCTGCCGCCGGACGCCGCCAGGCTGCTGGACTCCCAGCGGCTCGCGCAGGACACGTTCGTGCTCTGGGACCTGGTCCACGACCGCACCCACAGCCACGGCGACCTGCCGTTCGACCCGTTCATGATCAAGCAGCGGATGCCGTACTGGTTGTACTCGCTGGAGGAGCTGCGCTGCGACCTGACCGCGTTCGGCGAGGCCGTCAAGCTGGAGTCGCAGGGTGTGCCGCACGCGCGGTACGTGCAGGTGGCGATCCTGTTCGACCGGCTGTTCAGGTTCCCGATCACCGGGGAGCGGGTGCGGAACTACGACGGGCTCGGCGGGCAGCTGCTCTTCGCCTACCTGCACCGCAACGACATCGTGCGCTGGACGGACAACCGGCTCACGATCGACTGGGAGCGGGTCGCGGACGGGGTCGCCGACCTGCGGGGCGAGGTCGAGAAGCTGTATCGCGACAGCATCGACCGGTCCAAGCTGGCGCACTGGCTGGCGGCGTACGAGCTGGTGAGGGCGTACGTGGCGCCGCACCCCGGCTCCGTCTGGGCCAAGGGCGTCCAGGCGCTGCCGGAGGAGCAGAAGGCCAAGGTGGACGCCGTGCTGGCGGACGAGTTCCCGCTGAGCATGTTCTACGAGGCACTGCGCCGTAAGCTGGCCGAAGTGGTCGAATCTACTAAGGGACTGCGCGCATGATCATTCTGGTGACGGGTGCTGGAGGGCCGACCGGCGAGGCCGTGTCAGGATATTTCCGGAAAAATGGTCACACGGTGATCGGGGTGGACAAGGAGGACGTCGACCTCCTCGACCGCACCGCCGTACAGGGCCTGGCTGACCGGATCGAGCGCGAGCACGGCCATGTGGACGGCGTGGTGCACCTGGTCGGCGGCTGGCGCGGCGCCGGCTCGTTCGCCGAGACCAGCCTCGACGACTGGGACCTCCTGCACGACCTGCTGATCCGCACGCTCCAGAACGTGTCGCTGGCCTTCGAGCCGCTGCTGCGGGACAGCGACAACGGCCGCTTCGTGATCGTCTCGGCCAAGGCGGCCGAGCGGCCCTCCGCCGGGGGCGCCGCCTACGCGGCGGCCAAGGCGGCGGCGGAGGCGTGGACGCTCTCCCTCGCCGACGCGCTCTCCGGCACCGGCAGCGCGGCCACCATCCTGGTGGTCAAGGCCCTGGTGAACGACGCCATGCGGGCCGAGAAGCCCGACGCGAAGTTTCCCGGCTTCACCGACGTACACGACCTCGCGGCGGCCATCGGCGGCCTCTACGACCGCCCCGCCGCCGAGGTCAACGGCACCCGATTGGACCTTACTGCGTGACTTCCCGGCACGACCCCCGGCTCAAGGCGTTCGCCAGCGACAACTACGCCGGGGTGCACCCCGAGATCCTCCAGGCCATCGCCGCCGCCAACGGCGGCCACCAGACCGCCTACGGCGAGGACGTCTACACCGAGGCCATGGCGGAGGTCTTCAAGCGGCACTTCGGCGAACAGGCGCAGGCCTGGCCGGTCTTCAACGGCACGGCCGCCAACGTCGTCTCCCTGCGTTCGATGACCGCCCACTGGGAGGCGGTCATCTGCGCGGAGAGCGCCCACATCAACACCGACGAGGGCGGCGCGCCCGAGGTGGTGGGCGGCATCAAGCTGCTCACCGTGCCCACGCCCGACGGCAAGCTCACGCCGGAGCTGATCGACCGGCAGGCGTGGGGGTTCGGCGACGTGCACCGGGCGCAGCCGCGCGTGGTGTCCATCTCCAACACCACCGAGCTCGGCACCCTCTACACGGCCGAGGAGATCGCGGCGATCTGCTCGCACGCCCATGACCTGGGGCTGCTCGTCCACCTCGACGGCTCCCGCCTCACCAACGCCGCCGCGGCCCTCGACGTCCCGCTGCGGGCCCTCACGACGGACGTGGGCGTGGACGTCCTCTCCTTCGGCGGCACCAAGATCGGGCTGCTGTACGGCGAGGCGGTCGTCGTCCTCAACCCGGCCGCCGCCGGCGGGGTCGACTACATCCGCAAGACGTTCATGCAGCTGTCGTCGAAGATGCGCTTCGTGTCGGCGCAGTTCGAGGCGCTGCTGTCGGGCGACCTGTGGCTGCGCAACGCCCGCCAGGCCAACGCCATGGGCCGGCGCCTGGCCGACGCGGTCAGCCGCATCCCGGGGGTGACGCTGACCCGGCCGGTGGAGGCGAACGCCGTCTTCGCGATCCTGCCCGGGGACGTGACGGAGCGGCTGGCCAAGCGGTTCCGGTTCTACACGTGGAACGAGGCGACGGGGGAGGTGCGGTGGATGTGCGCCTTCGACACGACGGAGGCCGACGTGGACGCCTTCGCCGCCGCCCTGGCCGACGAGATGCACACCACCCGCACCTGACCCCTGGCGCCACCCGGCGGACGTGGCGCGGGCGTGCGCGTGGCCTCCCATGGCACTTCACCGGCATGGGACGCCACGCCGGCGGTCGTTACGGCTTGTGCGGGTCGGTCTGCAGGGCGAGGCGGGCCGCCTGCCAGCCGCCCATCCCGTGCACCGACGGGCCGGGCGGGGTGGAGGCCGAGCAGAGGAAGACGCCCGGCAGCGGGGTGCGCCACGGCGCCGGGGACCAGACCGGGCGGCGGAGGAACTGGATCAGGCTGGTGAGGCCGCCGGTGATGTCGCCCCCCACCAGGTTGGGGTTGGCGGCCTCCAGGTCGGCGGGTCCCATCGTGTGGCGGGCCAGGACGCGGTCGCGGAAGCCGGGCGCGTACCGCTCGATCTGGGTCTCGATGGCATCCGTCATGTCCACGGTCGAGCCGGCGGGCACGTGGCAGTAGGCCCAGAACGTGTGCCCGCCCCTCGTCGGGTCCGCCGCGTACGGCTGGACCGCCAGCACGTACGGCCGGGGCGAGTGCCGGCCGGCGGTCGTCTCCGCCTCGCTCAGCGCGATCTCCTCCAGCGTCCCGCCCAGGTGCACCGTGCCCGCGCCCGCCACCGCCGGGTCCCGCCACGGCACCGGCCCGTCCAGGGCCCAGTCCATCTTGAAGACGCCGGGACCATGCCGGAAGCGGGCGAGCCGCCGCCGGTAGCCCGCCGGGAGGTCCGCCATCGCGAGGAACTGCCGGGGCGAGACGTCCAGCACCACCGTCGGCGCGGACAGCTCCGACAGCCGGCGCACGCGGTGGCCGGTGACCGCCTCCCCGCCCAGCGACCTGAGCTCGGCCACCAGCGCGTCGGCCAGCACCTGCGACCCGCCCCGCACCAGCGGCCAGCCCGCCAGGTGGGCCAGGGCGGCCAGCATCAGCCCGTATCCGGCGGTGATGGGCGCGCGCAGGTCCTGTACGGAGTGGGCGGCCATGCCCGCGATGAGCGCCCGCCCCTCCACGGTCCGGAACACCCGCCGGGCGAACGTCGTGGCGGGCAGGGCCGCCGCCATCCCGAACCGGGCCGCCTGCGCGAACGCGCGCGGCCCCACCCCCTGCGAGCCCGGCTCCACGCCCTGCGAGCCCAGCCTCGCTCCCTGCCTGCCCGGCCCCGTCGCTGTGGCCCGCCATGGGCCGAGCGGTTTGAGGAGCAGGTCCACCAGCGGGAACCCGGCGCGGGCCGCCGCGCCCACGGTCGCCAGCCACGCGCCCGCGTCGCGCCCCAGCCCCTGGGCGGTGCGGTGGGCGTCGCGGTGCACGAGTACGGCGGGACGACCGTCGAGCGGATGGGCCACCGGCACCGGGGGATGCGCGAACTCCACACCCGGAAGATCCAGCGCCCGGAACGCGGGAGAGGCCACGGCCATCGCCATCACCGTCGCGCACAGGTCGTGCACCCGCCCCGGCAGCGTCAGCTCGCCGGACCGGAGCCCGCCGCCGAACCGGTCGGCGGCCTCCAGCAGCAGCACCCTGCGCCCGGCCCGGGCCAGCATGACGGCGGCGACGAGCCCGTTGGGCCCGGAGCCCACCACGACCGCGTCGGCGTCCATGGGCCTTACTGGGGCTTGAGGATCGACGGGTAGGGCTGCGCGCCCCGCTGCTTGAGCAGCTCCGTCATGAGCTTGATCTCCCCGCTCTGCCCCTGGACGATCTTCTGTGCCATGCTGACGACCTCGGCGCGCGTGGACAGCTTGAGCAGGCCCTCGGCCATCTGCACACCCCCCTCGTGGTGGCGGATCATCAGCTGCAGGAACAGCACCTCGGCCTGCGTGCCCTGCGCCTGCTTGAGCTGGGTCAGCTCCTGCGGCGTGGCCATGCCGGGCATGGAGCCGGGCGCGGCCCCGTCGGCGGGCGTCGCGGCGCCGCCGTGGCCGTGGCCGCTCATCCAGGCCATCGGCTTCTGGTCGGTCGCCTGGTCGAGACCCCACTGCTGCAGCCAGCCCAGGAACATGCCACGCTGGTTGGCCTGGGTGTTGATGATGTCGAACGCCAGGTTTCTGATCTCCTTGGCCGGGCCCTTGTCCCTGACGATGAAGGACATGTCCACGGCCTGGGCGTGGTGCGTCGCCATGTCGCGGGCGAATCCGGCCTCGGGCGAGGTGTCACCGGGCGTGCCGTCGCGGCCGAACAGGAAAAATGCGGCCAGGGCGAGCACCAGCACGCCGCAGACGATCAGGATGGGTTTACTCACGGGTTTTTCCATGGCCCGTCCAGCGTACCCACCGCGGGCGTCGTGATCGGACGCTTATAAGCGCCTTATTCTCCGCATACGCCGGGAGGCAATAGGGTGACCGGAGTTGGTACGCCGATGGAGGAACGATGACGAAGGAGAAGGCGCAGGCGAGGCGCGAGCATCTTGCGAAGATGCGGGCCGAGCAGAAGCGCAAACAACGCCGCGCCGCGCTGCTCATGTGGGGGACGGGCGGTCTGATCATCGTGGTGCTCGTCGGCGTGGTCGGCTTCTACCTGGTCAAGCAGGCCCGCGAGACCTCGCTGGACGCCGTGGCCAGCTACAAGTACGAGGCCGGGCAGCACGTGTGGAACGCCGTCACCTACAAGGAGAACCCTCCGGTGGGCGGCCAGCACAACAACTACTGGCAGGCGTGCTCGATCTACGACAAGCCCATCCACAACGAGCACGCCGTGCACTCCCTTGAGCACGGGGCCGTCTGGATCACCTACCGGCCCGACCTGCCCAAGGCGCAGATCGACAAGCTGAAGGAAGTGGCGACGTCCATGGGCCAGCAGGACTACATGCTGGTCAGCCCGTACCCCAACCTGCCCTCGCCGGTGGTCGCGTCGTCGTGGGGGCACCAGCTCAAGCTGAACGACCCCGCCGACCCCAAGCTGGGGGCGTTCATCAAGAAGTTCCAGAACGGTAAGGACACCCCGGAGCCGGGCGCCACGTGCGGCGGCGAGGACGCCATCACGACGACGGCCGACCAGGCGCCGCTGCCGCCGGAGCCGAAGGGCAACCAGCAGCAGCCGCCGATGGAGACCATCTCGCCGTCGCCCAGCCAGTCGCAGAAGTAGCCCGCGCGGCCGGTGGGCATCGGCCGGAGCGAGGAGTGGCAGCACGCCGGAGGGGCGGATGCGTGACCCCTTCGGCGGTGTGGCCGCCCCCTCGTGGGTGTGGGCACTCCGGCCGACGCCCGTGACGGGGGTGCTAGACCCCGTCGATGAGCAGGCCCTGGCGGGCGCGGGCGTACTCCTCGAAGGAGATGCGGCCGTCGCCGTCGGCGTCCACCCGGGAGAAGGCCGTGGCGAGGTCGGTGTCCGCGCGGTTCCAGACGGTGCGGAAATCCTCCATCGTGATCCAGCCGTCGCCGTCTCGGTCGGCGACGGCGAAGGTGGCCCGGGTGATCGGCGCGAGCACGGCTTCGAGGGCGCCCGTGCGTACCAGCGACTCGAAGGACTTGACGTACTCCTCCTTGCTGATCTGCCCGTCGCGGTCGGTGTCGAGGGCCCTGGCGTGGGTGTCCCAGGCGTTCAGGAACGCGTTGACGACCGCCTCGGCCTCGGGCGAGTCCGCGCGCACGCCGGTCTGCTCCAGCCGCCGCTGGGCCAGCGCCAGGTAGTCGTATCTGGTCAGGAAGCCGTCGCCGTCGGCGTCCAGGTCCTTGAAGTTGCGCTCCGCGCTCTCCCGGAAGCTGCTCTTCTGCGCCATGATGACTCCGATCAATTACTCTAAGTAGTCTATCGCTACTCAGCGTAACTCGCACCGGATGTGATGGACAGAAGGCTCACGAAAGAGCGTGTTCGATGGGCTTCCACTCCAGACCGTGCGCCTCGGCCACCGGACGGCTGGTCAGCTGGCCGTCGTGGGTGCTCAGGCCCAGCGCGAGCGCCGGATCCTCGCGCATGGCCCGCTTCCAGCCCAGGTCGGCGATGGCCAGCGCGTACGGCAGCGTCACGTTCGTCAGCGCGAACGTCGAGGTGTGCGGCACCGCCCCGGGCATGTTGGCCACGCAGTAGAAGAGCGAGTCGTGCACCCGGTACGTGGGCCGCTCGTGCGTCGTAGGACGGGAGTCCTCGAAGCAGCCGCCCTGGTCGATCGCGATGTCCACCAGCACCGAGCCCGGCTTCATCCGGCTCACCAGGTCGTTGCTCACCAGCGTCGGCGCCTTCGCGCCGGGCACCAGCACCGCGCCGATGACCAGGTCGGCCTCCAGCACCGCCTGCTCGATCTCCAGCGTGTTGGAGGCGACGGTCTGGCAGTGGCCCTGGTAGATCAGGTCGGCCTGGCGCAGCTTGTCGATGTTGTTGTCGAGCAGCAGCACCTCGGCCTGCATGCCGAGCGCGATGGCGGCGGCGTTCATGCCGGACACGCCGGCGCCGATGACCACGACCTGCGCGGCGCGCACGCCGGAGACGCCGCCCATCAGCACGCCCCTGCCGCCTCCCGAGCGCATCAGGTGATACGCGCCCACCTGCGGCGCGAGCCTGCCCGCCACCTCGGACATGGGCGCGAGCAGCGGCAGCGCCCTGTTGGCCGTCTGGACGGTCTCATAGGCGACGGCGGTGCAGCCGGAGTCGAGCAGGGCCTGCGTGCAGGGCCTGGACGCGGCCAGGTGCAGGTACGTGAACAGCACCTGCCCCTTGCGCAGCCGGTGGTACTCCTCCGGCACCGGCTCCTTGACCTTCATGACCATGTCGGCGGCCGACCAGACCTCGTCGGCGTCCGGGACCATGACGGCTCCGGCCGCGGCGAAGTCGTCGTCGGGGATCGCGGAGCCGACGCCGGCCCCCTGTTCCACGAAGACCCGATGGCCGTGGCGCACGAACTCGTGAACTCCGGCCGGGGTAAGGGCCACCCGATATTCGCTGTTCTTGAGCTCTTGCGGAACACCGACTTTCATGGGCGAACTCTTCTCGCTCTTGTGCGCTTACGCCTCCATTCTTCCTCTCTCCCCCGAATAGGTGAGGATTATCGGGCTGATTACCCCGGTGCTGCCGTACCTCGATAGGCTCACCGGCAGTCCGAACGTCAGGATGGGATCGCCATAGATGGACAAGCCGGAAGAGCCGCCACCCGCGGACCCCGGGGAGCCGACGGCCAGCAAGGCCACCACCATCTTGCTGATCGTCTCGCTCGTGCTCGTCGTGCTGGTCGCGGGCGTGGTCGGCTCGATCGCCGTCCTGATGACCAAAAATCCTGACACGCCGCTTTTAGGCGGAGCGCCGGCGCAGCAGCTGGCCGTGCCCATCCACTTCGCCCCCGTCCGGGAGACCAAGGCCGCGCCGTGCCCCGGCGTGGAGGCCGTGCTCGACGCGGAGCAGAAGAACTGCTACCTCCTGGAGGACGGCGTCACGGTCGACGCCGTGCAGCGGATCGAGCCGGTGCGCGAGAAGGACGGCCAATACTCCGTGCGCATCGCGATCGCCCCGCGGTTCAAGGAGCGCCTGGTGCAGCTCATCGACGAGCTGGTGCCCGATCAGCGGCAGGTGGCCATCGTGCTGGCCCCCGCGCAGCCTGACGCGCCGAAGGTCGTCCTGGCCGCGCCCATCGTCACCCAGTACATGGACGGCGACAGCATGAGCATCTCGGGCTTCGAGAAGGCGGAGGCCGACGCGCTGGTGACCCGCCTGCTGGGCACCACTCCGGGCGCGTCCCCGCAGCCCTCGGACCCGGCCTCGCAGCCGCAGCAGCCCGGCGGCACCCCGACACAGAACAACCAGAACCCTCCGGGCCAGCAGAACACCACCCCCGGCACCGCCACCAACCCGGCCAACCCCGGTGCCACCGGCAACCCCGCCACCGGCAACCCCGGCGTCACCGGCACTCCCGGAAACACCAACCCCGCCTCCGGTCCCCGGCGCACGCCCGACAAGCGTTACGCCGGCTGCAAGGAGGCCGTGGCCGCCGGGGACGGCCCCTACTACAAGGGCACCCACGAGGAATACTCCTGGTACGTGGACGTCGACGGCAACGGCGTGGCCTGCAACAGCGGCGACATGCGCTAGCCGAACAGCTCCTCCAGCCCGTCGATCGCGAAGTAGGCCACGAAGATCAGCGAGACGATCCAGAGCAGCCACGGGATCTCGGCGAAGCGCCCTCTGGCGGCCTTGACGAGGGTGTAGGCGATCACGCCCGCGCCCACCCCGTTCGTGATCGAGTACGTGAACGGCATGAACGCGATCGTCAGGAACGCCGGGATGGCCACGTCCAGGTCGTCCCAGGGCACGTTCCGGCTCTGCATCATCATCAGCGCCCCGACCAGCACCAGCGCGGGTGCGGCAGCGGCGGCCGGCACCACCGTGGCCAGCGGCGTGAACAGCAGGGTCAGCCCCAGCAGCGCCCCGGTCGCCACGCTGGCCAGGCCGGTCCGCGCGCCCTCGCCGACGCCCGCGGCGGACTCGACGAAGACGGTGTTGGCCGAGGAGCTCACCGAGCCGCCGATCATGCCCGCCACGCCGTCCACGGTCAGGATGCGGCCCAGCCGGGGCACCTGGCCCCGCTGGTCCACCATCCCGGCCTCGTCGCTCACGCCGATGATCGTGCCCATGGCGTCGAAGAACCCCGACAGCACCAGCGTGAACAGCACCACGGCCGCCGTCAGCGCCCCCGCCCTGCCGAACCCGCCGAACAGGTCGAACGCGCCCACCAGCCCGAAGTCCGGCGCCGCGACCAGGCGCTCCGGCACGCGCGGCGTCACCACGCCCCACGACCGGGGCGGGACCTTGGCGACCGAGTTGACCAGGACGGCCAGGGCCGCCGTCACGACGATGCTGATCAGGATCGCGGCCGGGGTCCTGCGGACGAACAGGACGATCATCAGGAGCAGGCCGAAGCAGAACACGACGACCGGCCAGCCGACGAGGTGACCCGTGGCGCCGAGCTGCACGGGCGTGCCGGTGCCGCGCGTCACGAACCCGGCGTCCACCAGGCCGATCAGGGCGATGAACAGCCCGATGCCCACGCTGATGGCGTGTTTGAGGGCGAGCGGGATGGCGTTCATGATCAGCGTGCGCAGGCCCGTCACGGCCAGCACGATGATGACGGAGCCCTCCAGCACCACCAGGCCCATGGCCTGGGCCCACGTCATGTGCGGGGCGGCCTGGTAGGCCACCACCGCGTTGAGCCCGAGCCCGGCGGCCAGGCCGAAGGGGGCGTTGCCGACGAAGGCCATCAGCAGCGTGGAGACGGCCGCGGCGAGCGCCGTGGAGGTGGTGAGCTGGGCGATGGAGAGCCGGGCGCCCGTGACGTCCGTGGCGCCGGCCAGGATGATCGGGTTGAGCAGGATGATGTAGGCCATGGCCACGAACGTGGTGACCCCGCCACGCACCTCGCGGCCGACGGTCGTCCCCCGCCCGGTGAGCTCGAAGAACCGGTCGAGCACCCGCCATCCCCCTTCGCATGATCAAGGGGGATGGCGCATAGCTACCCGGCGACCGGAGAGATCACGCCTTCTCGTGGCGCCCGTGACCCACGAGCCCCATGAACTCCTCCAGCCCGATCGTCCCGTCGCCGTCGCTGTCGGCCGACTTGATGAACGCCTCGATCTCGCTCTCGGACGCGCCCTGCCCGCCCAGCGCCTCGTTGGCCCGGCGGATCTCGTCGGCCGTCAGCAGGCCGTCGCCGTCGGTGTCGAAGCGCCGGAACTCCGCCTCGGCCGCTTCACGAGCGCTTGCCATCGGTTACCCCCATTGTCGATCCGCTATCAGACAACGCGATATCTTCTGGCCTGATCGGAACCCGCGTCAACCGCAGCCCGGTCGCCGCCCGCACGGCGGCGGCGACGGCGGGGGTGGAGGAGAGCGTCGGAGGCTCGCCCGCGCCGCGCAATCCGTACGGCGCCGCCGGATCCGGATTTTCCAGGATCTTCATTTGCATCGGCGGCATGTCGAGGATTGTGGGGATGAGATAGTCCGTGAACGACGGGTTCAGCACCCGGCCGTCGCGGACCTGGATCTCCTCCATGAGCGCCAGCCCGAGCCCCTGCGCGGACCCGCCGTGGATCTGGCCCTCGAGGGCCTGCGGGTTCAGGATGCGGCCCACGTCCTGGACGGCCGCCAGCTCGACCACCTTGACCAGGCCCAGCTCCACGTCCACGTCCACGACCGCCCGGTGCACGCACAGGGCGAGCTGGGTGTGCGAGCTGCCCTGTCCCGTGATCGGGTCCATCGGGTACGTGGGGCGGTGCCGGTACTCGCGCGTCTCCTCGATCGGCCCGAACTTCTCCAAAGCCTCCTCCGGCGGCAGCCCGTTGAAGCGCTTGCGCACCGCCTCGCAGGCGGCCTGCACCGCCCCACCGGTCACGTACGACTGGCGCGAGGCCGACGACGAGCCGGCCGAGCCGACGGAGGTGTCGGCGGTGGCCACGGTCACGTTCGCGATGCCCAGCTCGGTGCGGGCGATCTGGGCCTGGATCGTCACCAGGCCCTGCCCCACCTCGGCGGCGGCGGTGTGCACGGTGACGTGCGGCTCGCCGCCGACCAGCTCGGCGCGGACCCGGGCCGTGGAGAAGTCGTCGAAGCCCTCGGAGAAGCAGATGTTCTTGATGCCGACGCCGTAGCCGACGCCACGCCGCACCGACTCTCCGTGCGTGGTCTGGGACACGCCTCCGGGCATCGACCGCAGGTCACTGAGGGGTTCCGCCGGGAGCGGCCCAGGCAGTGGCATCGCCTCGAGGTCGCGCAGCATCTCCGCGAGCGGGGCCGGGGAGTCGATCACCTGGCCGGTGATGAGGTGGGAGCCCTGGGAGACGGCGTTGCGCACGCGGATCTCCACCGGCGACAGGCCGCACGCCTCGGCCAGCCGGTCCATCTGCGACTCGTACGCGTAGCACGCCTGGACCGCGCCGAAGCCGCGCATCGCGCCGCAGGGCGGGTTGTTGGTGTAGACGCCGGTGGCGTCCACCTGCACGTTCTCCACCTCGTACGGCCCCACGCCCAGCGACGCGGCGTTGCCGACCACGGCGGGGGAGGAGGAGCAGTACGCGCCGCCGTCCAGCAGGATGTCGGCCTTGACGTAGACCAGCTTGCCGTCGCGGGTCGCGCCGTGCTCGTAGCGCATCACGGCCGGGTGGCGGTGCACGTGACCGAAGAACGACTCCTCCCGGCCGTACACGATCTTCACGGGCCGGTTCAGCCGCAGCGCCAGCATGCAGGCGTGCGCCTGCATCGACAGGTCCTCGCGGGCGCCGAACGCGCCGCCGACGCCGGACAGCGTCAGGCGCACCTTGTCCGGGGGCAGGCCGAGGCAGGGGGCGAGCTGGTCGCGGTCCACGTGCAGCCACTGGGTGGCGATGTAGAGGTCGACGCCGCCGTCCTCCGCCGGGACCGCCAGGCCGGACTCGGGGCCGAGGAAGGCCTGGTCCTGCATGCCGACCTCGTACTCGCCGGTGACCACGACCTCGGCCTCGAACGTGTCGCCCCGCCGCACCGGCTGGTGCCGCACGAAGCGCCGGGACCGGCGGGGATCGGTCACGGCCTCGCGCACCTCGTAGTCGACCACGACGGCCGCCGCAGCCCGGCGCGCGGTCTCGGGGTGGTCGGCGGCCACCACCGCCACCGGCTCGCCCTGGTAGCGAACCTGGTCGATGGCCAGCACCGGCTGGTCCTTGTGGTCGAGCCCGTAGAACTTCTCGCCCGGGACGTCCTCGTGCGTCAGCACGGTCAGCACGCCTGGGATCTTCAGCGCGGGCCCCACGTCGATCGAGCGGATCCAGGCCGACGGGTGCGGGCTGCGCAGCGTCGCGCCCCACACCATGCCGTCCAGCCACAGGTCGGAGGCGTAGGCGAACTCGCCGGTCACCTTCAGCGTCGCGTCGGGCCGCCGCGCGCTCTCGCCCACCCCGTTTCCGGCCCCTTGCCCGGTGCCGTGCAGGGTCGTGTACGCGGTCTCCGTCATCCTCCGAGTAGAGCACCGCCGCCGCCCCGAGTCCTATGCGCGTCGCGTGAAATCGTGGTCAGCGGTTGTCCTCTGCGCCTTGTATATTCCTCCAAGTGCGCATCTCTGACCTGCTGGCCATCGACGAACTGCGCCTGACCCTGCTCGCCGGCGACCCCTCGCGCGAGTTCGACACCGTGCACATCACCGACCTGCCCGAGCCTGGGCGCTACCTGAGCGGCGGTGAGCTGGTGCTGTCGGGGCTGATGTGGTGGCACGAGCCGGGAGACTCGGCCAGGTTCGTGGCGGCGCTGCTGGAGGCCGGGGTCGCCGCGCTGGGCGCCGGGCAGGCGTGGCTGGACCACGTCCCGCCCGACCTGGTGGCGGCGTGCGAGGCCGCCGGCCTGCCGCTGGTCGAGGTGCCGACGGAGGTGTCGTTCCGGACGCTGGCGGAGCTGGTCGTGCCGCGGCTGGCCGGCGACGTGCGCGACGCGCTCGGCCGCCACCGCAGGCTGGTCGCGGCCATCGCCGAGGGCGCCGACCTGCGCGAGCTGTTCCAGCTGACCGCCGCCGAGCTGGGCGTCACCGGCGCCGTGCTGTCCGCGTCGGGCGAGGTGATCGTGGGCGCGGCCCAGGATCCCGTACGGCTGGCGAAGGCGTACCTGACGGCGCCGCGGCTGCCCGCGCACGTCGGCGACCACACGATCTTCGCGGTCGGTCGCGGCCACCGGGCCGCGGGCTGGGCGCTGGCCTGCGACGGCGACCTGATGGGCCGCGCCGACCTGGGTTACGAGCTGGCGTCCTGCGTCGGCCTCGAACGCAACCGCATGGAGGAGGGCCGCCGGGTCGAGCGCCGCCTGACCGAGCAGCTCATCGTGGCCGCGCTGGCCGAGTCCGACGCCGCCGAGCTCAACGCCAGGCTGCGGACCTGCGGGATCGACGCGGCCGAGCCGTACGCCGTCGTGAACGCCACCGCACCCAGGCAGGGCGCCACCCGCGGGCCCGACCCCGCCACGCTCGGCGGGCAGGTCGTGGAGGAGCTGCTCGGCCGCGAGGTCGTCGCGGCGGCGGGCGCGGACGGCGCCATCGCCGTGGTGCCGCTGCGCGAGCGCACCACGGCGGAGCTGGCCGACCGGCTGCGCGCCGGGGCGGAGGTGCTGGCCGCCCTGCCCGGCACCCGCCTGTGCGTCGGCGTGAGCGGCGCCCTGACCGGCGCCGCCGCCGTCAAGGGCGGCGTGGAGGAGGCCGGGCACGCCAGGCGCCTGGCCGAGGCCCGCTCCGGAGGGGTGGTCACCAGCGACGAGATCTACACCCACGCGCTGCTGCTGGCCACGGTGCCGGGAGACGTGCGCCGCTCGTTCACGGCGCGGCTGCTGTCGCCATTGCTCGACTACGACCGGCGACACCAGTCCGAGCTGGTGCGCACCCTCGGGATCTTCCTCGACTGCGCCGGCTCGTGGAACGCCTGCGCCGAGCGGCTCCACGTGCACGTGAACACGGTCCGTTACCGCATCCGCAGGATCGAGGAGCTGACCGGAAGGAACCTGGCCACGATGGCCGACCGGGTCGACTTCTTCCTGGCGCTCAGGGACACGGGTCCGCCTGGATAGCCGCCCGCGCCTCGGCCACGGCAGCCCGCTCCTCCCTCAGCCGCCGCTCCCAGCGGGCGTCGCCGAGGCCGCCACCGTCGGCCGTGGCCTCGGCGAGATAGGACAGGGCCCGGTCGGGAGCCTTCATCATCCGGCACGCGCGCGACAGCCTGATCAGGCAACGCAACTTCCCGATCAGGTAGCCGGTCGCCGAGAGCAGCTCACGAGCCTGGAGAAGGTGTGGCAGAGCCTGCTCCGGGTCCTCCAATTCGAGGTGGGCCTCGCCGAGCACGAGCCGGATGTGCCCTTCGTGGCTGGTGTCTCCCGCCTCCTCGGCGTAGGCCAGCGCCTCATGCAGTGCCTCGCGCGCCTTCTCCGGGCGTCCCGCACCCAGGTGGGAGTGCCCCATCGTGAGCAGCGCGAACCTGACCCCCACGCTCGCGCCGATGTCTCTGGCCAGTGCGAGCTGGAGCTCCGCCCACGGCAGCCCCTCCTCATAGCGTTCCCCCGAGTTGTAGGTGTTGGCCAGGTTGCCCAGCGCGCGCATCTGGGCGAAGGCATCGCCCAGCCGCCGGGCGAGCTCCAGCTCGGAGCGCAGGTGCGCGACGGCCTCGTCCGTGTTCCCCGTCATACGCAGGGCGTTGGCGATGTGGCCGTGTGCGAGCAGGGCGGCGGCCGCGTCCCCGAGACGCTCGCTCACCCGCAACG
The DNA here is from genome assembly GCF_043496855.1 of Nonomuraea sp. JJY05. Taxonomy (NCBI): domain Bacteria; kingdom Bacillati; phylum Actinomycetota; class Actinomycetes; order Streptosporangiales; family Streptosporangiaceae; genus Nonomuraea; species Nonomuraea sp. JJY05. The sequence goes on from NZ_JBIEIS010000020.1 coordinate 93,244, forward strand.
CCAGCGTGTTCAGCTGCTGCATCTCCGTCATGCGGTAGGCGAGCTGCTGGTGCCAGAGGAGGCCGAACGCGAGGTTGACGCCCAGCCGGGCGATCGTGTCGTCGGGGGAGTTCAGCGCCTGCACGGCCGCGGCCGACAGCACGGCCTCCTCCCCGCGCAGCCACGCCCGTGCCTCCTGCGCGGTGCCGATCTCGTGCGGCACCGCGTCGACCGGGGCCGCCAGCTGGGTGCGGTGCGGGTCGTTGACGTGGCTGGCCAGGCGCGTGGAGGCGGCGTAGTACGACAGCGCGCGGATGAGGGGCTCGCGCGAGTCGCCGGACCGCAGGTCGCGGGCGAAGAGGCGGATGAGGTCGTGCAACTGGTAGCGGTCAGGGCCGGCGCGATCGAGCAGGTGAGCGTCCACCAGCCGCTCCAGGGCCGGTTCCGCCTCGCCGGCCGCGACGCCGACCAGTGCGCCCGCCGCCTCGGCGGTTATCTCGGGCACGTGCAGGAGGCCCAGCAGCGACAGCGTGCGCGCGGCCAGCCGGTCCACGGGGCGCGAGCCGCGTTCGAGCGCGGTGTGGCTGGCGGTCAGGCTGGAGCGGACCGCCAGGTCGCCGGCCACGAGCTCGTGCAGCCGGGTCCGCTCGTCGCTCAGGCGGGACGCCAGCTCGGACACGCTCCAGTCAGGGCGGCCGGCCAGCCGCGCCCCGGCGATGCGCAACGCCAGCGGGAGACCGTCACACAGGCGCACGAGCCTGGCCGTCTCGCCCGCGTCGGCCGAGATCCGGCTCTCGCCGGCCAGGTTGGCCAGCATCGTGGCCGACTCCGCCTGGGACATCCTGGCGAGCTCCAGCTGGACGGCGTCCTCGCCCCAGCTCATGGTCTCCCGGCTGGTCACGAGCAGCGTGTTGCCGAGCGAGGCCGACAGCAGCGGCCGGATCTGCGCGAGGTCGGCGGCGTCGTCCAGCAGGACCAGCACCCGCCGGTCGTGCAGGCGGCTGCGCCACGCGGCCGCCGCCTCGTCCAGATCGGCGGGCACGGCGTTGGGCGGCACGCCGAGCGCGCGCAGGAACCGCCCGAGCAGGTCGAGCGGAGTGAGCGCGGGCAGCTCGGGCGTGGCGCCCCGGCAGTTGACGTAGAGCTGCCCATCGGGGAAGCGGTTCATGGCCAGGTGGGCGACGTGGGCGGCGAGCGCCGACTTGCCGACCCCCGGCGGCCCGGTGATGATCAGCAAGGGGCCCGGCGAGGTCTCGTCCCCCGGCGCGAGCCGCTCCGTCAGGCGCGCGATCTCCTCGGACCTGCCGACGAACTCCGCCAGCGAGCGTGGCAGCTGGTGCGGTGTCTCACGAGGTGCCGGCGCGCTCGGGGCGGGTGCCGCATCGGCACGCAGCACCATCTCGTGGCACCGGCGCAATCCCTCGCCGGGCGACAGGCCGAGCTCCTCGGCGAGCAGGACCCTGCCTTCCTCATAGACCTGCAGGGCCTCGGCCGGGCTGCCCGAGCGGAACAGGGCCGTCATGAGCAGCTCGCGGACCCGCTCGCGCAAGGGGTTGCGGCGGGTGAGGTCGCGCAGCTCCTCGACGATGTCCCGGTGGCGGCCCAGGCGCAGCAGGCTCTCCGCTCGCAGCTCCAGGGCGGCGAGCCGGAGCTGCTCCAGGCGGTCGCGCTCCGTCTCCGCGAACGGGCCGGACAGCCCGCTCAGCGCGCTGCCGCGCCACATCGCCAGGGCCTCGTCGAGGCGGCGCACGGCCTGGCCGTCGTCACCGGCGCGCTGGACCCGCCTGGCCTCCTCGATCGACTCGGCGAACAGCAGCGCGTCCACCTGGGCCGGCTCCACTCGCAAGACGTAACCGGCGGGCATCCCCGCCAGCACCTGCGAGGGTTCGCGCCGCCCGCGATCGGGTTCGAAGGCGCGGCGCAGGCCGGCGACATACGTGTAAACGCTCTGCTCGGCATTGCGCGGGGCGTTCTCGCCCCAGACGCCGGCGACCAGCTGGCGCATCGGGACAGGGCGGCGTGCCGCCGCGGCCAGGATCGACAGGGTGGCCCGCTGCCTGGCCGGTCCGAGATCGATGGGCTCCACGAAGTCCCGGCGGCGAAACTCGGCGGTCACTTCCCCGAGCAGGCGGATGAAGATCTCTTCACTCACGCGATCTCCTCGGCTCGCCCCTGAATTCCGTCGAGCAGGCAGCAGAGGAAGAATCGCCAATGCATAAGGAGAGGTTTGTAGGCGCCACTGCCAAAAGTCAAGATCAGTAAATGCGGGGAGGAGGCCCGTCCGGAAAGCGGGACGTGCGCCGCTCGTTCACGAACCGACTGCTGTTGCCGCTGCCCGACCACGAGCGCAGGCACCAGTCGGAGCCGGTGCGCACGCTCGGCGTCTTCCTCGACTGCCCCGGCTCGGCGCTCAGGCTACGGGACGACCTGGATGGGTGGATCGTGTATTCGGGCCGTTCAGCAGCAGGTGATCACGTCGGACATTACCCGTGCAGACTGAGACGGATCGGCCCACGCGGCCGTAGCATTGCTTCCGGCGGCCGCTAGGGCCACAATCACGGCAGCAAGTACGGACAGTGCAGTACGTGTGCGCATCGGGGTATCTCCCTCGCCTATTCGTGTTGCTCGGACGCAATAATCTCAGGGAGCGGTAGCAGTGACCACATCTGACATGGTCGGACTCCGAATCAAGACAGTCAGGCGTCAGCGCGGCCTCTCTCAGGCGCAGCTCGCGCACCCGGAGCTGTCGGACAGTTACGTCTCTCTCATCGAGAGCGGCAAGCGCACGCCGACCCCCGCAGTGCTGGAGCTGTTGGCTCAGAAGCTCGACTGTTCCCTCTCCTATCTGGTCAACGGTGTCACGGCCGAGCAGATGGAGGACATCGAGCTGGCGCTGGGCTACGCGCGGCTCGCCCTGGAGAACGGCGAGGTCTCCGAGGCCCGAACCCGCTTCGCTGAGCTATTGACGGACAACAACCTGACAGGTCTCACCAAGCTTCGTCAAGATACGGAATACGGCCTGGCGCTGGCGACGGAGGCGGGCGGCGACCTCGGCGAGGCGAGCGCCATTCTCACCCGGCTGCGCAACGAGGAGACCACGCCGGAGCGTGCGGTCGAGCTCGCCATCGCCCTCTGCCGCGTCTACCGCGACAGCGAAAGGCTCACCGAGGCGGTGGAGGTGGGAGAGCAGATCCTGAGCAGCCACGCCCGCCCCACCTGGACCGACCACCTCGTCGAGCTGGGCGCCACGCTCTTGTCCGCCTATCTCTTCCGCGGCGACATGCTCAGGGCGAAGCAGTTCGCCGCCGAGCTGCTCAACGCCGCCGACACACTCGGCACGCCCCGGTCGATCGTTGCCGCCTGTTGGAACGCGTCAGTGGTGGCGGAGAGCATCGGACACGGTGAGGACGCGCTCGCCTTCGCGGAGCGGGCCCTCGCGGTGCAGTCCGAGAACGGCGCGCCACGCAACCTCGCGCGCATGCGCGGGGCGTACGGTCAGCTCCTCCTGCGCGTGCGTCCGGGTCAGGCGGCGGCCGCCCGGGACGTCCTGACGCGGGCCACGGAAGAGCTGGCCCAGACCTCGGCGAGCACGATCGACGTGGCCCGGTGCCGGCTCGAGCTGGCCAGGGCCGAGATCGTCCTCGGCTCGCCCGCCGAGGCGATGGTCCACATCCGGGCCGCGGACGAGCTCGTGCCGGACAGCGTGGTCGCGCTCGGCGCGGAGGCCGATCTCCTGGTCAGCCGCGTCCAGGGTGCTCTGGGGAACTTCGCGGAGGCCGAGATCAGCGCGCGCGCCGTGCAGGAGCGGCTCGACCGCCTGCCCGACTCGCGGCGCGCGGCCGGCACCTGGTACGCCGCGGCCGAGACGATGGAGATGCTGGGCGACACGGACAAAGCCGTGGAGGACTACCAGCGGGCGCTGGTCTGCGCGGGGCTGTAGCGAGGTCCGGACCGGGCGGTGGCGTCGGTAGCCTTGGGGGTGTCATGAAGAGATCCCCGCTTGCGGCACTCGCCGCGACCGCCGCCGCCCTGCTCGTGCTCGTGTTCGGCACGGCGGCTCCCGCGCTGGCGCACGACGCGCTCAAGAGCAGCTCCCCGGCCAAGGACGCCGAGGTCAAGAGCCTCGACGAGGTGCGGCTGGAGTTCACCGCGGGCGTGCGCCTGCCGTTCGTCATCGTACGCGGCCCCGGCGGCGCCGAGCTGCAGAGCGGCAAGCCCCAGGTCGACGGCAAGGTGGTGACCCAGGCGATCAAGCAGCCGGTGCCCGACGGGAAATACACGATCGCCTACCGGGTCGTGTCGTCCGACGGGCATCCGATCGAGGGCGAGATCCCGTTCAAGGTGAAGGGGGCGCAGCCGCCGTCCCCCAGCCCCAGCGCCGCGAGCCCCAGCGACTCCGCCGGCGCGGCGCCGGCGAGCTCCGCCCCGGCCACGCAGGCCGCTCAGCCGGTCCAGACGTCGCCCGCCACCGATCAGGCCTCTGCCGCCCAGCCGGTGAGCTTCCCCGTCTGGCTCGTCATCGTGATCGGCGCGCTCGTCGGCATCGGCATCGGCTTCCTGCTCAGCGCGCGGAAGAAGAAGCCATGAGCAAGGCGGCGCGGCTCGCGCTCGCCGGGGCGGCCGCCGCGGTCGTCGCCCTGGTCATCGGCATGATCGCCGGCGGCAGGGCGTTCCCCAGGATCATCCCGGGGCTGCCCGACTCCGGCGCGGTCGTCCGCTGGGGGCTGCCGCTGTCCAAGCTGCTCATGGACGTGGCGGGCGTGACCACGGTCGGCCTGCTGCTCATGGCCGCCGCGCTGCTGCCCAACGACAAGGGCGTGCTCGGCAGGACCGCCGCCCAATACGTCAAGGCCGGCTCGTGGGCGGCCCTCGCCTGGGCCGGCTCGGCCTTCGTCGCCATCGTGTTCAGCACCGCCGAGTCCATCGGCAGGACCGTTCCCCAGATCCTCGACCGCACCTTCCTCACCAGCTACGCCACCCAGACCACGCAGGGCGTGGCGCTCACGCTCGTGGTGCTGTTCGGGGTGGCGATCGCGCTGTTCTCCCGCGGCGCCATCACCGCGGGGGCCGCGGCGGGCCTGCTGGTCTTTGCGCTGGTGACGCTGCTGCCCGCACCGCTCACCGGCCACACCTCCTCCTCGCCCAACCACGACCTCGCCACGTCGGCGGTGTCGCTCCACCTGCTCGCGCTCGCCCTGTGGGTGGGCGGGCTCGCCGTGCTGGCCCTCCACGCGGTCCGCAGGCAGCCGCAGCTCGAGGTGGCCGCCCGCCGCTTCTCCGACATGGCCGTGTGGTGCTACGCCGGGGTGGGGCTGTCCGGGGTGTTCAGCCTGATCGCGCGGCTGGGCGCGGTGTCCGACCTGTGGACCACCCAGTACGGCCTGCTCGCCGTGGTCAAGATCGTGGCCTTCGTGCTGCTCGGCTACATCGGCTACTGGCACCGGCAGCGCACGCTGGCCGACCTCGACAAGGGCAGGCCCCGGGCGTTCACCCGGCTGGCCGGCGGCGAGATGGTGCTTATGCTGGCCACCGTCGGGGTGGCCGTGGCGCTGTCGCGCACGCCGCCGCCCGAGTTCAGCGTGCCCGCCGACCGGGCCTTCGAGCTGCTCGGCTTCCCCCTCCCGGCCGAGATCACGCTCGGCAACGTGTTCACCCTGTGGTGGTTCGACCTGTTCTTCGCCACGGTCGCCGCCGTGCTGGCCGGGCTCTACGCCCTGGGCGTGTGGCGGCTGCGCAAGCGCGGCGACGCGTGGCCGTGGGCGCGCACGGCCTCCTGGTACGTCGGGATCGCCCTGCTGGTGTTCGCCACGCAGAGCGGGCTGGCCCGCTACGCCAAGGTCATGTTCGACATCCACATGATCGAGCACATGACGCTCTCCATGGTCGTGCCGATCTTCCTCGTCATGGGCGGGCCCGTCACGCTGGCCCTGCGCGCGCTCAAGCCCGCCACCCGGCGGGGCGACCGGGGGCCGCGGGAGTGGATCACGACGATCCTGCACAGCCGGTTCACCAAGGTCGTCTCGCATCCCGCCGTCGCCACGTCCATCTTCATCGCCTCGACGTACGCGCTGTACTTCACGCCGCTCTTCGAATCGGCCATGGAGGAGCATCTCGGCCACATCTGGATGACCCTCCACTTCCTGCTCAGCGGGTGCCTGTTCTTCTGGGTGATCGTCGGGGTCGACCCCGCGCCCAACCGGCTCCCGTACGTCGGGCGGCTGCTCATGCTCTTCGTCACCATGCCGTTCCACGCGTTCTTCGGGGTCGCGTTGATGATGATGGGCACGGTGATCGCCTCCGGCTGGTACGAGCAGCTGGGCCGCACCTGGGGCGCCACGCTGCTGCAGACGCAGCAGGACGGCGGGGCCATCGCATGGGGCTTCGGCGAGATCCCGACGCTCATCGTGCTGCTGGCCATCGCCGTGCAGTGGTATCGGGACGACGAGCGGCAGGCCCGGCGCATCGACCGCAAGGCCGACCGCTCAGGCGGCTCGGGGGATTCCGAACTCGACTCCTACAACGCCTACCTCGCCCGTCTCAACCGCGCCGACAAAGGTGAGTGACGGGTTTCCGGCGAGTAGCCGTTCGGCCATGGCCTTCTATCTTCCCACTACAAGTCTCTGTACCGCCAGGTAGCCTGTCTCCCAGGGGAGACGGGCATAACCCCATGACCAGCGTGCGTAGGCCTTGAGGGGGGACGCGCACCGCCAGGTGAGGGCGCCGGAGTGGGGACCGGCGTAGGCCCGGTGTGCCTAGGAAGGCGAGAACCATTGTCGGAAGAGACACGGATGCGCGGGGGGCAGAGCCTGGCCGAGGCTCTCGAGAGCTGTCTGGCCGAATGGTCCGAGCGCACGGGGATCGCCGTCGAGACCTGGGCGCTGCCGGCCACCGACGTGCCCTCGCGGGTCTCGAGGGCCGTCATGGCCACGATCGACGAGGCCCTGTCCAACGTCGAGCTGCACAGCCGGGCCCGGACCGTGTCCATCGCCGTGACGGTCTCCAGGAGCGGGCTGCGCATGACGGTCAGCGACAACGGCCAGGGCTTTCACGCTGCGGGGGCGGGAAGCGGCATCGCCAGGATGCGGGCCGCCTTCACGGAGCTCGGCGGGAGCCTGTCGGTCAACAGCGTGCTCGGCGAGGGCACGACGGTGACCGGGGTGGTGCCCAAACGCGGCTGACGGGTCAGGGGAGGGTGAGGATCTCGCTGCCCGTCTCGGTGACCACGATCGTGTGCTCGAACTGGGCCGTGCGCTTGCGGTCCTTGGTCACGGCCGTCCACTTGTCCGGCCAGATGTCGTACTCGATGGTGCCCAGCGTCAGCATGGGCTCGATCGTGAACGTCATCCCCGGCACCAGCTCCACCCGCAGCGACGGGTCGTCGTAGTGGGGCACCATGAGCCCGGAGTGGAAGCTCGTGCCGATCCCGTGACCGGTGAAGTCGCGCACGACGCCGTAGCCGAAGCGCTTGGCGTACGCCTCGATGACCCGGCCCACCACGTTGAGCTGCCGCCCCGGCGCGACCGCCTTGATGGCGCGCATCATCGCCTCGCGCGTGCGCTCCACGAGCAGCCGCGACTCCTCGTCGACCTCGCCCACCAGGTAGGTCGCGTCGGTGTCGCCGTGGACGCCGCCGATGAAGGCGGTGATGTCGACGTTGACGATGTCGCCGTCCTGGAGCACGGTGTCGTCGGGGATGCCGTGGCAGATGACCTCGTTGATCGACGTGCACAGCGACTTGGGGTAGCCCTTGTAGCCGAGCGTGCTCGGGTAGGCGCCGTGGTCGACGAGGAACTCGTGGCCGACCCGGTCGAGCTCGTCGGTCGTGACACCCGGCCGGATGTGCTTGGCGACCTCGTCGAGCGCCTGGGCGGCGATCCGGCCGGCCACCCGCATGCGCTCGATGATCTCAGGGCTCTTCACGTCGGACTCGCCGGTCTTGGGCCGCTTCTTGCCGACGTACTCCGGCCGCTCGATGTGGGCGGGAACCTTTCGCATGGGCGAAACTCGCCCGGGCTGGAGCAGTGTCGTCATGAAACATGAGTCTACGGGGCAGAATTGACCCCGTGAGCGAAGGCCAGTGGTGGTTCTGTCTCAAGCACATGCGGGTCGAGCCCGAGCAGGGCTGCCCCAACAAGGACCGGATGGGTCCCTACACCTCCGAGCAGGAGGCGGCCGGGGCGCTGCAGCGCGCCGCCGACCGCAACAAGGCCTGGGACGAGGCCGAGAATGACGACGATTAGGGCACGACCGCGTACGCCCTGACCGGGAAGGTTCCCATGCCCGCGACCATCGGGGGCGCGGCATGGAAGCGGAAGCCGTCCCCCTCGGACGGCTGGGGCAGCGCCGCCAGGCCCGTCAGGTGCTCCACCAGCGGGATGCCCGCCTGCAGCAGGATCGTGTGGGCGGGGCGCTCGCCCTGCGGCGGGGTGTCGTCGATGTTGAGCGAGTCGATGCCCACCAGCGCCGCCCCCTGGTCGGCCAGCCACTGCGCCGAGTCGGGCGCGAGGTAGGGGTGGCCGTGCAGGTAGGCGTCGGTGCCGAAGTGGCGGTCCCAGCCGGTGTGGATCAGCACGGCCCGTCCCCGTACGTCCAGGTCCTCGCTGATCGTCACCTCGCGGCCGGCGCCGGCCCGCACCACGATGCCGGGCAGGTCGGCGAGCTTGCTCACCGGCACCTGTGACAGGTCGGGCCCATCGGGATAGCGGTGGTACGGGGTGTCGAGGTAGGTGCCGGTGTTGGCGGCGAGCGTGATCATGCCGATGTGGAACTCCGTGCCCGGCGCGTAGACCTTGCGCGAGTCCTCCCGGCTCAGGTGCACCCCCAGCTTCGGGCCGGGGATGCCGGGATAGGTGACCATGCCGTCCACGATGCGGTGGCTGAGTTCGACGATCATGCGGACGCTCCTATGCGTGCGAGCTTGATCAGGGCGAAGACGCCGATGCCCGCCCAGATCAGGTTGAGGCCGGCCGACGGCCAGGCGGCGCTGTAGGCGCTGTTGACCATGAGCCCGAGCGAGCCGGCGAGGTTCATGAGCTGGTACGCCGCGCCGTCGCCCGGTAACCGGGACTGCGTGACCAGGACATACCCGACCAGCAACAGCGCGGCACCGACCCAGCCGACGGCGGCGAAGAGGAGGTCCATGGGCGTCATTGTCTGGACTGATCGTCGTGAAGCGCAAATAAAGAATGCTAAAGGTGCGCGTAAGCTGACCTGCATGGACATTGATCCACGGCGGCTGCGGATCCTGCACGAGGTCGCCCGCCGCGGCGGCGTCATGCGGGCCGCCGAAGCGCTCTATCTGACCCCCTCCGCCGTCTCCCAGCAGCTCGCTCAGCTCGAACGCGAGGTCGGGCTGGCCCTCATCGACCGTTCCCAGCGCAGCGTCTCCCTCACCCCGGCCGGGCGCGTGCTCGCCGGCTACGCCGAGCGCGTGGAGGAGGAGCTGCTGGAGGCCAGGCGCGAGCTCACCCGGTTCACCGAGCGCCTGGCCGGGCCGGTGCGCATCGCCGCCTTCCCCACGGTCATCACCCACATGCTGGTGCCCGCCATGCGCCACCTGGCCGCCCGCCACCCCAAGATCACCCCGGTCATCCACGAGATCTACGGCCAGCCCGCGCTGCAGGAGCTGCGCATGGGCGCGATGGACGTGCTCATCACCGAGCAGGACATGAGCCTGCCCGGGCTGTCCCAGCCGTCGCTGAGCGCGCGGCTGCTCTACGTGGACGAATACCGCATCGTGCTGCCGCCCGACCAGCCGGACCCGGGTTCGGTGCCCGAGCTGCTGCGGCTGCCCTGGGTGGCCGGCGTGCCGAACCAGGCGAGCGGGCAGGCGCTGGAGCGGCTGGCGGGGCTGCACGGGGTCGAGCCGCGCAGGGTGCACGTCATCGCGGAGTTCGGGCCCACGCTGGCGCTGGTGGCGGCCGGGCACGGGGTGGCGATCGTGCCCGCGCTGGCCCTGCTGGACGTGCCGGAGGGGGAGGTGCGGGTGAGCGAGGTGCGGGACGTGGGCGCGCGGCGGCTGGACGCGGTCACGCGGGTGAGCCGTACCCGGTCGGGGGAGCCCGACCCCGTGCAGGCCGTGGTGATCGGCGCGATCGAGGAGGCCACGGCGGCGCTGGAGACGTCCCTCAGCGGGCGCCTGCACAGTGCCCCCGCCCTCAGCGCCCCCAGCACCGCCAGTGGCGCCGGCGCCCCCAGTGCCTCCAGCGCCAGTAGTGCCGCCGGCGCCGCCGAGCCCGGGCGGCCGTAGCCTGGGCGGCCGTGTTTTCGGCCGCTGACCGGCAGGCGGGCTCAGTCGGCCGGTTGGGGGCCGCTGACCTTGTCCAGCAGGCGGGCCAGGCGCTCGCGCAGGCCGGGGCGGCGTTCGGGCTCCCCGGCCGCCGCGCTCACCAGGTGCTGCGCTCCGTCGAAGGTCACCAGCCCGTCCCGCGGCACCGCGATGCAGTCGTGCGCCAGCCCGGCCAGCTCCCGGTCGCCGCCCTCGATGGCCAGGATGGTCGCCCCCGTGCGACGGGCGTCGTCCACGCGTTCGAGCAGGGGCACCGGCGCCTCCTGCTCGGCCAGCACGAACAGCGTCTCGCCCCGGGCGGCGCGCTCCAGGCGCTCGATGCCCACGCGCAGGTGGGCGGGTGCGTCGGCGGGCGGCGTCCAGCGCACCAGCGTGGGCGTGAGCTGCGTCAGCCCGGAGAACCTGGCCTCGTCGGCGAGGTGCGCGGTCAGGTGCCAGGGCTCGTCGTCGGGGGTGCCGACCAGCAGCAGGCCGCCGGGCGAGCGGGTGGCCCGCAGGGCAACGCCCAGCTCGCGGGCGCGTTCGAGCCAGCCGGTCTCGGCAAGGAGCTCACGCAGCAGGGCCACCGATCCTGAGTCCATGTCCCCATGGTGCCTGACGCCGCACTCGCGGGGTGGCTGATTCGGGAGTGATGTGCTGACACGAGGTGCGTTTCCCCGTCATTTCGGGCCTTGACAGGAGGTTACTCCCGGGTAACGATCGGCTCGCGGCGCCGCCGTCCCAAGTATGTGGTCCTCACGGAGAGGGGCGGCACATGTCCTTACGTGTCCGCGTCAGCATGTCCATGGTCCTGTTATTGATCATGTCCCTCACCACGACCCCGGCCCGCGCGGCGGCTCCGGGGGACGTGGTCTCCGCCCAGCCCACCACCGTCTACCTCCTGCCGGGCAAGCTCCTGGAGGTTCCGGTCAACGCCTGGCACCTCCTCTACAACTCCACGTCCGCCACCGGCTCGCTCAACACCGTGTCGGGGACGCTGCTCGTGCCCAAGAGCGGCTACCCGCTCGGCGCGCGCCCCATCATCGGGTACGCCGTCGGCACTCACGGGCTCGGCGACCAGTGCGCCCCCTCGGTCAGCATGAGCCAGGGCCGGGAGGCGGAGCTCGCGCTGGTGAGCCTCTTCCTGCTCAAGGGGTTCGCGGTGGCCATGACGGACTACGAGGGGCTCGGCACGCCCGGGCCGCACACGTACATGGCCGGGATCTCGCAGGGGCACGCCGTGCTCGACTCGATCAGGGCCGCCACCCGCGTGTCCGGGGCGGGGCTGTCGAGCCGGGCGCCCGTCGCCGTCATGGGCTACTCCCAGGGCGGTGCGTCGGCCGGGTGGGCGGCGCAGCTGCAGCCCTCGTACGCGCCCGAGCTGCGGCTGAAGGGCGTCGCGGCCGGAGGCGTGCCCGCCGACCTGCACGCGGTCGCGGACCACCTGGACGGCGGGTCCGATTTCGGGCTGGCGGCGGCGGCCGGGGTCGGGCTCGACGCGGCCTACCCCGAGCTGGACCTGCAGGCGGACCTCAACGACCGCGGGCGCGCCCTGCTCGCCGACGCCGCCGACGACTGCGTGGGCGATCTCGGCAAGCTGGCGGGGTTGCGCTTCTCCGACCTGAGCCCGATCGACCTGCTCAACCAGCCGAAGTGGCTGGCCCGGCTAGCGGAGAACCGCCTGGGAGCCACGGCTCCGCGGGTGCCGATGTTCCTGTACCACGCGAAGGGGGACCAGATCATCCCCCTGTCCGTGGGCTCGACGCTGCGCTCCGAGTACTGCCGGGCCGGGGTGAACGTCCGCTGGACCGCGCTGCCCGCGCCGGACCACGTCACGGGAGCCGTCGAAGGAGGGCCGCTGGCCATCGAGTGGCTGGCCCTGCGGATCCTCGGGCTGCCCGCGATCGGCAACTGCTAGCCCGTACGCCGGCCGGGCCCGCACGACCGGGCCCGGCCCACCCCGTGGCGAGCACCATGCGGCCGAGCTGGCATGATCGGGCTTATGACAGATGTGAGCGGGCTTTCCATCGGCATCCTCGGCGGCACCGGTGACCAGGGGAAGGGGCTGGCGCGGCGGTTCGCGCTGGCGGGGCACCGGGTGCTGATCGGGTCGCGTAGCGAGCAGCGCGCCCAGGACGCGGCGAGCGACATCGGGGCGGGCGCGAGCGGGGGCGCGAACGCCGCCGTCGCCGCCGAGGCCGACATCGTGATCGTGGCGGTGCCGTACGAGGGGCACAAGGCGCTGCTGGAGTCCCTGCGGGCCGAGCTGGCCGGAAAGATCGTCGTCGACTGCGTGAACCCGCTCGGGTTCGACAAGCAGGGCGCCTACGCGCTGCCGGTGGAGGAGGGCAGCGCGGCGCAGCAGGCGGCGGCGGTGCTGACCGAGAGCCGGGTGGTGGCCGCCTTCCACCACGTGTCGGCGGTCCTGCTGATGGACCCGGCGGTGGAGAAGGTGGACCTCGACGTGCTGGTGCTCGGCGACGACCGCGAGGCCACCGACACGGTGCAGGCGCTGGCCGAGGTCATCCCGGGCGTGCGCGGTGTGTACGGCGGGCGGCTGCGCAACTCCCACCAGATCGAGGCGCTCACCGCGAACATCATCTCCGTGAACCGCCGCTACAAGGCCCACGCCGGCCTGCGCATCACCGACATCTGACCCCTTCTCTCGCAGGGAATCCAGCCCGGGGTGTCACAGCCAGCCCGCGTCCTCCGCGATGCGGATGGCGTCGATCTTGTTGCGGGCTCCCGTCTTCATGATCGCGCCCGTCAGGTAGTTGCGCACGGTGCCGGGGGAGAGGTGGAGGCGCGCGGCGATCTCCTCGGCCGAGGCGCCCCGGGCGGCCTCCCTGAGCACGGTGGACTCGCGCGGCGTCAGCGGGCTCTCGCCGTACTGCATGGCCGAGGACACCAGCTCGGCGTCCAGCACGCGCAGCCCGGCGGCGGTGCGCCTGATCGCCTCCGCCAGCCGGTCGCCGGGGGCGTCCTTGACCAGGAACGCCTCGATGCCCACGGCCAGAGCCCTGCGTACGTGGCCCGGCTGCCCCATGGCCGTGAGCACCAGGACGCGGCACGACGGGAGTCGCTCCAGGAGCGTGGCGGCGGCGGTGATGCCGTCCACCACCGGCAGGTCGATGTCCACGACCGCGACGTCGGGCCGCACCCGCAGGGCCTCGGGCACGATCTCGTCGCCCCTGGTGACCTCCGCGACCACCTCGATGTCCCGCTCCAGGCGGAGGAGGGCGGTGAGCGCGGCGCGGATCATGTGCATGTCCTCGGCCAGCAGGACCCTGATCACGCCGCGACCTCCACGGCCCGGCGGTCCCGACTCACGCCGCGACCTCCATCGTCAGGAGGAAGCCGCCTGCGCCGGTCCGGGCCGCGGCGCACGAGCCGCCCGCCTGGGCCGCGCGTTCCGCCAGCCCCGTGAGGCCCCCTCCGGCGGGGCCGGGCTCGGCGAGGACGCCGTCGTTGGCCACCTCAAGCCGGAGCGTGCCCCCGTTCACGGAGGTGGTGATGGTGCAGGTCGTGGCGCGGCTGTGGCGCAGGACGTTGGTGACGGCCTCGCGGACGGCCCACGCCAGCGCCTCCTCCGAGCGGCCCGGCAGCGCCGCGTCCGCCAGGTTCGCCTGCGCGCCGACCCCCGACGACTCCAGCAGCGCCACCGCCCGGTTCACCTCGTCGGCCAGCGACAGGGCCCGGTAACCCCTGGCGACGTGGCGTACGTCCTGGGCCGCCTCCCTGGCCACCTGCACCAGCTCGCCGACCTCCGTCCGGGCGGCGGCCGGGTCGCGCTCCATGAGCCGGGAGGCCAGGTCGCCCTTGAGCGCGATCGCGGTCAGGCTGCGCCCGAGGCCGTCGTGCAGGTCGCGGGAGATGCGCAGGCGCTCCTTGAGCACGGCCGCGTCCGCCAGCTCGGCCCTGGCCTGCTCCAGGTCGGCCGCCACCCGCGTGAACCGCACCAGCGCGTACGTCATGGCGCCCGTCGTCGGCACGGTGACCACGTAGAAGAGGGTGACGACGGACGCGTCCACGCCCCACCACAGCGCGGTGCCCTCGTACAGCATCATCAGCACCACCAGCGCCACACCCCGGCCCAGCGGCAGGAACACCAGCAGCGTCCCGGCCAGCATCGGCGCCGTCACCCCCGACATGCCGGCGGGCAGGAAGTCGGGCAGGTACGTGACGACGGCCTGGAGCACGATCGTGAGCGGGTAGGCGGGCGGGCGCTCGCCGCGCAGCCCGGCCCGCATGTTCAGGTAGTGCGTGGAGATCACGGCGAGCGTGGCGACCGCGGCCATGGCGCCGTAGCCCGGGCCGTGCAGGAAGTAGGTGAGCGCGAGCAGCGAGTAGGCGGCCGATACGGCGGTGATGAGGCCGGTCGCGAGCCGCCTGGCCGAGGAGGAGACCACGGGCAACGATTATCTCTATGATCGGCGCGGTTCCCAGCGGAACCACAGCCGGATCGCGACGAGCCCGGCCACCGTCCAGGCGGCCAGGACCAGGGCGGGCACGGCCAGGTCGCCGGTCCTGACGGCGTTCACGACGGCGCTGGTGGGCAGCAGGTCCAGGGCCGGCCGCAGCCACGAGGGCAGCGGGATCGGTCCCATCGCGCCCGCGGAGACCGCCGCCACCAGGAAGACGGGCGTGGTGAACGCGGCGGCCAGTTCCGCGCGCGGGATGGCGGCCGTGTACGCGGCGCCGAGCAGCGACAGCACCGCCGATCCCGCCACCGTGATCGCGGCGAACCCCGGCGGGTCGTCCGGGAACGGCACGCCGGCCACCACCCGCACGGCCACCGTGCACAGCGCGATCATGGCCACGGTCTGCGTGGCCGTGCTGGCGATCTGGCCGAGCAGGATCTGCCCGTCCGTCAGCCGGCCGGCCCGCAGGCGCTTGAGCACGAGCTGGTCGCGGCGCGTGGCCAGGGCGACGGCGACGTTCATGAACGCGGTGATCGCCAGCAGCAGCGAGATCGCGTTCTGGAAGATCGCGGCGGCGGCCGAGGCGCCCACCGTGTTCCTCATGAGCAGCGGCATCCCCACGGCCAGCCCGACCGGGGTCACCACCGAGGCGAACAGCATGGTCTTGTCCCGCCAGAACAGGCGCGTGCCGAGGCGGTAGGTGGCGGTCAGGCTCATCGGGCGCTCTCCAGGAAGAGGTCTTCGAGGGTGGCGGTGCGGACCTCCAGGCCCGCCAGGCGCAGGCCGCGTCCGGCCGCCCAGGTCAGCAGCGTCTGCGCGGCCAGGTCGGGGTCGTCGGCGCGGCAGACGGCCGTCTCGCCCTCCAGGGTGACCGGCAGCGGCAGCTCGGCCGGATCCACCTCCGCGGGCAGCCGGAACGCCACCCGCCCCGACCGGGCGGCGAGGGTCTCGGCCATGTCGCCGGACGCGACGATCTCGCCGGCGTCCAGGATGGCCATGGCCGAGGCCAGGCGCTGCGCCTCCTCCAGGTAGTGCGTGGTGAGCAGGATCGTGGTGCCCTGCCTGGCCAGGTCGCGGACGACGGTCCAGGTGTTCCTGCGGGCCTCGGGGTCCATGCCGGTGGTCGGCTCGTCGAGGAAGAGCACGTCGGGGCGGCCCAGCAGGGCCAGCGCCAGGTCGAGCCGGCGCTTCTCGCCGCCGGACAGCTGGCGCACCTTGGTGTCCCGCCTGCCCGCCAGCCCGGCCAGCTCCAGCGCCTCGTCGCGGGGGCGGGGCGCGGCGGTGAAGTCGCGCCAGGTGTCGACGGTCTGGGCGACCGTCAGGTCAGGGAAGAACCCGGCCTCCTGCAACATGATCCCGGTGCGCTGCCTGACGGCCGCGCGGTCGGCGTGCGGGTCGAGGCCGAGCACGCGCACGGTCCCGCCGTCGGCCCGCTGGAAGCCCGCCAGCACCTCGATCGCGGTGGTCTTGCCCGCGCCGTTCCTGCCGAGGAGCGCGAAGATCTGACCCTCCGCCACCTCGAACGAGATGCCCTTCACCGCCTCGAACCCCTGGTGGCTCTTCCTGAGCCCGCTCACTTCGATCGCTGTCATGCGTACGAGTGTTTCCGGGGAGCTCGCGGGGCGGCAGTGAAGAATTCACGACTTGCGCGCGAGCTTGAGCAGCGCGTCCGTGACGCCCTCGGGGTCGACGAGCTGGTGCAGGTGCTGACCGGGCACGCGGCTCACGGGCCAGCCCCGCCGCGCGGCCTCCTCGGCGACCTTCTCGTACGGCGGCCCGAACCACAGGCACGAGCACCTGACCTCGTCCCACCCGGCGGGCACCGGGATGGGCTGCGTGTAGTAGTCGAGCGGCAGCCGCGGCTGCTCCGCCGCCACCCTGATGCGCACGGCGGGGTCGGGCAGCATGGCCACCACGTCCTCCTCGTCCCACCAGTCGGTCCAGCGTGGCAGCACGCCGTCGGGTCCGGCCAGGTCGTGCAGGAACGGCAGGAAGCTCTCCTCCGCGACCTTGATCAGCCCTTCGCGCGGGGGGATGTGCGCGTCGGCGAAGACGCACGCCACCACCCGCTCGCCCAGCCCCTCCTTGATCAACGGCAGGAAGAAGCCGGCGTTGCTGTGCGCGACCAGCACGACGGGCGTGTCGGGCGTGACCGAGCGCACCGCCTCGACCACCCGCGGCCAGTACGGCGCGCCGCCCGTCGCCACGCCGGTCAGGTCGGGCACCACGGTCGCGTGTCCGCGGCGTTCCAGCGACTCGGCCACGGGAGCCCAGGTCGAAGGCCCGACGGAAGGGCTGTGCACCAGTACGAAGGTCGTCTGCATAGGCCCACCCTGTCAGACCACCAGGGTGTGCCGGGACACCGGGCGATCGGTGCCGTCGAAGAACGCCCAGGCCGTGGCCAGGTTGTTCACCGCTCGCGAAAGCTCCTCCTCGGGGAACAGGAAGTGCAGGCGCATGCGGTCGGCGTGCCCGCCCAGCGGGTCGAACGACCTGCCCGGCGGCACCGCGACCCCGTGCCTGAGCGCCACCTGGGCGAAGGAGTCCACGTCGCCGCGCGGGATCCGCACCCAGACGGTCTGGCCGCCGAGCGCGGGCTCGAACTTCCACGACGGCAGGCGTTCGCGCAGCTCGGCGCACAGGTGGTCGTGGCGGCGGCGCAACGTGCGCACCCGCTCCGCCCGTACCTCCTCCAGGCGGCGCAGCAGCGCGACGGCGGCCAGCTGGCTGAAGACCTCGCCCCCGAGGTCGAGCGCGGCCCGCAGCCTGGCCAGCCGCGACACCAGCGGCGCCGCCGCGCGGATCCACCCCACCCGCAGCCCGCCCCAGACGAGCTTGCTCAGCGAGGCGACGGTGATGAGGTGCTCCCCCCGCTCGAACGACGCCAGCGGCGGCGGCGTCTCGCCCGTGAAGCAGAGCTCGGCGCACACCTCGTCGTCGATCAGCGGCACGTCGTGCTCGGCGGCCAGCGCGGCCAGCCGCCGGCGGGCCGGGTTGCCCATGACCGCGCCGTCCGGGTTGCGGCTGGTGGGGACGAAGTAGGCCAGCGCGGGGCGTTCGCGCAGGTCCTCCGCCGTCCCCGGACGCACGACGGCGGCGGCGTGCCGGAACACCTCCAGCGCGCCCGGGTACGTCGGCGCCTCGGTCAGCACGGTGTCGCCGGGCGCCACCAGCAGCCCGGTGAGCAGGGTGAGCGCCTGCTGGGCGCCCGTCGTCACCATGATCTCCTCGGCCGTCGTCGGCACGCCGCGGCCGGTGTAGTAGGCGGCCAGCGCGGCCCGCAGGGCCGGGTTGCCCGCGGGCTGGTAGCCCAGGTCGCGGGTGCCGGCCAGCCGCGCGCCCGCCTCCTCGTACGCCTCGAACATCGCCGCCGGCATGTCGTCCGGCGCGGCGCACGTCAGGAGCTGCACGTCGTCCGGCGGGTGCAGGATGTGGAGCAGGAGCGGGTTGGCCACCACGCCGTCGGCGGCCCGCGTCGCGGGCAGCTCGAGCGGGGCCACCCGGGTGCCGCTGCCCTGGCGGCGCACCACGCGGCCCTCCTGCTGCAGCAGGTCGTACGCGGCGACCACGGTGCCGCGGCCCACCGCGAGCCGCCTGGCCAGCACCCGGTCCGGCGGGAGCGCCCGGTCGGGCGGCAGCACGCCGTCGTCGATGAGCGCCCGCAACCGGGCCGCGAGCAGCAGGTAGAGCGGGCCGCGGCCGGACGCCCAGCGGCCAAGGAGATCCACGAGGTCGCCGTCGGCGAGATTGGCCCCATTCATGGACCAATTCTGCCGCATTGGCTCTGACGTCGGACCGTTTTGCGGACGATCCTTGATGCATGACCGATTCTCATTCCTCCGAGCTCCGCCCCGAGACGCGCGCCGTCCACGTGCCGCAGCCCGTCGTCGAAGGCAGCCGGCCGATCACCGTGCCGATCTACCAGACCTCCGGATTCGTCTTCGACGACCCCGCCGTGATGGCCGACGCGATGGGGCGGGCCGACGGGCCGTTCGTGTACGGGCGCTACACCAACCCCACCGTCCGCTCCATGGAGGAGGCCGTCTCCGGGCTGGAGGGCGGGGTGGGGGCCATCGCCACGGGCTCGGGCATGGGCGCGATCAACACCGTCCTGCTCGGCCTGCTCAAGCCCGGCGACCACCTCATCGCGCAGAAGTCCCTGTACGGCGGGACCGCCGCCATGATCAACGACCTGGTGGGCAGGTTCGGGATCACGGTGACGTACGTGCCCGAGAACGACCCCGCCGCCCTGCGCGCCGCCGTCCGCCCGGAGACGCGGCTCGTCTACCTGGAGACGATCAGCAACCCGATGACGCTGGTCGCGGACCTGCCGGGGATGTGCGCGGCGGCCCGCGAGCTGGGAATCGTGTCCGTGGTGGACAACACGTTCGCCACGGCGCTGCTCTGCCGGCCCATCGAGCACGGGGCGGACATCGTCGTACACTCCACCACCAAATACCTGTCCGGGCACACCGATGTGGTGGGCGGGCTCGCCGTCTTCGCCTCCACCGAGCTCTACGAGAAGGTGTGGCACTTCGCGATCGAGCTGGGCGCCTCCGCCGACCCCTTCGCCGCCTGGCTGTCGCTGCGGGGGCTGCAGACGCTCGCGCTGCGCATGGAACGCCACTGCTCCAACACCCGCCTCCTCGCCACCCGCCTGGCCTCCCACCCCGCCGTCACGGCCGTCCACTGGCCGGGGCTGGCCACCCACCCCTCCCACGAACTGGCCGGGAAGCTGCTGTCCGACTTCGGTGGGGTGCTCTCGTTCGACCTCGCCGGCGGGCGGGAGGCGGGGGAGAAGTTCATGAGCTCCGTACGCCTCATGCTCCTCGCCCCGTCGCTGGGCGGCGTGGAGACGCTCGTCATGCACCCGGCGACGACGTCCCACCGCTCGCTCGACGCCGAGGAGCTGGCCCGGCACGGGATCGGCGAGGGCACCGTACGCATCGCCGTGGGCATCGAGCACCCCGAGGACCTGTGGGCCGACGTCTCGCAGGCGCTGGCATAGTGGCCTGTGTGGATTACTCGGATGTGCTGGCGGCGGCCAGTCGTATAGACGGGCTCGTGCTGCGTACGCCGGTGCTGGAGGTCTCGCCCGGCGTCTTCTTCAAGCTGGAGCTGCTGCAGCACTCGGGGTCGTTCAAGGTCCGCGGGGCCTTCAACCGGATGCTGTCGGCGGGCGAGCTGCCGCCCAGCGGGGTGATCGCCGCCAGCGGCGGCAACCACGGGCTGGCCGTCGCCTACGCGGCGCGGGCCCTCGGGGTGCGGGCGGAGATCTTCGTGCCCGAGGTGACGAGCCCGGTGAAGGTCGTCGGGCTCGAGGCCCTCGGGGCCCACATCACGCAGACCGGGGCCATCTACTCGGAGGCCGCCGAGGCCGCCGCCAAGCGGGCCGCGGAGACGGGGGCGTTGGTGGTGCACGCGTACGACCAGGCTGAGGTGGTGGCGGGGCAGGGGACCACGGGGCTGGAGATCGTCGAGCAGACGGGCGGGGTGGACACGGTGGTGGTCGCCGTCGGCGGGGGCGGCTTCGCCGCCGGCATCACCCTCGGCACCTCCACCCCCACCCCGGCACCCGGCTCCACCTCGGCAGCCGGCTCTGCCCCGGCACCCGGCTCCGCATCGGGGGGTGGGTCCGGGCCACGGATCATCGCGGTCGAGCCCGAGCGGATCCCGACCCTCCACGAGGCACTGCGAGCGGGACACCCGGTGCCCGTCGAGGTGAGCGGGGTGGCCGCCGACGCGCTGGGCGCCACCAAGATCGGCGCCATCGCGTTCGAGATCCTCTCCTCACCTCGGGTGGAGAGCGTGCTGGTGACCGATGAGGCGATCGTGGAGGCCCGGCGTACCCTCTGGGCGCGTCACCGGGTGGCGACCGAGCCCGCGGGCGCGACGGCGTACGCCGCACTGCTGGCGGGCGCGTACACCCCGGCTCCGGGGGAGCGGGTGGCGGTGGTGCTGTGCGGCTCCAACACCGACCCCAGCACCCTCACCACTCCCTGACCACCTGCCACCCCGTGCCCAGCGACGGACGAGGCGTCACCTCACCCCGCGCACGGGCTCCGTCGCCTGGCACGTGCACTTCCGCAGCGCGGATCCGGACCCACGGACCGGACTCCGCGCTCACGAAATCGCAGCCCCAGCCCGCACCCCAGCCCGCACCCCAGCCCGCACCCCAGCCCGCACCCCAGCCCGCACCCCAGCCCGCACCCCAGCCCGCACCCCAGCCCGCAACCCCAGCCCGGAGCCCGGCCTCCAACGCCCCAGACGCCCGTCTTGGACGCGCAGCACGGGCGCCCGGCCTGGCCGTGGGTTCCTGACCCCGCTGTCCGCCCTCCAACGCCTGGTCCTGGACGCCTGCACTGGAATACCCGGCCATGGACGCCCGGTCCAACGGTCAGGTGGCTGTACCGCCGTCAGGTGGCCGTACCGCCGTAAGGGGCCCGTTGCGTCGCGTACCGGGGGCGTGCTGTCGGCCGCTGTCAGTTGTACGTGTGCTCAGCAGCCGGGAAAGCGCCCGCGGTCACGTCGGCGGCGAAGGCGCGGACGGCGCGATCCATCTCGGCGCCCAGGTCCGCGTAGCGCTTGACGAACCGGGCGGGACGCGGCGTGAGCCCCATCAGGTCCTGCCACACCAGAACCTGCGCGTCCGTCCCGGCACCCGCGCCGATGCCGATGGTGGGGATCGTCAGCGACGCCGTCACCCGCTCCGCCAGATCCGCCGGCACGCACTCGAGCACCACCGAGAACGCGCCCGCCCGTTCCAGGTCCTTGGCGTCCGCCATGAGCTCGTCGCCCGACTGGCCGCGTCCCTGGACGCGGTAGCCGCCCAGGACGTTGACCGACTGCGGGGTCAGCCCGAGGTGCGCCATGACCGGGACGCCGGCCGAGACCAGCGCCTCCACCTGAGGGACGACCCGGCGGCCGCCCTCCAGCTTGACGGCGTGCGCCCCGGCCTCCTTCATGAAGCGCGCGGCCGACTCCAGCGCCTGCTGGGGCGAGGCCTGGTACGACCCGAACGGCAGATCCGCGACCACCAGCGCCCGGGACGAGCCGCGCACGACGGCCGCCGTCAGGGGCAGGAGATCGTCGACCGTGACGGGCAGCGTGGAGTCGTACCCGTAGACGACCATGGCCGCCGAGTCGCCCACCAGCAGAACGGGGATGCCCGCGTCGTCGAAGACCCTGGCCGTCATCGCGTCGTAGGCGGTGACCATGGGCCACCGCTCTCCGCGCTCCTTGGCGGCGGCGAGGTCGCGAACGGTGACCCGGCGCCCGGAAACGCCCCCGTACAGCGTGGTTGAAGAGGACATGTGTGAACCCTCCAGAAACGTCTCGAGGCGCCCCAGTGGCGTCCCCGGACTCCCTCCGATGATGGCACGCGCTGTCACGTGCCGAAAAACCTGTGGCGAAACTGTCGGTGCCTCTTGCCAGAATCAGCGCGGAGGTTGAAACTACATGGCTCTCGCCCCTTACCGACGACTGCTCAAGATCCCGGGCGTCCCCGCGTTGCTGCTGATGGGGCTGCTGGCGCGGGTTCCGTCCACGGCCATGGGCATGACGCTCACCCTGCACGTCGCCGTGGCGCTCGACCTGGGATATGGCAAGGCGGGGCTGGTCACCATGGCCAACACCATCGGCATGGCGATCGGCTCGCCGTTGGCGGGGAGGTTCGTCGACAGGCACGGCCTACGTCCGGTGGTCATGGTGACGACCGTGGCGCAGGCGGTGTTCTGGTCGTGCGCGTGGGCGCTGCCGTTCCCGGCCCTGATCGGGACGGCGGCGGTGGCGGGGCTGCTGGCGTTGCCGGTGTTCAGCGTGACCAGGCAGTGCCTGGCCGCCATGGTGCCGGTCGCCCAGCGGCGCAGCGCGTTCGCGCTCGACTCGATGCTGGTCGAGCTGGCGTACATGGCCGGTCCCGCTCTCGCGGTGGCCGGGCTGACGATGCTGGGCAGCGCGGTGACGATGACGACCATCGCGGTCGCCACGGCGGCGGCGGGCCTGGGCATGATCGTGCTCAACCCGCCCACCCGATCGCCCGACGAGCTCGAGGAGCAGTCGGTCAAGGTGCCCAGGCGGCAGTGGCTGACGCCCGGGTTCGTGGCGCTGCTCGGGACGGCGGCGGCGGCCACGTTCGTGCTCACGGCCACGGAGCTGTCCCTGATCGCGACCATGAACAACGCCGGCCAGACCCAGTGGGTCGGCCTCGCCGTCGCCATCTGGTGCGTCTACTCCCTCGTCGGCGGCTTCGTGTACGGCGGGCTGTCGCGTGGCTTCTCGCCCTTGGTGCTCATCGCCTTCATGGGCCTGCTCACGATCCCGGTCAGTCTGGTGAGCGGCTGGCAATGGCTGGTCGTGATGCTCCTCCCGGCAGGCCTCCTCTGCGCGCCGTCACTGGCGTCCACGGTCGACGTGCTTTCCCGGTGGGTGCCCTCCGCCGCGCGGGGCGAGGCGATGGGCTTCCACGGCACGGCCCTGCTGATCGGCGGCGCCAGCTCGGCCCCCATCGCGGGAGCCGTGATCGATTCGAGCGGGCCGACGTGGGCGTTCGTGCTCGCGGGCCTGGTGGGAGTGGCCATGGTGCTCGCCGCCGCCCCCTTCTGGCCCCGCCGCCCCGCCCAGCCCGTCCCAACCCTGCCGGCCCCGACCCCGTCGCCACCCGCCGAGCCCACTCCGACCCCGGCCGAGGCCCATGAATCGGTGACCAGCAAGCCGCCTCCCCTTGTTGACCGGTGACCTCCCCAGCCGGCGACCGGTGGACCCGAGGTCGGTGAGCCGCAGGGTGGTGCTCGCGGGGTGCGCGTCGGTGCGGCGGGTCGGCGGTTCTGCGGTGGCCTGGGCGCACGGCGTCAGTTGCTCATGCGCCTGACCCCTCACGGTGAGAGAGGGGACTGCCGTCTCGGCGATGGGCGGGCACCTTCGGGGTGAGGTGGGTGGTTGTCGTGGCCGGGTGGTGCAGCGAGAGATCGGCCTGGCCGACTGGGTCGATCCCGAGGGCGGCGCGCTGCTTGGGCGGGCGTCTACGGGGGCAGGGCGGCCTGATTGCTTGGGCCGGGGGCATCTACGGGGCAGGGCCGCGTGACCCTTGGGCGGGCGTCTATGGAGGCGGGGCGGCGTGCTGATCGGGAGGGTGTCTACCGGCGGGTGTGGGGCGAGGCCGTGCGGCTGTGGTGATCCGCGCGTGATTGGCCGGGGTGGCCGATGGAGGGCGAGCCGGCCGAGGAGGTGACCGGACGGCGTGCGCGGACGGCGTACGCGCCTCTCTCGGTAGCGCCTCCCGCCTTGGGGCAGGAGGGCGGACGGGCCTGAGATGGCTGGTCGAAGGGGTGTTGGGGAGAGTTAACCCAGGGTTTACGAAACGAGACCGTTGCGTATCGGAATAACTTGCGATACGGTGTCGTTGCGAAACTCGTACGTATCGAAATTGGGGGCTCTTCGTGAAAGACGTAGTAGTGGACCCGAACGCGGGCCATCCACGCCGATGGGGGATCCTCGGCGTGCTGGTGTTCAGCCTGCTGGCCGTCGTGCTGGACAACACCATCCTCAACGTGGCGATGAAGACCATCGCCGACAAGACGGTCGGTCTGGGTGCGACGCAGAGCGAGCTGGAGTGGGCGATCAACTCCTACACGCTGGTGTTCGCCGGATTGCTGTTCACGTTCGGGGTGATCGGGGACCGAACAGGGCGCAAGCGGATGTTGTTCATCGGCATGGCGCTGTTCGGACTGGCCTCGCTCGCCAGCGCCTACTCGCAGGATCCGATGCAGTTGATCCTGGCGAGGGCGGCGATGGGCATCGGCGGGGCGGCGATCATGCCGGCGACGCTGGCGATCATCTCCAACGTCTTCCCGCCCGGTGAGCGGGGCAAGGCGATCGGCGTGTGGGCCGGCGGCGTGGGGCTCGCGGTGGCGATCGGGCCGATCACGGGCGGGCTGCTGATCCAGCACTTCTGGTGGGGCTCGGTCTTCCTGATCAACGTGCCGATCGTGATCATCGCCATGATCCTCATCGCGACCCTCGTACCGGAGTCGCGTGACCCGAAGCCGTCCAAGCTGGACCCGGTCGGTGTGCTGCTGTCGATCATCGGGTTGGTGGCCGTGGTGTACGGCATCATCCGCGGCGGCGGCCTCGGCACGGTTCTCAGCGCGGAGGTCCTGGTGCCGACTCTGTTCGGGATAGTGGTGCTCGGCGCGTTCGTGTGGTGGGAGCGGCGCATCGACCACCCCATCTTCGACGTCCGCAACTTCGGCAACGTCCGCTTCAGCTCGGCCATCGGCATGATGGGCATCGTCTTCTTCGCGATGATGGGCGGGATGTTCTTCCTGACCTTCTACCTGCAGACCGTGCTGGCCTTCTCGCCGGTGCAGGCGGGGGCGCTGATGATCCCGTTCGCCGCCGCGCAGCTCATCTTCGCGCCGCTCAGCCAGCGGGTGAACGAGCGGTTCGGCGCCAAGCTGTCGGCCACCGTGAGCATGATCGTGGTGACGGCGGCCCTGGCCAGCTACGCGCTCATGGACCAGGACACGCCGATCCTGCTGATCGAGATCATCTTCTTCGTCCAGGGCGCCGCGATGGCGAACATCATGCCGCCCGCGACGACCGCCATCATGGAGTCGCTGCCCAGGGAGAAGGCCGGCGTCGGCTCGGCCATGAGCAACACCGTCCGCCAGGTCGCCGGCGCGCTCGGCGTGGCCGTGCTCGGCTCGGTGCTGTCGTCCAACTACCGCGGCGAGATCACACCCTCGCTGGCCGGCCTGCCCGCCGACGTCCAGCACACCGCGGGCGAGTCGATCGTGCAGACCATGGGCGTCGCCCAGGCGCTCGGCGAGAGGGGCCAGGCGCTGATCAAGCCCGCGTTCGCCGCGTTCGTCGACGGCATGCACGTCACGGCGCTGGTGTCGGCGTTGATCGCGCTGGCCGGCGTCGCGGTGGTGGCAAAGTGGATGCCGGGCAAGGCGCGCCCGGTCACACAGGCGGAACAGAAGGCGCCAGCTGTAGTGTGAGGCAGCGATGACGATCCAGGAATCAGGGACCGCCCGTCCGGCGGGGCGTCCGCGTAGCGAGAAGGCCGAGAAGGCGATCATCGAGGCCACCCTCGATCTGATCGGCGAGGGCATGGGCGTCTCCGATCTGTCCATCGAGGCCATCGCGTCGAGGGCGGGCGTCGGCAAGACGACGATCTATCGGCGCTGGTCCAACAAGGAGGACCTGGTCGTCGACGCCCTCGCCACGCTCAAGGCCCCGGTGCCGTCGCTCACCGGCACGTCGGTGCGCGACGACCTGATCTCCCTGCTCGAGGCGATGCGCAGCGAGTCGGGCGTGGCCCGCAACCGCTGCGTGATGAAGATCGCGATGAGCGAGGCCGATCGGTATCCGCAGTTGATGGACCGGTTCGTCAAGCGGGCCATCGAGCCTCGCAGGCAGGCGATGCGCGCGGTGATCGAGCGCGGCATCGCCAACGGCGAGCTCCGCGCCGACCTGGACGTCTCCATGGGCATGGCCGTTCTCAGCGGCACCATGCTCTGGTTCACCAAGTGGGGTCCGGACGGTGACCTCGCCCCGGATCTCGCCGAACGTGTCGTGGACGCGGCTCTGGCGGGAATGGCCCCCTGACGGCCGACGCTTGAGCACCGTGTGGTCCGTTGCCCTCTGAGCCGGTGTCTCAGGTTGCGAGCGATGGTGTGAGCGGGCGGCGCCGCTGCCTTCGGAGGTATCGGGCTCGGGGATGATGACTCCCGGCGGGGGCGTGTTAGCGCCGCCCCCGCCGGGCCTTGCCTCAGCCGGGCTCGGTGGCGGCGAAGGCCCGTAGATCGTTCTGGCCTAGGCAGAACGTGAGCATTGTTCTAATCTCGCGGCCATGCCCCCCATGCGAAAAATCGCGACAATCGTCGTGCTCACGTCAGGCCTGATGTTATCCGGCGGCACCGCTTTCGCCCATGAGGAGCGTCCGGTGACGCTGCCTGATGGTACGGGGACGGTGCCGGTGTTGCGGTCCGGGGAGCCGGACCTGCTGGTGTGCAAGACGGATAAAGCCGACTTTGAGCGTCGAATTGCGAAATTTCCGTGGGAGCTCAAAGCCCGCAACCTCGACCTTTTCGCGAAATGTCAGCAAAAAGGGGTCAGGCACCTCCAGGAAGCCGTCGACCAGGTCGACCGCCCCGGAATGACGATCGCCATTCTCCCCGGACTCTACCGCGAGGAACCCAGCCGGCCCGCCCCCACCGGCGCCTGCGCCCAGCTCCCCGCCCGCTGGTCCACGTGGGGCTACCAGATCCTCTCCTTCGAACAGCAACAGCAGTGCCCCCACAACCAGAACCTCGTCGCCATCCTCGGCAAGAAGGACCTGCAGATCGAGGGCACCGGCGCCGGCCCGCTCGACGTCGTGATCGACGCGGAGTACCGCAAGCTCAACGCCGTCCGCGCCGACCGTACCGACGGCATCTACTTCCGGAACTTCACCGCCCAGCGCACCACGTTCAACTCCCTGTACGTGCTCGAAACCGACGGTTTCGTCATCGACCGCGTCCTCACCCGCTGGAACGACGAGTACGGCTTCCTCACCTTCGCCGGCGACCACGGCCTCTACACCGACTGCGAGGCGTACGGGAACGGCGACGGCGGCCTCTACCCGGGCAGCGCCTCCAACCTCAACGACGGCCGCGGCCACGACGTCCCCAGGTACGCCATCGAGATCCGCCGCTGCAAGAGCCACGACAACGCGCTCGGCTACTCGGGCACCGCGGGCGACTCGATGTGGGTGCACGACAACGAGTTCTACGACAACATGGTCGGCGCCACGATGGACAGCCTCTGGCCCTCGCACCCCGGACTGCCGCAGAACCACGCCAAGTTCGAGAACAACAAGATCTACGACAACAACCGGGACTACTACCGCTACACCCGCGACGGCACCTGCGCCAAGCCCCCGGCCGAGCGCGGCTACGAGCGGGGCGTGGTGTGCTCGCAGGTGGGCGTGCCCCCGGGGACCGGCATCCTGGTCGCGGGCGGCAACTACAACATCTTCAGGAACAACCTCATGTGGGGCCACCGGCGGGCGGCCTTCCACCTGTTCGGGGTGCCCGCGTTCATCAGGGGCGAGAACGACCTGGCCAAGCAGGCCGACACCTCCGACTACAACCGCTACGAGCGCAACGTGTTCGGCATGAGCCCGGCGGGTGAGCGGCGGCCGAACGGGCTGGACGTGTGGTGGGACGGGCAGGGCACCGGCAACTGCTGGCAGGGCGACACGGGCGCGTCCTCGCCCGCCGTCCTGCCGGTGTGCGCCGCCACGGCGCCCGCGCTGTCGGGCGGCGCGAACCGCCTGCTGGCCGAACCCGTGAAACTGATCAAGCTGTACCTGTGCGCCGACTTCAGCGCCTCGCAGGCCCGCCTGCCGGCCGGGTGCGACTGGTTCGGCGCGTCGGGGCTCGGCAAGGTGGAGGCGCAACTCGCCCTCGGCGGCTCGGCGGTGCTCGGGCTGCTGCTGGGGCTGTTCTGGTGGCGTTCGCGGCGGGGCGCGCGCCGGCACGAAGGCGGCGACGGCCCGTCCGGGAACGGCGTGGCGCCCGCGGCGACGGCCATCGTCCGGCGCCGGCACCGGCTGATCGTGGCCGGGAGCATCGCGGGGGCCGCCGGGCTCGTGCTGGACGTGGTGGCGGCGGCCGTGGACAGCACGGCGCAGGCCGGGGTCGCGCTGCTGCTCATGGGGACGTGGTGGCTCTGCCTGGGCGCGGCGTCGCGGGGCAGGCGGCCGGCGTTCGGCCTGTTCACGATCGTGGTGGGGCTGCTGGCCTGCGCCGACGCCTTCGACCGGCTGGTGTACCTGATCCCCGTCGTCCCGCTGGGACCGGGATGGATCCGGGGGCTGCTGACCGGGCTCTGGGTGCTCTGCGCGGTCGTGGTGCTGGCGCCGCGGCGCAAGGGCGGCGTGCGGAAGACGCCCGCCGAGGCCGAGGTGGGCGCGTGAGAGAGTTCGTCCGGGTGGCCGGGTGCGTGCTGGCGTGCGGGCTCGTCACGGCGTGCGGGACGCTGTCGGAGACCCACCACAATCCGGGCAACAGCCACGAGGTGGCCACGGCGGCACCGAGCGGGCAGGCGGACGCCGTGATCACGATCGCCCGCGGCCAGGTGAGCCCGCCGCCGGGCTGGCTGGAGGTGGCCAAGGGACGGCAGGTCAGCATCACGGTGACCAGCGACGTGGCCGACGAGCTGCACGTGCACGGCTACGACATCGAGGCCGAGCTGCGGCCGGGGGTGCCCGCGACCGTGCGCTTCACGGCGGGCCTGACCGGGGTGTTCGAGGTGGAGACCCACAGGAGCAAACTGGTCCTCACGCAACTGGCGGTCCGGTGACGGCGGGGGTGCTCGCCCACGGGATCGGTACGCGCGGCGACCTGCCGATCCCGCTCTTCTACGCCTACGCGGGCGCCTTCGCGGCGCTCGTCGTCTCGTTCCTGGCGCTCGGGCTGCTCTGGGCCGACTCCCGCTTCCGCGGCGACCGGGCGGGGCTGGTGATCCCGTTGCGCCTGCCCGGCCGCCCGGCGCGCGTGCTGGCCCTCCTCGTCGCCGTCTACGCGATCGGCTGGCTCGCGGCCGGCTCCGAGGACGGGAACGCGGGCCCGTACCTGGTGTATGTGCTCTTCTGGGTGGGCCTGGTCCCGGCGTCGCTGCTGTTCGGGCCGGTGTGGCGGGCGCTGAGCCCGTTCCGGCTGCTGCCCGACCGGCCCCGGCGCCCGCTCCCGCCCAGGCTCGGCTACCGGCCCGCCGCCGCGGGCCTGCTCGCGTTCACCTGGACGGAGCTGGTCGCCCCCGAGCCCGCGGCCCCGCTCACCCTGCTGACCTTCTTCGCCCTGTACGCGGCCACCCAGCTCGCGGGCACCCTCGTGTACGGCCACGCCTGGCTGGAACGCGGCGACCCGTTCGAGGTGTACTCGACCCTGATCGGCCACCTGTCACCCTTCGGCAGAAGGGCGAACGGCGATCGCGTCCTGCGCAGCCCCTTCGACGGCCTCGACGCCATCCAGCCCGCCCCCGGCCTGGTCGCCACGGTCTGCGTCCTGCTCGGCGGCACCGCGTACGACGGCTTCTCCGGCACCCCCGCCTGGGTGAACGCCCTGCAGTCGGGCCCGCTCGGCCGCATCGGGCTGGGCACGCTCGGCCTGCTGACGGCCGTCGCGGGGGTGACCCTCCTGTACGCCGCCTGCCTTGGCGCGGCCGGACTGATCGGCGGCACCAGGGGGCTGACCGCCCGCTTCGCCCACTCGCTGGTGCCGATCGCCACCGGCTATCTCATCGCCCATTACTTCTCCCTGCTGGTCATCGAGGGCCGGCACGGACTCCTCCTGGCTCTCGGCGTGGCCGCCCGGCCCGACCCGAACGCCGTCGAACCCGCCACGATCGCCACCGTCCAGGTGCTGGCCATCGTGATCGGCCACGTGGTGGGGGTGGTGGCCGCCCACGACCGCTCGGTCCGCCTCCTGCCGCCCGGTCGCGCGGTCGCGGGCCAGATCCCGCTGTTCGTCCTCATGGTCTGCTACACGATCGGCGGCCTGACGCTGCTGCTGTGAGCGGAACGGGCACGACTTCCGGTGGAGATCCGGGGCGGCGGGGTTCAGCCTCTGGTCGGTCGTCCGCCGCAGGCCCCTCTTCTAGCGTCGAAGACATGATCGAGGTACGGGAGCTCACCAAGCGGTACGGCGGCGTGACCGCCGTACGCGATCTGTCCTTCACGGCGCCCGCGCGTCCGCCGGCAGATCGCCCCGAGGACGCAGGCGGTCCAGGCCGGGCAGGTGCCGCCACAGGCCGTCGGTGCACAGCAGCAGGCGGCCCGGCCCCCGGGGACGGTAGCTGCGGACGCGCGGGTACGGCTCGCCGGCGTCGGCGCCCAGCCAGGCTGAGAGCGCTTCGTGGGCGCCCGTGTCGTCCTCGGTCAGCGCCAGGCCGGCGCGGCGTGCGCCGGCTCGGCGAGGGCGGCGACCGCCCGGCCCGCGCGGATCGCCGCGTCGGCGAGCGCGGTTTCCGGCGGCGCGCCCGCCCGCAGCCGCGCCGCCAGGATGGACGCGCCCGTGTCGGCCGCGATCCGGGCGGCGCCATCCGATCGGGGCGACATGGACATGCCGTCGCACACCACGCCGATCGTCCGCGCGCCGTCCCCGGCCGGCGCCATCGCGTCGGCGTTGACGCCGCGCCGTAGCCCGCGGTCGCTGACTCCCGCCGCGCCGCCTGTCGTGATCTCCACATGTGAGCGGAAGGCCGGTGGGGCCTGGCCGCGGTCCCAGCAGTGGCCGTCCGGGGCCACGGTGCCGCCGCCGCAGAGGGCGCAGCGTGTCGTCATCTCTCCTCGATCGTGGCAGAGCGCGGCGATCCGGGCGCTGTAGCTTGGGGCGCACCGGGAGGGGGACTGGCGATGGCGGGCGAGGTGATGGCGGGCGAGGTGATGGCGGGCGAGGTGATGGCGGGCGAGGAGACGGCGACGGAAGCGACGGCGACGGAAGCGACGGCGGCGGAAGCGACGGCGGCGGAGCTGCTGGCCGCGGCGCGGGGTGGGGACGAGCTGGCGTTCGGGCGGCTGGTCGGGCCGCTGCGGGACGAGCTGCGGGCCCACTGTTACCGGATGCTGGGATCCGTCCACGACGCCGAGGACGCCGTGCAGGACACGCTGGACCGGGCGTGGCGGAACCTGGCGCGGTTCGAGGACCGCGGGTCGATCAGACCGTGGCTGTACAAGATCGCGACGAACAGGTCGCTGACGCTCATCGAACGCCGGGGCCGCCGCGAGCTGCCCGCCGACCTCGACCCGGCCGGCGGCGAGGTGGCGTGGCTCGAGCCGTACCCGGACAGCCTGATGGCCTGGACGGCGGGGCTGGGCCCCGAGGCGCGGGTGGTGGCCAGGGAGAGCGTGGAGCTGGCGTTCGTGGCGGCGCTGCAGCACCTGTCGGCCGTGCAGCGGGCCGTGCTGCTGCTGCGCGACGTCCTCGGGTACGCCGCCCGCGAGGTCGCCGAACTGCTGGACACCACGGTCGCGGCGGTCAACAGCGCGCTCCAGCGGGCCAGGAGGAACCTCGCCGAGCTGCTTCCCCCGAGCACCCAGCGGCAGACCCTCGGCGAGCTGGGCGAGGCGGGGAGCCGGGAGCTGGCCCGCAGGTACGCGGCCGCCTGGGAGGCCGGGGACGTGGACGCCATCGTGGCCATGCTGGCCGAGGACGCGAAATACTCGATGCCGCCGCTGGCGGCCTGGTTCGAGGGGCGCGACCGCATCCGCGGTTTCCTGCTCGACGGGCCGCTCAAGGAGCGCTGGCGGATGCTGCCCGCGCGGGCCAACGGTCAGCTGGCCTTCGGCACGTACATGTGGGACGAGAAGCGGGCGGCCTACCTTCCGGCCGGGCTGGACCTGCTGGCGGTGCGGGGCGGCCAGGTGGCGGAGGTGGTGTCGTTCCTGGAGGCCGGTTTCGCCGATTTCGGCCTTCCCGAGGACGTGCGATGAGTTTCGGGATCCGCCCGGGTTGTACGTCCGGAACGAAGGCATCGGCCCGGAAGGAACCCACCCATGGCCACGAACGAAGACCAGATCCGCGACCTCGTCCTGCGCTGGACCGAGGCGGTGCACCGCGGCGACCTGGAGACGGTCCTCGCGGACCACGCGGCGGACATCGTGATGTTCGACGTGCCGGAGGACGTTCGCGGCATCGAGGCGTACGAGAAGGCCTGGCCGCCGTTCTTCGAGTGGCAGGCGCAGGGGGCGGCGTTCGAGGTCGAGTCGCTGGACGTCGTCGCCGGTGACGGCGTCGCCTTCGCGTACGCGCTGCTGCGATGCGGCATGCCCGCCGACGACCGGCGGCTGCGGCTGACGCTCGGCCTGCGCGAGGAGGGCGGCCGGTGGGTCGTCGCGCACGAGCACCACTCGTTCCCGATCGCCGACGACGGGGCCGCCGTGCGGGAGGTGCGCGGGGTGCACGAGCGGTGGTACGCGGGCACCGCGGCCAAGGACCTGGACGGCATGATGGCGGCCATCGCCGACGACGTCGTGTCGTACGAGCACGACGCGCCGCTCGAGTACGTGGGCGTCGAGGCGGTGCGGGAGGTCTGCGCGCGCGGCCTCGACGAGGGACCCGACGTCCGTTTCGACATGCCGGAACTGAAGGTCATGGCCAGGGAGGACCTCGCGGTCGCGTGGGGGCTGAACCGGGTCCGCGTGGGCGGGGACGCCGAGACGTGGTCGCGGGGGACGCGGGTGTTCGAGCGGCGCAACGGCTCGTGGGTGATGATCCACCAGCACGTCTCCTACCCGTACGACCCGGCCACGGGCGAGGTGCGGACCGACCTGCGCCCCGGCCCTGCCCGGCGCTAGGCGGGCGGCTGGACGATGGCGAGCATGGTGTCGAGGGCGCGCTGGGAGGTCTGCAGCCGCTCGATCGTCCCGGCGATGCGCTCGCGCTCTTTCCGCAGGTTGCTCACCATGCCCGGGCACGCCGTCGGCACCATCCCGGCGCCGTCGTCGTGGACGCAGGGCAGCAGGAGGGCGATGACGGTCGTCGGGAGTCCGGCGGCGAGCATCGTACGGATGTGGCGGACCGACGCCACGTCCGGCTCGCCGTACTCGCGGTAGCCGTTGGACAGCCGCACCGGCCGCAGCAGCCCCTGCTCCTCGTAGTAGCGCAGCAGCCGCCTGCTCACCCCGGTGCGGTGGGCCAGCTCTCCGATCTTCATGGGCTCCTTGACCTTCACATCGATGTGACGCCTTAGCTTCCGATCACAACAACGGAAAGGGGCCGATGATGCCTGGAGTTGTGATCATCGGAGCGGGACCGGGGATCGGCCGGTCCGTCGCCCGCCGGTTCGCGCGGGAAGGGCTGCCGGTCGCGCTCGTCTCGCGTACCGGCACGACGCTCGATCTGGACGGGGTGCTCGCGTACAAGGCCGACGGCACCGACGAGGACGGGCTCAGGGCGGCCCTCGACGCGACCGCCGCCGAACTGGGCACGCCGGACGCCGTGATCTACAACGCGGCGCTCATCCGGCCGGACGCGCCGGGCGAGGCGAACGTGCGGGCCCAGCTGGACGCCTGGGCCGTGAACGTGGTGGGGGCGCTCATCGCGGCCGCGCACGTGGCGCCCGCGATGGCCCGGCGCGGCAGCGGGTCCTTCCTCATCACCGGGGGCATGCCCGAGCCCAAGGCCCAGTACGTCAGCCTCTCGCTCGGCAAGGCGGGCGTGCGGACGCTGGCGGCGCTGCTCGACCAGGAATACGGGCCCTCGGGAGTGCACGTGGCCAGCGTCACCGTGGCCGGACCGGTCGCGCCCGGCACGGCCTTCGACCCCGACGACATCGCCGAGCACTACTGGCGCCTGCACACCCAGCCTCGGGAACGGTGGGAACGGGAGGTCCTCCACGACGGCACGGCATCACGTCCGTGAGGCTTTCCAGCCGTGGGACGTGAGCTTCCAGAGCCAGCCGATCGCGTCGAGCCCGAGCCGTGCGGCCACCCGCTGGGAGGAGTGGTTGTCGGCAGCGGTGCTGTAGAACAGGCGGGTGCCCGGCAGCAGGCCGGCCCACGCGGCGGTGGTCGCCGCCGCGTACCCGCGGCCCCGGAAGGCGGGCGACGTCCAGGTGCCCGCCTCGGCCCCCTCGGGGGTCCGCCGGGCGCTGTGGCAGATCGCCGCCACCTGGCCGTCCTCGACGATCATCGCCCAGGGCGCGCCCGCGCCGCCGACGAGGAGCTCGTCCCACTCCCCGGGCATCCAGTTCGGGGGGCGTAGCGGGCGCAGGCGTGCGGCGTGCGACGGGTCGTCCGAGGTGATGACCTCGGCGGGCGCCTCGAACCGGAGCGGCGGGCGCACCAGATAGCACGGCCCTCCGGACACCGCCCGCCCGCCGCCCAGCAGGGCGTCGCACCGCGCCAGGACGTCAGGCGGCTGGCCGGGGGGCGACGGGACGCCTTGGGAGACGAGGTCGAGGAGCCGGGTGGCCACCGAGCCGGGCACGTCGGCGCGGACCGCGGCGGTCATGCCGTCGGCCGCCACACCGATCACCAGCTCCTCCGGCCCCGGCAGGCGGCCCCGGCCGTCGAGGCGCCAGATCACCCCCAGCTCGACGCGGAGCAGGCCGACGGTCACGACTCCACCGGCGTGACTGCGGCCCTTGCCGGGTGCGCCGGCGTGGTAGCGGCGCTCGCCACGTCTACCGGCGTGACTGGGGCGCTCGCCACGTCTACCGGCGTGACTGCGGTGCTTGTCGCGTCCACCAAGGTGAATGCGGCGCTCGCCGCGACCCTGCCGTTGACGATCACGTCGAGCTCTCTGGCGCCCGGCGGCTCGTCGCGGGTGGTGACCGGGCGGAAGGAATGGCTCTTGCGCACGGTGAACGTCGTGCCCGGCCCCGCCACCTCCCGCTGGCCCAGGTGGAACACCCGGCGCGAGCCCGCCCGCCGGATCGCGTACTTGAGCAGCACCGGCCCAGGCGCGCCCGCCGTGACCGTGACGGCGAAGGCCAGCCGTCCGCCGACGGCCACCGTGTCGGACTCGAGGGCCAGCACGTCGACCGCGCCGCTGCCCGGAGTGGCGCCCACCAGCGCCAGCGCCTCTGGGTGGCCGGAGCGCAGCAGCCCGCGCACCGCGTGGCGCAGCACCTTCTCCACGTGCGAGCCGCCGTCGGAACGCCATCGGGCCAGCAGCTCCAGCGCCACCTCCGGATGGTCCTTGGCCAGGTCGTTGACGTGGTTGGCGACCGAGCGGCGGACGTATTCGCTCGGGTCGTCGCGCAGCCGGTCGAGCAGGGGCAGGGTCGGCCCCGGCGCCATCAGCCAGCGCACCCGGGCGCCCCATGGCAGCCGCGGGCGCGATCCCTCCGACGCCAGGCGGCGCAGATGCTCGTCAGGGGACTCCGCCCAGCCGTACATGATCTTGAGCGCGTCGTCGCGGTAGCGCTCCAGATAGGGCCGTACGGCGAACTCACCCGTCGCGTACGGCGTCAGCACGGCCAGCGTGCCCATCCCCGCCTCCAGGTGATCGAGCCCCTGGACGGCCGTGTGATCCGTGGCCGGCCAGCCGCTCCACATGTCCAGCCCGACCCGCGAGGCGCACTCGCGCACGACCTCGGCGGCCTGCGGGTAGGGCAGCGGCAGCGCGTCGTGCAGGGCCGCGGCGACATGCCGGACGCGGTCCTTGAGCTCGAGCCCGTCGAGCCCGGCCAGGGCGCGCTCGATGAAGCCGGCCCGTGGGAACGGCGCCCAGGCGGCGGCCAGCCCGTCGGCCAGCACGGATATGGACTTGGCGTTGATCATGTCCTTGAGCGGTTGAGGCACGCGCCCACTGTGCCAGCCGCCACCGACAATCTCCCAGCCCTGCCGGGAGACAATCTCCCAGACCTGCCGGGAGACGATCCTCCAGCCCTGCCGGGAGACGATTCCCCAGCTCCGCCGGTTACGAGCCCTCAGCCCTCCCGGGACAGCTCGAGGAAGTACGGCCGCATCGAGGGATAGTAGTCATCGAAGGCCGGCGAGGGGGAGCCGTCGCGGGCGGCCACGAGCATGTCGAGGTAGTACTCCCAGCCGGGGCCGACCTCGCCGATCGCGTCCTCGGTGTCGAGATGGTGGACGAACCGCAGCTCCGTCGTGCCGTCACGCTCCTCCAGCAGCAACTCGATCCGCCAGGCCCCGAACTCGTCCAGCGCGGACACGGCCAGCCGCTTCGGCGGTTCGCATGCCTCGATGCGCATCTCGAGCCAGGGAGCCTGCTCTTCATACACCATCCGCACCTTGATCGTCTGACCTGGCGCGCCGTGGCCCTCCCAGGGGCCGAACCAGCGGGCGGTGCGGTCGGGTTCGGTGATGCTGGCCCACACGTCCTCGGCGGGCGCGCGGAACGTACGGGACAGAACGAGGTCGCTCCCCTCGCTCGTCCCGAACAACCTGCCGGTGGGGATGCGAGTCATCAGATCTCCTTAGTGTGGAAGCCGGATCGAACACTGATCGCGTACGGAAATGTGAACTGCGGCGCAGACCGGGATGCGGGCCTACAGGATTCGGTGGTCGCGCCCGTTGCCGGAGGGTGCCGACCCGTCCACGGTCGCCGTCTCCCGGGCCGCGGCGGGCGGTTGGTTCGTCGCCCTGCTCGTGGAAGAGACGAGCGGACCAGTGAAACGCCTGCGGAGCTGGTGTAAGACCTCAACGAGAGTCCTTTCGGGCGGGCGACCGGCGGTGAAACAGGAATCTCCACGGGCGACCGTGGGAATCCCTCTCGATGACGAGAGCGAGGAAGTCAAGCTGTCTCCTCCTCTCTGCCGCTGCTCCCGATCTCAGTGATCGGGCGGCGCTCGCGGCGCGTCCGGTAGACCTCGGTCTCCAGCGCGTCCAGGCGGTGCTCCCACCCGGAGGGCCGTCCGAACTGGGCGAGCCAGGTGACGAGCTCCTCGAACGGCTCGGTTTGGAGCGCGTAGAAGCGCTGCCTGCCGATCAGCTCCGCGCGAACCAGCCCGCTCTGCCTGAGCACCCGCAGGTGCCGGCTCACAGCGGGCCGGCTGATGGCGAACCGCTCGGCGACCTCCCCGGCGGACAGCCGCCCTTCCCTGAGCATCTCCAGGATCCGCCGCCGCACCGGGTCCGCGATCGCTCCTGCCACCTCGTCCACGGGGAAAGCGTAACCCATCGGTTACGCGTTCGCCAGCCGCGTCTTCCTGGACGGCGCCCGCTCGCGAGCGTGGAACGCGACCCAGCACACCGCCAGCGCCATCCCGAAGACCGGCAGCCAGCCCAGCCGGGCCAGCACCCACGCGGGCCCGTCGGGCACCGTGTGCAGGCCGGGGAGGGCTTCGCCCGCGAGCAGCCCGAGCGCGGTGACCAGGATCATCGCGCTCTGGTGCCACAGGAAGATCGTCATGGCGGACACGTTCACCAGCGCCACCGCCGTCCACACGGCCGGCCGCCGCAGCGCCCGCCGCAGCGGGCCGAGCAGGAGCAGGGCCGCCCCGCACTGGGCCAGCCCGAAGGAGACGGCCGCGAGCGTGGGCGGGTCGAGGTTGGAGACGGCGGCGCCCGGCACCCCGACCATGGCCGCCGGATACCCCGCCCCGAGCACCAGCCCCACCGCTCCCGCCGTCCCGCCGGCCAACAATCCCCATCCGGCGGTACGACTCCGCAGCGCCCCTCGCGCCCAGGCCGCACCCAGGCAGTACGGGACCAGCCACCCGGCCAGGACGTTGACGGAGCCGAGCCACGAGGGCCAGCTCACGCCGTACCGGACCAGATCGATCACCGCGACGGTCACCAGCGGCCACAGCGGATGCAACCGGGCCACCAGCGGAGTCGCCGCCGTCAGCACCGCGAACACCACCAGGAACCACATCGGCGACAGCACCAGCTTGACCAGCCTGGCCACGGTAACGGTGTCGGCTCCGGCGGCCAGCATCCCGACCGCCGTCACACTCCAGACGGCCATCACGACCCCGACCGGCCTGAACAGCCGCGCCAGCCGCGCGCCCAGCCACTGCCGGTACGTCCCGGCCGCCGCGCCCCGGCTCCTCGCCGCCGCGTACCCGCCCACGAGGAAGAACACCGCCAGCGTCTGGAACAGCCAGGTCGCGGGGGTCAGCTGCGGGAGGTACCGCAGCGGGCTGGTCACCCGTATCGCGCCGCTGTCGAGCACCAGCACCGTCACCAGCCAGTGCCCGAGCACGACCCCACCGATGGCCAGCGCCCGGAGAGCGTCGATGGCACGGTCACGATCGAGCGGCGTGGCACGCTCGACCCGCCCCACGAGGTCACGCAACGGCGCGAGAACGCGGCGCCGCCCGGTCACGGCGGCTCTGCCGGCCCGCCATGCGAGGTTGCGTACCGGCTCGACAGCGCGGCGCTGTTCGGGCGAGCCGCCGTGGGCACCCCGCCCTGCGAAGTTGCGCAGCGGCGCGAGAACGCGGGACAGCCCGGGCCGGACGACACCCGCGTCCATGTAAGCGGGCTCACGCATTACGGCCCGCCTCGCGGACGGCCTGCCCCGCGACGATCCTGGCGATGCTCTCCAATGCCGGCGAACCGGGCCTGAGATAGTCGCTGTGCCCACCGCCGCCCGCCGCGAAGACATGGGCACCGAACTGCGGGGACACCGGGTCGGTGCCGAACCCGGCAGTGAGGAAGGGCAGACGGAGCCGCATGCTCGGGATGTACGCGACCCAGTCCCTGGCACTCCGACCGGCCCAGACGGTGGCCCTCGTCCGCAGGGCGGCGACGTTGGGGGCGATCACGCCGGGGCTCCCGTACAGGACGATGTTGCCGACATCCAGCCCGGACGCGGCCCGCGCGCACACCACGGAGCCGTACGAGTGGCACAGCAGCGAAATCGCGGCGGCAGGCTTGGCGGCGAGGAGCTCCCGTACGAACGCCCGCAGCCCGGGCACGGCCCCATCAGCCCAACCGGCCGACATCGCCGCCAGACTGACGGTGCTCGGGGTCCGGTACCCGAGCCAGGCGATGACGGCGGCTCTGTCCCCTAGCACCTCCCGCAGCCGCATGGAACCACCGCGAAGGAGCCCGTACTTGTCGAGATTGGTGTCGGAGCCAGGGACCAGGACGGCGACCGTGTCGGCCGTAGCCAGATCGCCGAACACCTCGACGGCCCGGCCACCGTCACGCCCGTCGAAGGCCAGGAACCGGCGGGAGGCATCCGCCATGTCCCGCAACATCGCAGCCCGCCACAGATGCCCGTACCGGACCGCCATCCGTTCAGCCGTCCGAATGTCCTCCCGGCTCGCGGCATACCGCCGCGCAAGGGCAGCGGGAGCAGCACTCCGGAGCGGCGCGAGACGATCGGGTACGGGCGCCGGCACGGCCCCAGGCCACGCCGCTCCCGAAACCGGCACGCCCACGGCGACGGCGACAAACGCGCCAACCAGAAAGCGCCACCACTCTCTTCCCCGAAGCGCTCCCTCCTCCTTGGCCCGCCGCCACCTCCCACACCCCCGCCCCACCCTTGCCAACCACGGCGCCATCGCCCCCAACCACGCCGCTACTCTCGCCAACCACGGCGCCATCGCGGCCGACCATGACGCCATGCTGGCCGACCGCAGCGCCATGCTCGCCGACCGTGGCGCGATCCCCGCTGACCACGTCGCCATGCTCGCCGACCGTGGCGCGATCCCCGCTGACCACGTCGCCATGCTCGCCGACCGTGGCGCGATCCCCGCTGACCACGTCGCCATGCTCGCCGACCACGGCGCCATCGCCGCTGACCACGTCGCCATGCTCGCCGACCATGGCGCGATCCCCGCCGACTGCGGCGCCATGCTCGCCAACCACGGCGTCTGCCTCACGTACCTCTGCAGCCGGTCCCCATGCCGTCTCCCACGACTCCGGCACCGCCGTTGAGGGCTTCCACTCCCGCGCCGCAGTGCCACGCGTCCCGCTCGGAGCACGGATCCCGCAGCGGCCACTGATCCCGCTCGGGGTACCGATCCTGCTCCAGAAATTTGCCCTGTCCGGAGGGCCTGCCCTGTCCGGAGGGCCTGCCCTGTCCGGGAGGCCCGCCCCGTTCGGGAGGCCCGCCCCGTTCGGGAGGCTTGCCTTGTTCGCGAGGCTCGCCTTGCTTGGGCGGCTCGTCCGGCCTGGGTGGCCCGTCCGGCTTGGGTGGCCCGTCGGCCTCGGGCTGCCCGCCCGGCTCGCCCTGCTCGGGCTGCCTGTCCGGCTCGCCCTGCTCGGGCTGCCTGTCCGGCTCGCCCTGCTCGGGCTGCCTGTCCGGCTCGGATGGGTCGCCTTGCTTGGGTCGCCCGGTCGGCTCGTGCCGCCATCCCGCAACGTGGGACTTCTTCATGAAATTCGATCACTCAGGCGACGCTGCCGCACCCGACATCCCCACCACATCGAACCCACGACCGCATTCCAACGACCCAGGGTGGACCCAGGATGTACGACCGTGGTCCGATGCCCCGCCCAACATCACGCAGCTACCATCGGCCCATGCAGGTCACCCCACCCCTCCCACTGCTGAGGCGGGTGCCGTCCGGCGTCTGGACGGCGCTGGCCTGGTGCGCGGGCCTGGCGCTCACATTCCTGATGCGCGTCAGGCTCCCAGGTGAGGCGGAGCCCGCCTACAGCCCCGGCGCGTTGCTCTACCGATGGGACGGCCTGTCATTCCTGATTGTGGCCTCCGCGCTGGTCGTGGCAGGCAGCGTCCTGCTGGACCGCCGCCCACTCCGGGCCCTGACCCTGCTGCTGGCCGCCTCCGCCGTGGCATGCATGCCTTTGGGTGTGGGAGAGATCCCTTCGGCCCAGTTCCTGGCGGTCGACGCCGCCCTCTACTTCATCGCGGCCACCGCCCCACGCCGTACGAGCATCGCCGCCATCACCATGTCGCTCATCACGCTGGCGGGCTATCTGGGGACCCGGCTGCTCTTCGGCTGGGTCGTCGGGACCTCGGCGGAACTCGCCGTGGCCATGACGGCTGTCATCGCGTGGCTGGTCGGCCGCTCGGTGCACCAGGCCCATGAGCACGCCGAGAGCCTGCGCATCCAAGCCACCGCCCAAGCGATCACCAGCGAACGCCTCCGGATCGCGCGCGAGCTCCACGACATGGTCGCGCACAGCATCGGCATCATCGCCCTGCAGGCCGGTGCCGCCCGGCGAGTGATCGACACTCAGCCCGTACGCGCTCGCGAAGCGCTGGGCGAGATCGAGACGGTCGGCCGCGAGACACTCTCCGGCCTACGCCGAATGCTAGGGGCCCTCCGTCACCCCGAGCCGACCCACCCACGAGAGACGACACCCATTCCTGGCCCCAATCCAGCCCAGCCACCGCAGAGCGAGTCGTCCGACCGCTCCACACCGACCGACCAGAGACCGGGCGCCCTGCCCGATCAATCCACACCGACCGGCCAGAGGAGGGGCGCGCTGCCCGATCAATCCACACCGACCGGCCAGAGGAGGGGCGCGCTGCCCGATCAGCCCACACCGACCCACCAGAGGTCGGACGCGCTGCCCGATCAGCCCACACCGACCGAGCAGCGACCGGACGCGTCGTCCAGCCGCCCCACGCCCGTCGAAGACCAGCCCGGCCAGCGAATTGAACTGGAGTCGGGCGCTCCATTCGGTGGGTCTGCGGTGGATGAGGAGGTGTTCGGTCGATGTGCGCCGGCCGAACTGAGGTCGGGCGCGTCCCTCGGCGGCTCTGCGGTCGCTGATCTGGTTGAAAAGGCTACCGGTCCGTGTGCGCCGGCCGAGTCGGGGCCGGGTGGCTCATTCGGCGGGTTTACGTCGGTTGAGGAGGGCCAGGATACAGCTCTCAGCCAGCCTGCGCTGGTGTTGCAGAGGCACGATGCGGCGCTCAGCCGGCCCGCGCCGGTAGAGCAGAGGCACGATGCGGTGCTCAGTTGGCCTGCGCCGGGCGAGCAGAGGCACGATGCATCGGTTGGGTTGGGACAGCACGCGCCGTGCAGCCAGTACGCGTCGGTCGAGCCGTCACAGCGGATGGGGTCCGATTGTCCAGAATCGGGCCAGGCGCCGTCGGCTGTGCCCTTCGACCAACCCGAATCTGGCCCCACACCTTCGACAGCGCCGCACGCCCCGCTCGATCCGGCCTTCGCTCGGTGCGATCCGGCCTCCGCCCCGCTCGATCCGGGCCTCGCTCGGTGCGATCCGGGCCTCACCCCGGCTGGCCTGGCCGATCTGGAGCGGCTTGCCGCGACGACGACGGCCGCCGGTGTTCAGGTCCAGCTGCGCTGGCGGGGTGTACGACGTCCGCTGCCTCCGGAGATCGACATGTCCGCCTACCGCATCGTGCAGGAGGCCGTCACCAACGTCACCCGCCACGCCGAGCACCCCTCGTGCCAGGTGACTATCGACTTCGGCGACGAGGAGCTGGCCATCGAGGTCATTGATCCCGCACCCAGCCCTCACCCCGGCCTCTCCCCGGACCCCAGCCCGAGCTTTTCCTATGGCCGCAGCCGGAGTCTTTCCTCAGAGCACAGCCCCGGTTTTTCCCCGGGCTCCCGCCCGAGTCTTTCCTCGGTCGGCAGCTTGGGCTCTTGCTCGGATCGCGGCCTGGGTTTTTCCACGGAGCTCCGTTCGGGTTCTTCCTCGGACGGCAGCGGTCCTGGTCTCGGTGCTGTCCCTGCCCGCGGCTCCGGCTCCGGCTCTGGTGCTGGTCGTGGTTTTGGGTTTCAGGGTGGCCGAGGACGAGGTCGGGGGCGTATGGCGGGGGTTGGGTATGGTCTGGTCGGGATGCGTGAACGAGTGGCTCTGTTGCACGGTGTCTTCTCTGCTGGACCACGTCAGGAAGGCGGTTTTCGGGTGGTGGCGCGCCTGCCCGTGCCGGCGCGGATGCGATGAACGTCCGCGTCCTGCTGGCCGATGACCAGCCGCTGATTCGTACCGCCCTGCAGATGGTCATCACCGACGCGCCGGATCTTGAGCTCGTCGGCGAGGCGGGAACGGGTACGGAGGCGGTTCGGCTGACCGAGGCGTTGCGGCCCGATGTCGTGGTGATGGACATCCGCATGCCTGGCATGGACGGCATCGAGGCCACCCGCTTGATCACGGCCGGCCCCACCGATGCCCGCGTCATCGTTCTGACGACGTTCGATGAGGACGATTACGTGTATGGGGCGTTGCGGTCCGGGGCGTCCGGGTTTCTCGTCAAGGACATGGCGCTTGATGACATTCTTGGCGCGATTCGGGTGGTCGCCGCTGGAGATGCCCTGATCGCGCCTAGCGTCACCCGTCGGCTGATCGAGGAGTTCGCCGCTCGCCCTCAGCCCGCTCCGCGCCGTCGGTCCCTCGGCGGCATCACCGATCGGGAACGTGAGGTGCTGACCCTCATCGCTCGTGGGCTGTCCAACACGGAGATCGCCAGCGACCTGGTTCTGAGCGTTGCCACGATCAAGGCGTACGTGACGAGGCTGCTGACCAAGCTGCATGCCCGTGACCGCGTCCAGCTGGTCATCATCGCCTATGAAGCGGGCCTGGTGTCAGCCTCCCGCGACGGATAGGCGCCAGGAGCCCGCGACCACCACCCCCGGCACGATCCTCGGAAATGTCAGGTGGTGCCTCTTCCGCTGACATGACCCGGCGTCCCGAGGATCGGCCGGGCCATATCAGCGGTGAGGTGATGGCTGTTTCGTCGATTGATCGTTGTGCTGGGATATGACCGTTCAGTCGGTGGTTTCGCGCCACCTGTTGGTGATGGGGAGGCGGCGGTCGCGGCCGAAGTTCTTCGGGGTGATCTTGGGACCCGGCGGATACTGGCGGCGCTTGTACTCGGCCAGGTCGACCAGCCTGATGACCCTCGTGACCAGCTCCGGATCGTGACCGGCGGCGATGAGCTCCTTCGACCCCATGTCCTTCTCCACGTAATCGTCCAGCAGGCGGTCGAGGATTTCGTAGGGCGGAAGGGAATCCGTGTCGCGCTGGTCGGGGCGGAGTTCGGCGCTCGGCTCCTTGGTGATGGAATTTTCCGGGATGGGAGTTTTCGCGTCGAGCAGGAATTGCGGCAGCGAATTGGCGTTGCGCCACCTCGACAGTTCCCACACCATCGTCTTCGGGACGTCCTTGATGGGGGCGAAGCCGCCGGCCGAGTCGCCGTAAAGGGTCGAGTAGCCCGTCGCCAGCTCGCTCTTGTTGCCGGTCGTCAGGACCAGGTGGCCGTGCTGGTTCGACAGGCCCATGAGGATCATGCCGCGTACCCTCGCCTGGAGGTTCTCGGCCGCCAGACCCGAGAGCTCGATCTCCTTCTCGAAGGCGTCGACGATGTCGGCGATCGGGGCGATCCGGGAGTTGATGCCCTGCCTGCGGACCAGTTCCTCGGCGTCGGCCAGGGAGTGGTCCGACGAGTAGCGGGAGGGCATGAGCACCACGTTGACGCGCGACGGGCCGATGGCGTCGGAGGCGATGGTGGCGGTCAGGGCCGAGTCG
The DNA here is from genome assembly GCF_043496855.1 of Nonomuraea sp. JJY05. Taxonomy (NCBI): domain Bacteria; kingdom Bacillati; phylum Actinomycetota; class Actinomycetes; order Streptosporangiales; family Streptosporangiaceae; genus Nonomuraea; species Nonomuraea sp. JJY05. The sequence continues at coordinate 137,798 of NZ_JBIEIS010000020.1, forward strand.
ATGCCGCCGGACAGGCCCAGGATGACCGACTGGAAGCCGTTCTTGGCCACGTAGTCCCGCACCGCCAGGACCAGGGCCGCGTACACCTCCCCGTGCAGGTCCAGGTGCTCCGCGATGGTCGCGGGCGCCGGTTCGTACGGCTCCACGGGGTCCGAGGAGAGCACCATGCGCTCGACGGTGATGGTCGAGCCGTCGCCCGCGTCGTAGGGGAAGAAGCCCGGCTCGGCGTCCGAGACCGGCAGCTCCAGGTCGACGGTCAGCAGCTCCTCACGGAACTGGCCCGCCCGCGCCACCACCTCGCCCGAGGCGTCCACCACGATCGAGTCGCCGTCGAAGACCAGCTCGTCCTGACCGCCGACCTGGTTGACGTAGACGAGGGCGCAGCCCGCCTCGCGTGCCCGGCGCGCGCACAGTTCGAGGCGTACGTCGTCCTTCTCCTTCTCGTACGGCGAGGCGTTCGGCGAGATCAGCAGCCCGGCGCCGGCCTGGCCCACGACGGCCACGGGGCCGCCCTCCTGCCAGAGGTCCTCGCACACCGCGATCGCCACGTCCACGCCGTGCAGCCGGAAGATCGGCAGCCGGTCGCCGCGCACGAAGTAGCGGTATTCGTCGAACACCCCGTAATTGGGCAGGTGGTGCTTGGCCGTACGGGTCACCACCTCGCCCTTGTGGAGCAGCGCGGCCGCGTCCAGCGGGGCGCCCTTCGGCTGGCCGACCCGGGGCGCCAGTCCCGCGCGGTCGACGTAGCCGACCACCACTGGCAGGTCGCCCAGGCCCTCCCGCTCCAGCCTGCGCGCCACCTCCTCCAGGGTCCGGATGCTGGCGTCCACGAAGGACGTACGCAGCACCAGGTCCTCCACGGGATAGCCGGTGAGGGACATCTCGGTGAAGACGACGAGATGGGCTCCACGGTCGGCGGCGTCGCGGGTCCACGCGATCAGCCGCTCGGCGTTGCCGTCAAGGTCGCCGACGGTCGGGTTCGTCTGGGCCAGGGCGATACGCAGTTGTGCCACGTCGCCAAGCCTAGTACGGCGCGATTTTTATCGTCAAAGCGACGAAAAGGAAGTCTTTTCCCCGGGTGTAACAAAACCTGACTCATACGCGGCCATAACCAGCTGTGCGCGGTCGAACAGCCCGAGATGCTCCAAGAGCGACTTGACCACGATGCCCACCTCCTCCTCGGGCAAGGAGAGCGTCTGGCCGATCTGGCGGTTCGTCAGGCCACGGGCGACGAGTTTCAGCACGTCGAGCTGCGAGTCGGCGAGCCCGGCCAGCGCCGGGGGAGAGTCGGGGTCGACGCGTCCCGCGAACCCCGCGATCAACCGGGTGGTGATCGTCGGGTCGATGAGCGCGTCCCCGGCGGAGGCGGCCCTGATCGCGGCCAGGAACTGCTCGGGAGCCGACGTTTTCAGGATGAATCCACTCACTCCAGCCCGCAACGCCGCATAAAGGTTCTCGTCGCTGCCGAACGTGGTCATCATGATCACCTTCGGCGGCCGGTTTTCGGACAGGATGCGGCGGGCGGCGGCCAGGCCGTCGAGATGGGGCATCTGGATGTCGAGCAGCACCACGTCCGGGCCGGTCCCGGCCACGAGCGCGATCGCCTCCTCGCCGTTGGTCGCCTCGCCGACCATCGTCACCCCGGGCTCGGCGTCCAGCATCGCCCGCACGCCCGCCCGTACGAGCGCCTGGTCGTCGGCCACCACGACCCGTAGCGGCGCGGTGTCGGAAACGGCGGCGGGCGCCTCCACGGAAACCTGCGAAGGCTCCTCGGGGGCCGGGGACTCCAGGCGCTGGGCCAGCATGTCGGCCTCCAGGCGCTGCAGCCCCGCCGACAGGTCGAGGCCCAGTTCGTCCCGCCACACCGAGCGCGCCCTGCGCAGCGCCGCCAGGGCGTCGCCCTGGCGCCCCAGCCCGTAGAGAGCCGTGGCGAGCAGCCGCCACGCCTCCTCCCGCAGCGGGTACGCCGACGCGTGCGCCTCCAGGTCGGCCACCAGCGACGTCGCCCGGCCCAGCGCGAGACCGGCCCCGGCCCGGCGCTCGACGGCGATCAGGCGCAGCTCCTCCAGCCTGCCCGCCTCCGTCGCGGCCCAGCTCAGCTCGCCGAACTCGGCCAGCGCGGGCCCCCGCCACAGCCCCAGCGCCGTGTCCATGGCCGCCCACACCCGGCCGGGGTCGCCGTCTGACTTCACCAGGGCCTCGAACCGCCACGCGTCCACCTGCTCGGTCCCGGCGCGCAGGGCGTATCCGGGCGGCGCGGAGACCAGCACGCGGGCCTCCTCGCGGGGTGCCCGATCGGGTTCGAGGGCGCGGCGCAGGCGGGAGACGTACCCCTGGATGGTGGACAGGGCCTGCGCGGGCGGCGCGCCCGGCCAGAGCTCGTCGATGAGGGTGTTCACGGGAACGGCGCGGCCGCCGGCGACGAGCAGGCGCGCGAGCACCGCCCGCTGCCGCTGGCCGCCGAGATCGAGAGGGACGCCGTCGGCCCAGGCCTGGAACGGTCCCAGCGCGGTGAATGTCAGCATGTCAGGCGTAACTTTAGAGGGAGACGGTTCGTGGGTATATGGCAAGTTCTCCCAAGGCGCCTGTCCGCCGCTACCCGCGACGCTGTCAGCGGCGTCGGATCGCGGGCCCGAGCAGCAGGATGCCCGCCGCCGACAGCACCCCCACCCCGCCGACCGTGAACCACAGAGCCTGGGAGCCGATCTCCAGCAGCGGCCCGCCGATCAGCGGCGCCAGCACCGCCGCCAGCGACCACGAGAACCCGAACAGCCCCGAATACCGCCCCCGCAGCTCGGGCGGCGCCAGGGTGGCCACGATCGCGCCCGGGATGCCCGCCGTGACGACCTCGCCCGCCGTCCACACCACGATCGTCACCACCAGCCCGAAGGTGGTCTCGACGAACGCCGTCATCGCGAACCCGAGCGCCATCACCGACAGCCCGAGGGCGAACATGCGGGCGGGGTCCCGTCGCCCCAGCCACCCCGACACCAGGGGCTGCACGATGACGATCAGGATCCCGTTCAGGGCCATGGCCACCCCGAACTCCCCGGCCGACAGCCCCACGACCTTCGTCATCGCCACCGGCAGCATGGTGAACGTCTGCGAGTAGACCAGCGCGTTACCCAGCGCCACCAGGGTGAACCCGACCATCACCCGGTCCCGCAGCACCACGCCGAACCCGCCCGCCGACTCCCGGGCCGCCGGCCTGGTCTCGGGTACGGCCCGCCACACCAGCACGGCGAAGACCACGCTGGACAGCGCGTCGATCCAGAACAACCAGAGGAACCCGAGGCTCGCCAGCCAGCCCCCGGCCGTCACGCCGACCGCGTACCCGAGGTTGATCCCCCAGAACAGCAGCCCGTACGCCCGGGGCCGCTCCTCGGGCGAGACCAGGTCCGCGACGAGGGCGGCCGAGGCGGGCCGGTAGACGTCCATCACCAGGCCGAGCACGAGCATCGAGGCCACGATCGCCGGCAGCGAGGAGCTGTAGCCGAGCGCCAGCATGGTCGCCGCCGTGGCCAGCATCCCGCCCGACAGAGTGGCGCGGCGCCCGATCCGGTCGGTGAGCACCCCCGCGACCAGCTGCGACAGCAGCGAGCCCACCCCGAACACGCCCATCACCAGGCCCGCCGCCGCCACCGACAGGCCGCGGCTCTGCGTCAGGTAGACGCCGGTGAAGGGCATGACCATGGTGCCCAGGCGGTTCACCACCGTGCCGCCCCAAAGGGCCCAGAACGCGCGGGGCAGCCCGCCCAGCTGGGACCGGAAAAACGACCTTCGCTCAAGAGTGTTGCTCGACACGCGACAAAGCCTCATATGCCGGGTTTGTGGGGGCGAACGATTTAGTGCAGGCTAAAAGCATGCCCGTCGAGTGGATGCTGAAGCCGGAGGACGTCGCCCGGATCCGGTTCGCGTTCTCGCCCATGTGGGAGCTGGTCGCCAGCCTGCGCACCCTCCAGGGGCCGTCCAGGCAGTCGATCCACCTGCCCTGGCTCAAGGCCGTACGCCCCCGCCTGGCGGCGTTCGACCTGGCGGAGCTGTTCGCGCTCGTGCCCCCGACCGGTTACATCGCCGACTTCATCACGCCGCCGCCCGACACGCCGATGCCGGAGTTCGCCGCCGAGCTGGAGCGGGTCAGGAGCGCGGATCCCGGGCAGGCCCGCGCGGAGGCGGCGAAGATCGTGGGGACCGACCGGGCCGTGCTGGAGCGGTTCATGGCCGACCCCGAGGCGGGCGTGGTCAGGGTCGCGGCCACACTGGAGGCGTACTGGGAGGCGTGCTTCGCCGAGTTCTGGCCCCGGGTGTACGGGCTGCTGGAACGCGACGTGCTGCGCCGGTCACGGCAGCTCGCCCAGGGCGGGGCGCACGAGCTGTTCGCCGCGCTCGATCCGGCCGTGGTGTGGACGGGGGAGCGGCTGCTCATCGACCGGCCGTGGTGCGAGGCGGGCGGCCTGCACGGCGACGGTCTGGTGCTGGTGCCCAGCGCGTTCTGGGGGCCGGCCGTGGCCGTGATGACGGCGCCGTACCAGTCGACGCTGGTCTACCCCGTCCTCGGCGCCGGGACGCTGTGGGAGCAGGGCCCGCCGCCCGCGCCCGGCGCGCTCGCCGCGCTGATCGGCAGGAGCCGGGCGCAGATCCTGCTCGCGCTCGCCGAGCCCGCCACGACCTCGGCCCTGGCCGCGCGCATGGCGCTCACGCCCGGCGCGGTCAGCCAGCACCTCGGGGTGCTCAGCGGCGGCGGGCTCACCGTGGGGATGCGGGTCGGCAAGCAGGTCGTCTACCGCCGCACCCCCACGGGCGACACGCTGGCGGGTCACGCGTAGCGCTTGGACTCCAGCAGCCAGTCGAGGTGGGCGCGCGGCGCCGCCAGGTACGCGCAGGCGACCTTGCTGACGTCCCTCGCCTCCTTCGGCTCCAGATCCTCCAGCGGCAGCCGCCTGGCGGCCTTGTGCATGTCCTGGCAGCGCGCGGCGATCCGGTCGAGCACCCAGGCCGTCGCCTCCCGCTCGCCCAGCCCCAGCTGGCGCATCGCGAGCACGACGAAGTTGTGCACGTCGCCGCGCTCCTTCGGCCGGGAGGCCACGTCGTTGCACCACGCCGTGACGTCGCTGCACGCGCTCACCAGCTGCTGCCAGGGCTCGCACTCGTGCACCCACACGGGCACCTCGACCCGCAGGCACGGCTCGACCAGGTCATAGAGGTACGGCCCCACGGTGCCCCTGCGCAGCGCCGGGTACTCCTCCAGCGTCGGCATCCGGCCCGCCGCCCGGTTGTCGGCCTCGGTACGGCACGCGTCGTGCTGGCGCCGCAACCCGACCGCGAACCTGGCCCGCCACCGGTCGCTCATCCGCGCGCTCGTCACCCGCCACAGGTCCGCGAACGCCGCCTCCAGCGGATGCCGGGCCGCGCCCCTGAGCATGCCGTCGAAGATGTCCAGCGGGCACGAGCCCTCGTCCAGCTCGTCGTCCAGGTGGAACAGCCACGTCAGCCACTGGGCGAACAGCGCCGCCGCGGCCGCGTCGAACTCGGCGAACGCCCGGCCCGCCATCCGGTGGTAGCCCACGCCCGGGGCGGCCCGCAGGCCGGTCCTCCTGGCCCAGTCGATGACCGCGGCCTCGATCGCGTACACGGCCGGGTGCATCCGGCACGGGGCCGCCATCGCGGGCACCCGCTCGGTGAGCGGCAGCAGCGCCGTCGCCGCCGAGCCGCCCCTGCGCGGCAGCGGCAGCACCGAGGTCAGGGCCGAACGCAGCGCGGTACGCACCGTCGCGAACACGGTGGTGCTCCCGGTGGTGTTCCCTGTGGTGTTCACGGTGCTCTCCGTGCTCTTCGCAGCGGTCTTCACGCCGGCCTTCACAGCGGGCCGAAGAGCCAGTTGCCCGCGGCACCGGGGTCGGTGCCGCGGTAGTAGTCGGAGGCGGCCAGGACCAGCTCGTCCACGGTGAGCGTGCCCCTGCCCGAGCGGTCGAGGCGGTCGAAGGCCGCGTCGACGTCGTCGTACGCCACGCCGAACGCGCTCAGCATCGTGCGGAACTCGCCCGGGCCGATCTCGCCGTCACCGTCGCCGTCGCACAGTTCGGCGACCGCCACGGTCGCCGGCCTGAACACCGCGTCGTACTGGTCGCCCGTGACGAACGCCGCCACCATCCCGGCGCGGAAGTCCGGGCGCGCGATCCCGAAGTCGATGTCGCGCTCGAGCGCCTTCGACAGGGCCGACCAGATCTCGTCGAAGCCGTCGACGAGGCTGGCCCCGGTGACCGAGGTGGGGGACTCCCCGAAGCCCACCAGGATGCGGGCGCCCAGACCCAGCAGGTCCTCCCGCTCGACGACGCCGTTGCCGCTTGCGTCGATGTGGTCGAATGCCCGATCTAGCTTGTGATTGAGCAGGTCGATAGCCACCAATGCCTCCCCCGAGACTGACTGCGTGATCACAGTAAGCTCGGGCGGGGCCTTTGTCAGCGAGGCTCGCACCGGCACCCCCCGTAACGTGTGCGAAACACGGGCGCGGCATGCTGGTAGCTGGACCTGTACTGACAGATAGAGGGGACGCCGTGGACCGCCAGCAGGAGTTCGTGCTCCGCACGCTCGAGGAACGCGACATCCGGTTCATCCGGCTGTGGTTCACTGACGTGCTCGGTTTCCTCAAGTCAGTGGCCATCGCACCGGCCGAGCTCGAAGGCGCGTTCGCCGAGGGCATAGGTTTCGACGGCTCGGCCATCGAGGGGTTCGCGCGTGTCTACGAGTCCGACATGCTCGCCAAGCCCGACCCGGCCACGTTCCAGATCCTGCCCTGGCGCAGCGAGACGCCGGGCGCCGGCCGCATCTTCTGCGACATCCTGATGCCGGACGGCTCGCCGTCGCACGCCGACCCGCGCTGGGTGCTCAAGCGCACGCTCGCCAAGTGCGCCGACATGGGCTTCACCTTCTACACCCACCCGGAGATCGAGTTCTTCCTGCTGAAGAACCGCCCGGAGGCCGGCGAGCGGCCCGAGCCGATCGACTCCGGCGGCTACTTCGACCACACGCCGCACAGCGCGGGCCACGACTTCAGGCGCCAGGCGGTGCTGATGCTGGAGTCGATGGGCATCTCGGTCGAGTTCAGCCACCACGAGGGCGCCCCCGGCCAGCAGGAGATCGACCTGCGCTACGCCGACGCGCTGACCACGGCCGACAACATCATGACCTTCCGCCTGGTCATGAAGGAGGTCGCCCTGGAGCAGGGCATCTGGGCCTCCTTCATGCCCAAGCCGTTCACCGAGCACCCCGGCTCCGGCATGCACACCCACATGTCGCTGTTCGAGGGCGACAGGAACGCCTTCTACGAGGCCGGGTCCGAATACCGGCTGTCCAAGATCGGCCGCTCGTTCATCGCCGGGCTGCTCAAGCACGCCGCCGAGATCACCGCCATCACCAACCAGTGGGTCAACTCCTACAAGCGGCTGTGGGGCGGCGCCGAGGCCATCGCGGGCCAGGGCGGCGAGGCGCCCTCCTACGTGTGCTGGGGCCACAACAACCGCTCCGCCCTGGTCCGGGTGCCGATGTACAAGCCGCACAAGGGCGGCTCGACGCGGATCGAGTTCAGGTCGCTCGACTCGGCGTGCAACCCGTACCTCGCCTTCGCGCTGATCCTGGCCGCGGGCCTGAAGGGCATCGAGGAGAGCTACGAGCTGCCTGCCGCCGCCGAGGACAACGTGTGGACGCTGACCAGCGCCGAGCGGCGGGCCCTCGGCATCCAGCCGCTGCCCGGCTCCCTCAACGACGCGATCGCCGTGATGGAGCAGAGCGAGCTGGTGGCCGAGACGCTCGGGGAGCACGTCTTCGACTTCTTCCTGCGCAACAAGCGCGCGGAGTGGCGCGAATACCGGCGGCACGTCACCGAGTTCGAGCTCGGCCGCTACCTGCCGGTGCTCTAGACGCTTCCCCGAAACTCGCGGACCTCGACGGGCAGCAGGGCCACCGCCCCGGCCAGCTTGCGGGCCCATTCCAGGGCCGCGTCCATGTCGGGCGCCTTGATGATCGTGAAACCGCCGACGTGCTCCTTGCCCTCCACGTAGGGGCCGTCGGTGGTGAGCGGCTCGCCGTCACGCATCCGCACCACGCGGGCCTGGCCGGGTGACTGGAGCGCGCCCGAGAAGACCCAGACGCCCGCCTCCCGCATCTCCTGCTCGACGGCGCCGATGTCGCGCATGATCGGGTCCAGGATCTCGGGTGGGGGCGGGGGCCCGTCGGGCTGCTGCATGCTGAGCACGTACTGCTTCATGTGACTTTCCTTTCCGTCACCTCTCACACGAACGCGGCGCGGCCATATCGACATCCGGCGCGCGGAAATTTCATCGCGTGGGTGTCGGCGTCCGATCGAAGACGATCTCCTGGAGCAGCCCGGCCTGGGCCCGGTCGACGATGAACGCGCCCGCGGCGGGCGCGGGATCGCCGGACTTCACCCTGGCCGACAGGCTCTCCCACCTGCGCTGATGGCGCGCGAAGGTCCTGGGCGCGACCACCCGGCCCCTGGCCACCTGCCCCGCCAGCGCCGCCTCCGGCGGTGCGTCGAGCAGGAGCAGGTGGAAGCTCGCGCGGTGGCTGCGGGCCAGCCAGGCGAAACCCCGCAGCACGTACGGCGCGCAGCCCCGGTTGTGGGCGACGACCGAGTGGCCCAGGGCCAGGGCGCGGCGGATGCGGCTCAGGTGGGTGACGAAGACCACGGCACGGCGTAACGGGCCGGGGGCCCAGCCGAGCCGCTCGTGCCAGTGCCGCTTGGACTGGTAGGAGTCGACCACCACGACCGCGCCGACGGTGACGGGCAGACTCTCCGCGCCGTCCAGCCCGTACAGGCGCCGCAGCAGCGTGGTCTTCCCCGCGCCCGGCAGCCCCGTCAAGATGACCAGCGACCCCGGCGGAAACCGCAACCTCGCCTCCTGCACCAACCCACCCCGCTTCTCTCGTGTTGCTTACAGCTTCTCCGAGGTTGGCCCCGGGCGCGCGCCCCGGATCGGCGGTTTTGGTCACGGGGCAAGGGAAACCCGGGATAAGGTAAAGGGAACGTCTTGATCGGCCTCACTTCAGGGGAAGCCCGGAGTGGGGCCGATTTTCGTTGCTTCTGACCCCCGAGTCACGTGCCGGCGATGTGCGGCGCATAGCGTCTCGGCGGGTGGGAAGTTTCGGGCCCCTTCGAGGCGTTATGTGATGGTGCCGATCAGCCTCAGGACCCCCGAGATCTGGCGAAACCGGGCGTCCAGTAAAATCGGCCTGCTTCTATTGACATTTCTGGACTTGTCGCCGTATGTGGCGATATTGGAGGGTGTGGCATGACGACGTCTGCCCTGCAGACAGTGCTGACGGTTCCGGAGCGCTTCCGGGGCCCGGCGGGGGTCGCCAACGGCGGCTGGATCGCGGGCACCATGGCGGAGGCGCTGAACGGAGGCCGATCGGCGGTCGAGGTCACGTTGCATGCGCCGACCCCCTTGCAAACCGAGTTGCGCCTGGAGCACGTCGCCAACTCCGTCTCCCTCTATGACGGCGACAAGCTGCTGGTCGAGGCCATCCCCGTGGCCGAGGACCTGGAGGGCCCGGGGTTCGTGCCGTTCAACGACGCCGCCCGTGCCGAGGCGGGGTTCGTGGGCCTCAAGGCGCACCCGTTCGCCGAGTGCTTCGCCTGCGGCCTGCGCGAGCCGGGTGACGGCCTGCGCATCTTCCCCGGCCCGGTGGAGGGCACGGACCTGGTGGCGGCCGGCTGGCGGGTGCCGTTCACGGTGACGGGCGAGGACGGCGTGCCCGCCTCGATCGTGGGCGCCGTGCTCGACTGCATCACCGGCTGGGCCCACTTCGGCCCCGGCGAGAGCGCGCTGCTCGGCCGCCTGGCCGTGCAGATCCACCGCCCGGTCCACCCCGGCGGCCGTTACTCCGTCGTGGCCCGCCCGACCGGCCGTGACGGCCGCAAGATGTACGGCCAGAGCGCCATCTACGAGGCGGACGGCACGCTGGTCGCCGCCGCTCGCGCCACCTGGATCGCTCCACGCTGACCAGCGGTCCCGGCGATCTCGGAGAACGGCCCCTGAGCACGGCTCGGGGGCCGTTTCCGCGTCCACGGCCCGCGTCCCACGCCGATTCCCGCCCGCCCCCTTCGCGCCCCGAGCGGGACGTGGCGTCGCTCGGGCCGCGGTGGCCGGCACCGCCCGGTGCGTTCTCAGGACGGCCCGGGCGTCAGCACGCCCGGTGTCAGCGCGGCGCGGTGTCAGGACGGCCCGGGTGTCAGGACGGGGCGTTCTCAGGACGGCGCGGTCAGGTGGGCGACGATGGACGAGACGCAGTGGTCGTCGAACAGGATCGTGTAGTGGTTGCAGTCCGGGATCACCTCGTCCCGCAGCCCCGGGAGGCGGGCGGACCAGGGGCGGGCCAGGTCGTCGGGCAGCATGCCGACGTCCTGGTTGAGCAGGCCGCGCGGCGCCCTGAGCAGGGAGAGCGGTGACGTGATGGCGGTCAGGGCGGCGGCGATGGCCTCCGACTCCAGGCGCAGCCAGCGCCCGTCCTGCAGCACCGCCTCCGGGGCCACCCGCGACCTGAGCGCCCCGTCCGGGCCCGTCAGGTCATAGCGGACATAAGCCTCCACGTCGGCGTTCCAGTGGCCGACGAAGGCCGGATGCGCCTTGAAGAAGTCGACGTAGGCGTCCGCGGTGGGGAACGTCTGGCGCAGCCGCGCGAGAGCCGGCCCGAGCGTGGCCTCCATCGCCTCGTCGGCGTCCACCCCCTCGGGCAGCGGGGGGAAGGGCAGGCCGCCGTCCACCAACACGACCCGCGCGAAGTCCCGCTCCGCGGCGGCCAGGGCGGCCACGTACGCGCCCATCGAGTGCCCTGTCAGCACCGCGTCCGGCCCCGCCCCCACGTGGTCGGCGACGCGCAGCACGTCCTCGGCGTGCCTCGGCAGCCCGTACGGCCCGGGCAGCGCGGCGCTGTGACCCCGGCCGCGCAGGTCCATGGCGACCATCGACCACTCCTCGGGCAGCCGCCGCGCCACCGCGCCCCAGGCCATCAGGGAGGCCGTGATCCCGTGGACCGCGATGATCGTGCGCGGTCCCGTGCCGAACCTGGCGATCCGCAGACCGCCGACATCGTCCAACTCGAAGCTCATGGTCGGAGCTTAGGCATCAGGGGTGATCGACGTGCAGGGGGCGGTGTGGGGGAGTGTAGTGATATTCCGGATAATCCCCTGATATGCGTATTACCGTTGTTCAGCACGAGGACGAGGCCGGGCTCGGATACCTCGGTGACTGGCTGGGGCTCCCCTGTGACGTCGTCCGGCCGTACCTCGGCGAGGAGATCCCCGCGCGCCCGGCGGACGGGCTGATCGTGCTCGGCGGTGCGGCGGCCGCCTGGGAGGACGAGCGCAGCCCCTGGCAGCCCGCCACCCGCGACCTGCTGCGCCGGGCCGTGGCGGAGGGCACGCCCACGCTGGCCATCTGCCTGGGGGCGCAGTTGCTGACCATGGCCTGCGGCGGCGCCGTCGAGCGGGGGACGAACGGGCTCGAAGTGGGCGCCCGCGAGGTCGTCGCGCTGCCCGCGGCCGCCGACGACCGGCTGCTGGCGGGGGTCGGGACGGCCGTGGCCGTCCAGTACCACCAGGACGCGATAACGCGGCTGCCCGACGGCGCGGTGCCGCTGATGACCGGGGCGCAGTATCCGAACCAGGCCTACCGGCTCGGCGAGGCCGCGTGGGCGATCCAGTTCCACCCCGAGGCCACGCCGGAGATCTTCACGTCCTGGACCGACGGATCGGGGCTGGACGCGGCCGAGGAGCTCAACGCCGAGGTCAAGGCCGCTGAGAGCGCGCTCGTGGCCACCTGGCGGCCGGTCGCGGAGGCGTTCACGGAGGTGGTCAGGACCGGCGGCCGCGCCTGATCCTCCTGAACGCCGCGAGGACGCGGGGCCGGGTCAGGGCGTGGGCCGCGGCGTGGACGCCGGCCAGCACGACCGGGAGCGCGGCCAGGCCCGCCCAGCCCGACGCCCCCGCCCGTACCGGCACCCCTTCGGCCCGCAGCCGCCGCCAGGCCCACACCGAGAACGGGATGACCACCACGGGCGCGGTCACCGCCCCGGGCGTGTACCCCCGCGTCACCGCGGCCTGCGCCAGGTGCATCACCCCGTGCGCCCCGAACCCCAGCAGCGCCGCCTGGAACACCGGGCTCCGCCCGCCCGTACGCGCCCCCAGCGCCGAAGCCCCCGCCATCACCCCGCCCATGAGGCCGACGGCCACGTTCACGTGCCGCTGCGAGACCTCGAGCCGCTCCCACGGCACCCACGGCAGCCGCTCCTCCAGCCGGGGCCGGGCCGAACGCGTCCAGCCCGCCATGGTCGCCAGCTCCTCCACGTCGTGCACCGCCCACGCGGCCAGCAGGCCCCACGTGACGGCAGAGGGAACCATCGCCGATCGCCTCCCCAGAATGCAACGCAACGTTGCGTTTCTATGCTGTCGCGAAAGTCCTGTCAAGATGGAGGGGTGCCCAGGATCGAATCCACCGCCGCGCGGCTCGCCAGGCTCGGCTTCGCCGACGGCGCCAGGGCCGCGCAGCTCGTCCGGCAGGCCGGAGCCGAAGTGGAGGAGCTCTTGGAGTTCCTGGTGGACGTGGCCGACCCCGACCAGGCGCTGGTCTCGCTGACCCGCCTGGCCGAGCGCGAGCCCGCCGTGCTCGACGTCCTGCGCCGCGACGAGGAGCTGCGCACGAGGCTGCTGGCCGTGCTGGGCGTCAGCGCCGCGCTCGGCGACCATCTGGTGCGCCATCCCGGCCAGGTCGCGCTCCTGGCCGCGCCGTTGCCGGGCGACGCGCGGGCCGAGCTGCTGAAGGCGGTCGGCGCGCAGCCGGGGGAGGCCGCCACCGCGGAGCGCCCGCTGGAGGCGCTGCGCGTGGCCTACCGGGGCCGGCTGCTGCACCTGGCCGCCCGCGACCTCACGGGTGAGGCCACGCTGGCCGAGGTCATGGCGGAGCTGTCCGACCTCGCGGGCGCCGCGCTGGAGGCCGGGCTGGCCATCGCCCGGGCCGAGGTCGACGACGGCGAGGTACGCCTGGCGGTCATCGGCATGGGCAAATGCGGCGCCAGGGAGCTCAACTACATCAGCGACGTCGACGTGATCTTCGTGGCCGAGCCGCGCGAGGGCGCCGACGAGACCAAGGCGCTGCGCACCGCGACCCGGCTGGCCCAGGCCATGATGCGGGCCTGCTCCGTCACCACGTCCGAGGGCTCGCTCTGGGAGGTGGACGCGGGCCTGCGCCCGGAGGGCCGGTCGGGCCCGCTGGTGCGCACGCTCGGCAGCCACCTGGCCTACTACCGGCGCTGGGCCAAGACGTGGGAGTTCCAGGCGCTGCTCAAGGCCCGGCCGGTCGCGGGCGACATGGAGCTCGGCTCGGCCTACGTCGAGGCGGTCAACGACCTCGTGTGGGCAGCGGCCACGCGCGAGCACTTCGTCGAGGACGTGCAGGCCATGCGCCGCCGGGTCGAGGCGCACGTGCGCGCCGAGGGGGACCGCCAGCTCAAGCTGGGGCCGGGCGGGCTGCGCGACATCGAGTTCGCGGTGCAGCTGCTCCAGCTCGTCCACGGCAGGCTCGACCCGCTGCTGCGCCGCAGGGCCACGCTGCCCGCGCTGGCGGCGCTGTCCCGGGGCGGCTACGTCGGCCGTGACGACTCGCGCGGGCTGGCGGAGGCGTACTCGTACCTGCGCCAGATCGAGCACCTCCTGCAGCTCCACCGGCTGCGGCGCACCCACATCGTGCCCTCGGACGAGTCCGACCTGCGCCGGCTGGGCCGCGCGCTCGGCATGGCGACCGACCCGGTGGGGGAGTTCACGGCGCGGTGGCGGCGGCACGCCATGGAGGCGCGGCGGCTGCACGAGAAGCTGTTCTACCGGCCGCTGCTCCAGGCCGTGTCGCGGCTGCAGGAGTCGGAGGCGCGGCTGTCGACCGCGGCGGCCAAGGCCAGGCTCGAAGCGCTCGGCTACGTCGATCCCACCGGCGCGCTGCACCACATCGCCGCCCTCACCGCGGGCGTGTCCAGGCGGGCGGCCATCCAGCGCACGCTGCTGCCCGTCATGCTGGGGTGGTTCGCCGACACGCCCGACCCCGACGCGGCGCTGCTCGGGTTCCGGCAGGTCAGCGACAAGCTGGGCAGCACACCGTGGTACCTGCGGCTGCTGCGTGACGAGACCGCGGTGGCCTCCAGGATGTCGCGCGTGCTCGGCACCAGCCGCTACGCGACCGGTCTGATCATGAACGCGCCCGAGGCGGTCGCGATGCTGGGCTCGGACGACGAGCTCGCCGTGCGCTCCCGGGAGTCGCTGGCCAACGAGGCCTCGGCGGCGGTCTCCAGACACCAGGGCGCCTCCGAGCCGGCCGTCGCCGCCGTGCGGGCGCTGCGGAGGAAAGAGCTGTTCCGGACGGCCGTGGCCGACATCTTCGGGCTCATCGACATCGAGACGGTCGGGAGCGCCCTGTCGTCCCTGACCGACGTGACCCTCCAGGCCACCCTCGACGTCGCCCTCGCCAAGGTCCCCCGCGTCACGAGGTTCGCCGTCATCGCCATGGGCCGGCTCGGCGGCATGGAGAGCTCCTACGCCAGCGACGCCGATGTCATGTTCGTGCACTCCCCGCCGCCGGGCGTGGCCGAGCGCGAGGCCACCGACGCCGCCTTCGCCGTGGCCAACGAGGTGCGCCGGCTGCTCTCGCTGCCCGCCCCCGACCCGCCCCTGATCATCGATCCCGACCTGCGTCCCGAGGGGCGGCAGGGCCCGCTGGTGCGGACGATGGCCTCCTACCGCGCCTATTACGCGCGCTGGTCGTCGCCGTGGGAGTCGCAGGCGCTGCTGCGGGCCCGGTTCTCGGCGGGTGACGCGGAGCTGGGGCAGGAGTTCACCGCGATGGTCGACGAGCTGCGCTACCCGAAGGGCGGCCTGCACGACGACGCGGTCAGGGAGATCCGGCGGCTCAAGGCCCGCATGGAGGCCGAGCGCCTGCCGCGCGGCGCCGACCCGGGCCTGCACACCAAGCTGGGCCCCGGCGGGCTGTCCGACGTGGAGTGGGTGGCCCAGCTCCTGCAGCTGCGGTACGCGGGCACGCTGGGATCCCTGCGCACCCCCCGCACGCTCGAAGCCCTGCGCGCGGCCGTGGCCGAGGGCCTGCTCGCCCCGGCCGATGAGGCCGTGCTGGTCGAGGCGTGGCGCTTCGCCTCCCGCATCCGCGACGCGATCATGCTGGTCAAGGGCCGGCCGGGCGACAGCGTCCCGCGCGACTCGGGCGAGCGCAAGCTGATCGCCCAGACGCTCGGCTACCCGCCCGACGGCTCGGAGGACTTCCTCGACGACTACCGCCGCGTGACGCGCCGCGCACGGCAAGTGGTGGACCGAGTCTTCTACGGGGCTTGATCAGCGCTGCGCGGGGGTGTATCAAAGCCCGGTGTTATCCGTTTACGTGGATTTGGCCCTGGGCGTGGTGGTGTCGTTCCTGCTGCTGTCGCTGCTGGTGAGCGGGCTCAACGAGGCGTTCGTGCGGGTGCTCGCCATCCGCAGCAAGTTCCTGTGGGCCTACCTCAGGGACACCATGGACGGTTCCGACGCGCAGGGCAGGTCGTGGCTGCCCGCCAAGGTGCGGGACGTCTTCGCGGCGCTGCCCTTCGTACGCGACCCCCGCCCCAAGCACAGCGACCAGCCCTCGCCCCCCGAGCCGGGGGAGCTGCCGGCGCAGGAGACCAAGGCCGAGGACGCCATGGTCAACCTGCTCTACCAGCGGGTCCAGGGGATCGACCACCCGAAGAAGGGCCGTACCAGCATCTCCAACATTCCTCCCGCGCGCTTCGCGGTGGCCCTGATGGAGCTGGCCGCGGGGGAGCCGGACGGCGTCGAGGGCTTCCTGGAGAAGCTCAAGGCCATGCGCAGCCCGCTCTACGGCCACCTCAAGGGCGTGTGGGAGACCGCGCAGCGCGACCTCGACCGGTTCAGGCAGGGGGTGGAGAGCTGGTTCGACGGGGAGATGCAGCGGCTGTCCATGCTCTACAAGCGCTACGTCAAGTGGGTCGTGGCCGCGCTCGGCATGGTCGTGACCCTGGTGTTCACGATGGACGGGCTGGAGTACGCCAAGACGCTGCTGCGCGACAACGCCTTCCGCGCCTCGGTGACGGCCGTGGCGGGGTCGGGGCCGGACGCGTACAACGAGCTCAAGGCGCGCTGCACGGGCGGCGACCCGGTGCCGTGCGTCACCGAGACGCTGAGCCAGCCGGCGCTGGTCAAGATGCTCGACCATGCGCTGGTCAGCGTGTCGATCCCGGCGGAGGGCGACCCGTCCGTGCACTGGAACGGCGGCCTGTGGTGGCAGCGGATCACCACGCCCAGCCACTGGCCCGGCTTCTTGCTGACGTACGTGGCGCTGCTGTTCGGGGCGTCGTTCTGGTGGGACGTGCTGCGCCGCCTCACCGGGGTCAAGAGCCGGCGCTGAGCCCGCCCCTGGCCGCCAGGGTGATCACGTCGGCCAGGGCCGCCAGCTCGCCGGGGTCGTCGGTGAGCCGGGCCGTGGCCAGCCGCAGGTGGTGCGTGCTCGTGGGGCGGATCACGTACCGGCTGCCGGCCGCCACGGAGATGCCGTGCGCGGCCAGCGTGACCAGCGCCGCCGACTCCTCGCGCACCGGCACCCACAGCACCAGCCCGTCGCCGCCGCCGGTGCGCACGCCGCGCTCGGCCAGCTCCGACTTCAGCCGCGCCCGCCGCCCGGCGTAGACCGTGCGCGCGTGTGCCACGCGCTCGCGCACCTCGCCGTCCCCGAGCAGGTGGGCCAGCGTGTCCTGCAGGATCCTGCTGGTCCAGCCGATGCCGAAGCTCCGCAGCACCCGTACCCGCTCGACCGCGTCCGCCGCCCCGCCGATGATCGCGATGCGCAGGTCGGGGCCGTGCGACTTGGAGTACGAGCGCACCAGCACCGTACGGTCGGGGAAGCGCGTCCCCATGCTCACCATCGGCGAGACCGACAGCTCGCCGATCCCGTCGTCCTCCACGATGAGCGTCGAGGTCGGCTCCAGCAGGGCGGCCAGCTCGGCCGAGCGCTCGGCGGTCACGGCGTGGCCGCAGGGTGACTGACCGCGCGGCTGGTACACGAACGCCACCGGCCTGGCCCGCAGCGCCTTGGCCAGCGACTCGGGGACGGGCCCCTGCTCGTCGCAGGCCACCGGCACGATCTGCACGCCGATCGTCTCCAGGATGTCGAGGAGCCGGGCGGCGGTCGGCTCCTCGATCGCGATCCGGTCGCCGGGCAGCGCGGTCGTCTGGCAGAGCAGCTGCACCCCCTCGTACCCGCCGCCGACCGCGAGCCAGCCCTGCGCGGGGAAGGGCCAGTCCGGCTCCACGGCGGCACGCAACCGCGGCGTGATCGTCTCGCGGGCGTAGTCGTTGAGCCCCTCGGCGCCGGCCGCGGCGATCAGCGCGGCCTCCAGCGGCGGCAGCAGCGCCGGGTCGGGGGAGGCGATGGCCAGGTCGATCGCCAGCCGGTCGCCCCAGTGACCGATGCGCTCGTAACGGATGGGACGGGGCACGTCGGGCGGCCCGAGCACCACCGTGCCGCGGCGGCGATCGGTGTGGATCATCCCGTGCCGCCGCAGCTCCGACCAGGCCTCCGCGACGGTCCCCGAGCTCACGCCCAGCTCCCTGGCCAGGCTGCGCACGGTCGGCAGGCGCGTCTGCGCGGTGACCGTGCCCTGTCTGATCAGATCGGTCAGGGCGGCGGCGATCCCGCGTGCGGTCGGCTCGCCGATGTGCTGCGCCAGCCAGGCGGATTCCACATGACCTCCTGTAAATCTTTGTTCAGCAACAAAGATCGTCTTGTGCGGGGAAACGCCCTGAACATATGGTTTCCAGCAATTCAAAGCAAGGGAACTTTGGGGTGTTTGTGCGTATTCGGTTGGGTCTGCGGGACTGGGACCATCTCGTACCGGTGGCGACGGGGGAGGTGCGGCCCGAGGGGTTCGAGCTGGACCTGGAGTCCCGCGCCGTCACCCCGGACGTCCTGAGCGAGCCGGGCCTGGACGGCGGTGAGACGTCCTTCAGCAGGTACGTGCTCGGCCGCGCCGCGGGCGACGACCGCCTGGTGGGCCTGCCGGTCTTCGTGATGCGCGGCTTCCGGCACCGGTGCGTCCTGGTCCGCCGCGACAGCGAGCTGACCACGCTCGAGGAGCTCAAGGGCGCCCGCATCGGCCTGACCGGCTGGCCGGACTCCGGCAACACCTGGACGCGCGCCCTGCTCAGGGCCGCCGGCGTGGACGTCAGAGGCATCGAGTGGACGGTCGGCCCGCTGGTCGCCGGGGAGACCGGCAAGGACCGCGTCGGCCCCGTCCCGTTCCCGGACAACGTCTCGCTGACCGGTGACGGGCTCGCCGAAGGGCTCGCCGAGGGGCACTACGACGCGATCATGACCCCGTTCATGCCCGACGAGCTCTTCACCGCGGACAGCCGCTTCCGCCACCTGCTCCCCGACCACCGCGCCGCCGAGCTGGTCTACTACCGGGAGACCGGCTTCGTGCCCGGCATCCACCTGGTGACGCTGAAGCGCGAGGCCGTCGAGCGCGATCCGGGGCTGCCGCGGGCCGTACAGGACCTGCTCGAACGCTCCAAGCGGCACTGGCTGGCCCGGCGGCGGCTGCTCGCCGACACCACGCCCTGGCTGCTCGCCGACCTGACGGAGACGGCGCGGACCTTCGGCCCCGACTGGATGCCGTACGGCGTCGAGCCCAACGCCGCCATGGTCTCCGCCTTCTGCGAGGAACTGCACGCCCAGGGCATCTCGAACCGCCGCATCCGACCCGAGGAGGTCTTCGACAGATGAGAATCGCCGTTGGACAGTTCGAGTCCGCGGAGGACTGGACGGTCAACCTCAAGACCTGCCAGGACCTGGTCGACCGGGCCACCGAGGGCGGTGCGGACCTGCTGGTCCTGCCCGAGGGCGCGATGGCCCTGTTCGTCGACGAGCCCACGCGCATCCGCCAGGCCGCCCAGCCGCTGGACGGGCTGTTCGTCAGCGGGCTGGTCGAGCGCACGCGCGGCTCGTCCACCACCGTGATCGCCGGCGTGCACACCCCGTCGGGCGACGGCCGCGTGTTCAACGTCCTGGTGGCCGCCAGGGACGGCGAGATCGTCGGGACGTACACCAAGCTGCACCTGTACGACGCCTTCGGCCGGCGCGAGTCCGACAACGTCGTGCCCGGCACGAACGCGCCCGTGGTGATCGACGTGGCCGGCTGGAAGGTCGGCATGATGACCTGCTACGACGTGCGCTTCCCCGAGCTGGCCAGGCTCCTGGCCGACCAGGGCGCGCAGGTGATCGCGCTGCCCACCGCATGGGTGCGCGGGCCGGCCAAGGAATGGCACTGGGAGGTCATGGTGACCGCCCGCGCCCTGGAGAACACCGTGTACCTGGCCGCCTCCGGCGAGTGCGGCCGCCGCAACATCGGCGCCAGCATGATCGTCGACCCGCTCGGCATCACCCGGGCCCGCCTCGGCGACGCGCCGGGCCTGCTCTGGGCCGACGCCTCCATGGAAGAGCTCGAGCGAGCCCGCCTCAGCCTCCCCGTCCTCGAGAACCGGCGCTTCACCGTCGACCCCCGATTGGAGCGAGATGTCTAAGTACGCGACGGCTGCCCTGCTCGGCGCCGCCCTCCTGCTGGCCGGCTGCGGCGCCAACCCCGAAGAGGCCCAGGGCGCGCTGAGCTCCCAGCCCGCCGCCTCCGGTACCGTGGCCGCCCAGGGCAAGGACCAGGCCCTGTACGACCGGCTGCCCGACAAGGTGAAGACCGCCGGCAAGCTGGTCTCGGTGAACAACGGCTCGTTCCCGCCGTACGAGATCGCCGGGGCGGACGGCAGGTCCATGACCGGCGCCGCGGCCGACCTGTCGGAGGCCCTCGGCCAGGTGCTCGGCGTCAAGATCGAGCACGTCACCGTGGACGGCCTGCCCAGCCAGCTCACCGGCATCGCGTCGGGCCGCTACGACCTGGCCATCGGCCCGGTGGGCGACTTCCCCGACCGGCAGAAGGCCAACGACTTCGTGGACTGGGTCAAGGAGTTCGTGGTCTTCGCCGTGCCGAAGGGGAACCCCAACAAGATCAACTCGGTGGCCGACACGTGCGGGCTGAAGATCTCGGTCATGGCGGGCGGCTCCGCCGAGGCCGTGATCAAGAACCAGTCCGAGACCTGCGCCAAGGACGGCAAGCCGAAGATCACCGTGCAGTCGTACAAGGACCAGCCCACCTCGGTGCTGGCGGTCAGCTCGGGCCGGGCCGACGCGTTCTTCTCCTCGCAGGCGCCGCTCACGTACTTCGTGTCGCAGTCCGGCGGCAAGCTGGAGCTGGCGGGCAAGGGGCAGAGCAACGGCTTCGACGACCTCTACCAGGGGGCCGTCGTGGGCAAGGACTCGCCGCTGCGTGACGTGGTCAAGGACGGCATCCAGAAGCTGATCGACAACGGTGCCTACGCCAAGATCATGGACAAGTGGGGCACGTCCGACAACAAGCTGGACAAGGCCGGCGTCAACCTGGCGGGATCATGAGCGGACTGCCGGACGTCGACGTCGCGGGCGCGTCCCGCACGCGCCATCCGCTGCGCTGGGTGGCCTCGATCATCCTGCTGGTGCTGGCCGCCCAGCTCGTGAGCCTGCTGGTCACCAACCCCAACTTCCAGTGGGACGTGGTCTTCAAGTACGTCAACGCGCAGATCATCGGCCAGGGCGTCTTCACCACGCTGCTGCTCACCGTGATCGCGATGTTCGTGGGCGTGGTGCTCGGGGTGCTGCTGGCCATCGGCCGGCTCTCCGAGAACCCCGTCGCGCGGGCGGCCTGCGGGCTCTACGTGTGGTTCTTCCGCGGCACGCCGGTGCTGGTGCAGCTCGTGCTCTGGTACAACCTGTCGTACCTGCTGCCCAAGATCTCCTTCGGCGTCCCGTTCGGCCCCGAGTTCGTCAGCGCCGACACGAACCTGGTCATCACCCCGCTGCTGGCGGCCATCCTCGGGCTCGGGCTGAACGAGGGCGCGTACATGGCGGAGATCATCCGCGGCGGCCTCATGTCGGTGGACCCCGGGCAGACCGAGGCCGCCTCGGCGCTCGGCATGAGCAACGCGCGCACCTTCCGCAGGATCGTGCTGCCGCAGGCCATGCGGTTCATCATCCCGCCCACCGGCAGCCAGGTGATCAGCATGCTGAAGGCCACGTCGCTGGTGAGCGTCATCGCGCTGGCCGACCTGCTGTACACGGTGCAGTCCATCTACAACCGCACTTTCCAGACCATCCCGCTGCTGATCGTCGCCTGCGTCTGGTATCTGGTCATCACCTCGATCCTGTACGTCGGCCAGTCGTTCATCGAGCGGCACTACGCCCGCGGGGCCACCAGGCACGCGCCGCAGAGCTTCTGGGCCTTCCTGACCTTCCGCCGGCGCCGTCCCTCGGAGGTGACGTCATGACCGTCCCCATGGTCCACGCCCACGCCGTGCGCAAGCACTTCGGCCACCTCGAGGTCCTCAAGGGCATCGACCTGGACGTCCAGGCGGGGGAGGTCGTGGTGATCCTCGGGCCCTCCGGGTCGGGCAAGTCGACGTTCCTGCGCTGCGTGAACCACCTGGAGACCATCGACGGCGGCTCCATCTTCGTGGACGGGGAGCTGATCGGGTTCCAGGCGTCCGGCGGCAGGGTGCGGCATCTGCGCAAGCGCGAGATCACCCGCCAGCGGCGGGAGATCGGCATGGTCTTCCAGCAGTTCAACCTGTTCCCGCACTTCACGGTGTTGCAGAACGTCATGGAGGCGCCGGTCGGCGTCCGCCGCGAGCCCCGCGAGCAGGCCAGGGAACGGGCCCTCGGCCTGCTGCGCCGCGTGGGCCTGGAGGACAGGGCGGGCAGCTACCCCAGGCAGCTCTCCGGCGGGCAGCAGCAGCGGGTGGCGATCGCCAGGGCGCTGGCGATGCGGCCCAAGCTGATGCTGTTCGACGAGCCGACGAGCGCGCTCGACCCGGAGCTGGTGGGTGAGGTGCTGGCCACCATGAAGAGCCTCGCCGAGGACGGGCTGACCATGATCGTGGTGACCCACGAGATCGGGTTCGCGCGGGAGGTGGCCGATCGGGTGGTGTTCATGGACGGCGGGGTCGTGGTCGAGTCGGGCACGCCGAAGGAGGTCCTCGACAACCCCACCAGCCCCCGCACCAAGGCGTTCCTCAGCCGCGTGCTTTAGGCCCCCGCCGCTCCGTCCCCCTGAGGAGAGGCGTGGACGGCCTATCGTGGGCGGGATGGAGACCCAGCGTTTGATCATGCGCAGATGGCGCGACGAAGACCGGGAACCATTCGCCGCCATGAACGCCGACCCCCAGGTGATGGAGCACTTCCCCGCCCCGCTCACCCGCCCGGAGAGCGACCACTTCGTCGACAGGATCGAGGAGGAGTTCGACAAGGCCGGTCACGGGCTGTGGGCGCTGGAGGTGCGCGAGAGCGGCGAGTTCATCGGCTTCGCCGGCCTGATCTGGCAGACGTTCGACGCGCCGTTCCTGCCCGCGTGGGAGATCGGGTGGCGGCTGGCACGCCCCGCCTGGGGCCACGGGTATGCCACCGAGGCGGCCAGGCAGGCTCTCGGGTACGCGTTCGAGGAGGCCGGGCTGGAGGAGATCATCTCCATGACGGCCAAGACCAACACCCGCTCCCAGGCCGTGATGAAGCGCCTGGGGATGACCCACATGACCGACTTCGGCCACCCGCGGCTGGCGCCGGACCACTCCCTGTTCCCTCACGTGACCTACCGCATCAAGCGTCCGTAGGGGCGCTCATGGCGTAGAGGACGTCGCGCAGAGCGGGCTCGCGGCCGCGTAGCCAGACCAGCCGCAGCGCCAGTGCGGGCGCCTCGAAGCCGAGCCGCACCAGCGCGCCGGAGGCCAGGTCGGGCTCCAGCGCGAAGTCCGGCAGCAGCGCGCTGCCGAGCCCCTGCCTGGCCCATTCGCGGGCGGTGGCGATGCTGGTCAGCTCCCTGCGCGGCACCTCCGCGCCGAACGCCCGGTCGGCGGCCAGCCGGATCGAGCAGCCCGGCGGGCTGACCAGCAGCGGCTCCCGATCCCCGTCCGGCGCCGCGACCAGCGCCAGCCCGACCTCGCCCACGTCCAGGAAGTCGAGGTCGGGTGCCGCCGGCCCGGAGTCCGGGACGTGCGGCACGGCGAATCCGAGCCCGCCGATCCGCAGGCCCGTGTCCAGCAGGAGCGCCGCGTCCAGCTCGCCGCCCGCCACCCCGGCCAGCAGCGACTGCCTGGTGTGCGAGTGCACGTCCACGTCCAGGTCGGGGCGGCGTTCCGACAGGCGGCGGATCACGGCGGGCATCCTGGCCGCGGCGAGCATCTCCAGCGCGCCGATCCGCACCCTGCGCCGCCGGCCGGTGACGGCGCGGCGCACCTCGTCGGCGTGGTCGAGCAGCCCCTGCGCCCGCACCAGCAGCGTGGCGCCCTGCTCGGTCAGCCGCATACCCTGGGGCGTGCGCTCGAAGAGCGCGACCCCGAGGCTCTGCTCCAGCCGGCGCACCTGCTCCGACACCGACGCGGGGGCGAGGCCGAGGCTGTTCGCCGCCCCGGTGACGGTGCCCGCCCCCGCCACCGCGACGAACCCCCGCAACTGCCGCAAATCCATAGCCGCCAGCATACGGTTTTCCCGAACGCCCCCTGAGGCCGCGCCTGTTGAGGAGGGATTGGGGGTTTCAGCAGGCTGAGGCGCATGATGTTCGGATTCTCCCTCGCCTACTTTCTCGTGATCCTCGACACGACCGTGCTGACGATCGCGCTGCCCGACCTGCGGGCCTCGCTCGGCGGTTCGCTGGCCGGGCAGCAGTGGGCGGTGAACGCGTACACGGTGGCCTTCGCCGCCTCGCTGCTCATCGGGGGAGCGGTGGCCGACCGGTACGGCGCGGCCCGGATCTTCAAGGCCGGCGTGGTGGCGTTCGGCGCGATCTCGCTGCTGAGCGCCGCGGCGCCGCACCTGGGCGTGCTGGTCGGGCTGCGGGCCCTGCTGGGCCTGGCGGGCGCGCTCTGCACGGGCGGTTCGCTCGGCCTGCTCCCGCAGCTCTTCCCCGACCCGGCCGCCCGCGCCCGCGCCACCGGCCTGTGGGCGGCCATCACCGGCACCGCGCTCGCCGCCGGCCCGCTGCTCGGCGGGCTCCTGGTGGACCTGTACGGCTGGCGCGCCGTCTTCCTGCTCAACCCGCCCCTCGCCCTGATCAGCCTGCTGGTCATGCGCCGCGTCAGCTCGCCGCGCGGCCACCGGGAGATCGACTGGCGGGTCCAGGCGCTGGCCTGCGCGTTCCTGGGCCTGGTGGCGCAGGCACTGATCGGTCCCTCGGTCCTGGCGGGCGTCGCGGCCCTGGCCGTACTGGCGGCGCTGGTGCCGGTGGAGCGCCGCAGCCACGCCCCCGCGCTGCCCGGCGGCCTGCTCGCCGCCACCTGGCCCGAACTGCTCGCGGGCACGGTCGCCAACTTCGCCTTCTCCGGCGCCCTGTTCGTCCTCACCCTGCTGCTGCAGGACACCCGCCACCTGCCCCCGCTGGCCGCCGGGCTGGCCTTCCTGCCGCTCACTCTCCCCATGACCGTGAACCCGCTGCTCACCGGCCGCCTGGTGGCCCGCTACGGCCCGCGCCCGCCGATCCTGTGCGGCCTGGCCCTGCTCGCGACCGGCCTGGCCGGCGTAGCCCTCACGGACACGCTGGCGTTGTGGCTGGTGGTGACGGGGTTCGGGCTGTCGTTCGTGCTGCCCGCGCTGATGGCGGGCATGCTCAACAGCGCGCCGCCGGGGACGGCGGGCACGGCGGGCGGCGTCCTGAACGCGTTCCGCCAGGCCGGCGCGACCCTCGGCGTGGCGGTCATGGGCGTCATCGGCCGGCCCCTGCTGGCGGCGGCCGTCCTGACGGCCCTGACCTGCCTCTGCTACGCGGCGGGCGCCTGGCGCGCCCGTACGGCCGCCCTGACGTGACGAGGCGAGTATCGTGATCGGCGCAGGGCCGGGGGCTTTACATCGGGGATGGCGAGGTGGACCGTGCGTTTCCAGCATTCGAGTGACATCTGGCGGGACTTCCCGGAGCTCGTCCCCGGCGTGCTCGTGGCGACCGGCGTCTCGGCAGGTGTCTCCGTCGACGACCGGGTCACCCGGTTCGGCGAGCTCGCCGCGAAGCGGCTCGCGGCCTCCTCGGAGGGCGAGCTGCCGGAGATCCAGGCGTGGCGGCGGGCGTTCTCGAAGATGGGCCTCAAGCCGACCCAGTACCGCTGCGCCTCGGAATCCCTGCTGCGCCGCTTCCGCAAGGAAGGCGCGCTGCCGCGCCTGCACCCGCTGATCGACCTCTGCAACGCGGTCTCCATCGCGTACGCGATCCCGGTGGCGGTGTTCGACGTCTCCAAGATCTCGCAGTACGTGGAGGTCAGGTATGCGGCGGGCGACGAGACGTACCTGACCTTCTCCGGCGAGACGGAGCACCCGCCGCCCGGCGAGGTGATCTTCGCCGACGCGGCGGGAAGGGCGCACGCCCGCCGCTGGACCAACCGCCAGAGCGGCCACTCGGCCGTCCGCGACACGACGACCGACGTCCTGATCGTCGCTGAGGCGCTGCACGACACGGCCTGGAAGGACGTCGATTCCCTCATCTCCACGCTCTCGGACGAGCTGTCCGCCGTCTGGCCCGTGACACCGGAATCCGCGATCCTCGCCCCGTCCGAGCCCCGGTTCGAGTTCCTGACGTGACGCCGATCGGAGGCACTCCGAAGTCCGGGTGTTTGTGGCGTTCCGGGCGAAGCGCAGCGGCAGGCGAAAGCTGAGCCGGTCGCAGTGGGTCGCCGCAGGTGGCGATCTCGCTGGAGTCCAGGGCCCCGCCGGTCGGCTTTGACGAAGCCTTGTCGCAGCGCCAGGTAATCGACTGCCGGGTGAGTAGAAGCTTTCTCGCGTTTTGTGTTGTCACGCTCTTGTGCGAGATTTGGGCTTTGCCGGTAGGAGAAGACGTGGTCACCGGAAACGCCAAGCGTCGGATTTGTCGCCTACGGTGGAGGGCGGGCCCGTACGCGCACGGTTCCGGGGATTGTCGGGAGTGAACTAAAGAACAATGGCCCCGTTGCCGCCCTCGGTGGAAGGACGCTCGCTTCGGCGGCAGAATTCGGAGCGTGCGGTACGGCCAGTGGATTTGTCGCCGAGTGCCTGCCGCCATCCTTCGCCGGTTCTCGTGCCCTGACGAAGCGGCGGCGTGGCAAACGGGCTTTCGACGAGGACGGACCGGCCCATGTCCACGCAGCCATTTATCTGAATCAATCTCATTTCATGACTCTCGTTTCTGATTCTGGTGAACCGGTGCTTTTGTCATGTCTTAGTGAGTGCTCATACGGTTGACAGGATCGCCGCGAGCGATGAAACTTAGGGTCTACCGACGCTGGTGGCGGGCGGGAGGGTGCCATATGCGAGTCAGGCTGCGGCCGATCCGTGAGCCGGACATAAACGTCCTGGAGGAGGAAGCCGCCACCCCTGAGGGCGTTGGTGATTTCCAGTGGTTCGGTTTCCGCTCTTTTCAGAAGATGAGAAAAAGACTGACCGAGGACGGGTGTATCGGCCCGGATTCAGGGGCGTTTGTTGTCGACGTCGAAGGATCGATCGCGGGATGGGTTTCCTGGGTCAAACACTGCTGGGGCCCTGAGGACACGTCCTGGAGCTGGACGATCGGGATAATCCTGTTTCCCGAATTCCGGGGCAGGGGCGTCGGGACCGCGGCGCAGAAGGAGTTGAGCGACTACCTGTTCTCGCACACCCTGGCAGAGCGGATCCAGGCTTCCACTGACATAAACAACATTGCGGAGCAGCGCGCCCTGGAGAAGGCCGGCTTCCAGAAGGAGGGGGTGCTCCGGAGGGCTCAGTGGCGTATGGGGCGGTGGTACGACCAGATCCTGTACGCCGCGATAAGGGAGCGTTGCTGACGGCCGGTTCACCTGATGCCGTCCGCTCGCCCACCTCGGACCGCACGTCCCGACGCTTCCCGATGGTTGTCAATCGCTCGCTGCGTCACACTCGGAAGACGGTTGATGCACGGGAAGATTCTCTCGTGCGAGTCGCCGACCCCGTCGACGATGCGCATCTTGATGTCGAAACGCTCCATCTCCGCAAGCGCCTTGATGGTGAAGCGGGCTATCTGGATCCCGTCGAGATAGTTGGGCATCGAAGGCAGCGGCGACCCTCTGGTCTTCCAGCGGAAGAAGTAGTCGATGCCGTCCACGAGGCCACGGGACTGCATCTGCTGGTTGACTATTGATATATGCACCCAGTGATACTGGTCATTGAGCGCCGGTTCGCCCAAGAATTTGACATAGTAACCGATGTATTCGAGCGTGGCCATTCCTGGGCCTGCATTGTGCAGCCAAACCCGCCATTTGTCGCTGTCTTCGGGTTGAACTGAGCACCTTCGTCATCGATCGCCATACTGATGAGCGGGCGGGTGGCGCGAGAATATTGCAGCCTGGCCAGCAGGAGTCCGATGGCCAATGCCAATATGTTCGCGGTCGTCTGGGCGTCGATGATGGTGAATCTGAACGGCGCGTCGCTGCGCAGCTGCTGCTCCATGTTGTTGCGGGCTATCTCCCAGGCGAAGTTCATGGAGAGCAGGACTATGATGCATATCGGAAGCATGACGAACACAACGGACCGGCGAACGACACGCTGATATCCAAATCGTTCGTCGTCGGGATGTAGTGCTGGTATGCCTGTTTCTGACATGCATGCCCCTGGTGATCCGTGACGGGGTCGCTTCCGCGCAAATCCTGTTTGCGTGGAAGCCGGCATAGATCATATGCGGTGGATTGCCATATCAATCCTGCATCAGGTGAGAGGAAAGTCAAGAGGAGTGGCTGTCATGGGCAGGGGAAGGCAGAGGCACGGCGGCTGGGATGACTGGGACAACGGGTAGCCAAAGTTGTGTAACACAATAGAACCTGTTGTAGTTTCCCGTCGGGGGCTCGATCGTTATTCCGATATGTGCCCACTACGACGTACTCGTCCGGGGCAGCGCAAATCCATACCGGCTTCGTACGGTCCTGCCGGCGACCCGATTACGGGCCGCAGGACGATCGCGCACCGAGAATCTCGTTCGGGCCCTGTTCGACCGCAGCCGCATCAATGTGCGGGCAAGCTCACCACCGTCGTGGAATGGACCGGCCTTCCGCGTTCCGGCGATCAGCACCGGCGGAAAGCCCCTTGAGGCAACATGGCCCCGCTGTATCGGACTGTACCCGTCCACTTGCTCAGCAGGCCCGAAGCAGTCTTGAGTCCCCATAGAACGGATACGGCCCGGCATCGATGACGATGCCGGGCCGTTCCGGTTGTCGTTGCTCGGCAACGACAGCTGACCACAAGGCCTTTCCAGCTCAGCGGCCGTTCGGCAGAAGGCCGCCGAGGCCGGAAGACCGGGCCGGACTACACGTCGTAGTACAGCTCGAACTCGTGCGGGTGCGGGCGCAGGCGGATCGGGTCGACCTCGTTCTCCCGCTTGTAGGAGATCCACGTCTCGATCAGGTCAGGCGTGAAGACGCCGCCCTCGAGCAGGTAGTCGTGGTCCTCCTCCAGCGCGTTGAGCACGTCGGTGAGCGAGCCGGGCACCTGCGGGATGTTGCGGGCCTCCTCCGGCGGCAGCTCGTAGAGGTCCTTGTCGACCGGCTCCGGCGGCTCGATCTTGTTGCGGATGCCGTCGATGCCCGCCATCAGCATCGCCGCGAAGGCGAAGTACGGGTTGCAGGACGGGTCCGGCACGCGGAACTCGATGCGCTTGGCCTTCGGGTTGGAGCCGGTGATCGGGATCCGGACGCAGGCCGAACGGTTGCGCTGGGAGTAGACCAGGTTGACCGGGGCCTCGTAGCCGGGGACCAGGCGGTGGTAGGAGTTGACCGTCGGGTTGGTGAAGGCCAGCAGCGACGGCGCGTGCTTGAGCAGGCCGCCGATGTAGTAGCGGGCCGTGTCGGACAGGCCCGCGTAGCCGACCTCGTCGTAGAAGAGCGGCGAGCCGTCCTTCCACAGCGACTGGTGGCAGTGCATGCCGGAGCCGTTGTCACCGAAGATCGGCTTGGGCATGAACGTGACCGTGTGGCCGTACTCGAGGGCCGTGCTCTTGATGATGTACTTGTACAGCATCAGGTTGTCGGCGGTCTTGAGCAGCGTGCCGAACTTGAAGTCGATCTCCGCCTGGCCCGCCGTGCCGACCTCGTGGTGCTGCATCTCGACGTCGATGCCGCACTCGATGAGGTTGCGCACCATCTCGGAGCGCAGGTCGGTGAAGTGGTCCATCGGCGGGACCGGGAAGTAGCCGCCCTTGTAGCGCGGCTTGTAGCCGAGGTTGCCGCCCTCGGTGGCCTTGCCGGTGTTCCAGGCGCCCTCGATGGAGTCGATGTAGTAATAGCCGGCGTTCTGCTTCGTCTCGAAGCGCACGTCGTCGAAGATGTAGAACTCGGCCTCGGGGCCGAAGTAGACCGTGTCGGCGATGCCCGTGCCCCGAAGGAACTCCTCGGCCTTGCGCGCGACGTTACGCGGGTCGCGGCTGTAGGCCTCGCCGGTCAGCGGGTCGTGCACGAAAAAGTTCAGGTTGAGCGTCTTGTGCTGGCGGAACGGGTCCACCACGGCGCTGGACGGGTCGGGCAGCAGAAGCATGTCGGACTCGTGGATCGCCTGGAAACCGCGGATCGACGAGCCGTCGAACATGAGTCCGTCGGTGAAGACGCTCGCGCTGAAGTTTTCTACCGGGAAGGTGAAGTGGTGAGTCGTCCCCGGCAGGTCGGTGAACCTGACATCGACGAACTGCACCCCTTCGTCACTGATGAACTTCAGGACGTCGTCGGCGGAGTTGAACACTCTCGAACCTCCCTGGGGACTGGCCATCATGCCGACGCTAGGGCGTGGCCGTTTCCGTGTGGTGTCTCGATTGTTTCGCACATGTTACGCAGGTCAGGTGCCCTTCGAAGCCGCGCAACCCTTGTGCCGGTCTCGTTCCAGCTCATACGGATCGATGGGCGCCCCCGTGGGCGTCACGGTATCCCGAGGTGAGTCCTCGAACACCGGATGAATGAAGCCGTCGCGCGTGTCGCACCTCGCCGGTGTGCTGCTGGCCCCCCAGCTCAGCGGCCACACCACCAGCCGTCCCTCCTCACGGTACAGCCACACGCGGCCGGTGGGATGGGCGACCACCCGGATGGTGGTGTCCGGCCGGCCGGGGCGGTGCACGGCGTAGACGACGAGGTGGTTCAGCTTGAGCTCGACGCCGCGGCGGCCGCGGTCCCTGAACGTGCCCAGCTTGACCCGGCCGTGCACCTTGATCACGTCGGTGGAGAACTCGGCCGTGCCCTTGGCGAACTGGATGATGTAGGAGGGGTCCTCCTTCTTCTTCTTGCGCATCTCGAGGTCCTTGAGGAACCAGTCGCGCAGATCGGGATCCAGCAGCTTGATGAACGCCTTGGGCCTGCCGCCCAGGAGCGTCTTCCTATCGAGGAAGGCCGCCGCCAGCAGCTCGCGGGTCCGCTTCAGGCCCTTCGCGACGTCCTTCTTCGACAGCCCGGCCAGCGCCTTGGCCTTCGGCATCACGAAGCCGGCGGCCCCCTCGGCGTACTTCTCGGCGGGGGAGCCCGCGAACGGGCTCGCCGGCTCCTCGCCCGCCCCCTCCGTCGGCTCCTCGGCGGCTTCGTCCGCCGGGTCCTCGACGGGTTCGACGACCGACCCCGCGGGTTCGGCGGCCGGTTCGGCGGCCGACACCGGGGGGCCGTCCACGATGACGCCAGCGGTGAGCAGATCGGGGCGGAAGGTCACGATCACCCCCGCGGCCGTGATCAGCGAGGTGATCACGGCCATCGCGATCCAGGCCCGCCCGATCCGCCGCCGCGGCGCGGACCCGTATCCCCCATATCCTCCGGATTCTCCGGATAAGCGCGCCGACCTGCTCTCGCTCCTGGCTAAGCGGTCGGTACGCCGCTGTTCTTTCGCGCCTTTGACGGCCGCGGCGCGCATCTTGTGCTGTTGCTCCTCGTCGATCTGCGCGACCAGCTCGTTGAAGCGCGCGTCAAGGTCATCCCCGTGTGGCATGGCGTACATGATGGCCGTTCTGCGACGCGGTTGGGTCACGATGCCGACCGGCCTACCGGGCGGATACCGTTGAAGGCATGAGCAGCAAGGAGCCTCGCTGGACGCAGACCTGGCTGGGCGGGGTCAGGTCCGCCGGGGTCGATCTCGGATACCCGGGGGAGCGCCTGGGGCTGCCCGAGGAGGGCAGCGGATCGATCGCCGGCTGGGGGCGCAGGATCGCGGCGCTGGTCATCGACTGGATGATCTGCACGTGGGTCGTCGTGCAGCTGCTGCTCAGGATCGACCCGGCCGAGCAGCCGTGGGCGCCCGCGGCCGTCTTCGCCGTCCAGTACCTGATCCTGGTCGGGTTCATGGGGCAGACGTTCGGCCACCGGCTGGCGGGCATCAGGGTGGCCGCGATGGACGGCGGCGACCCGCGCTGGCTGCCCGTGCTGGTGCGCGCGGCGCTCCTGTGCCTGGCCGTGCCGGCCCTGATCTGGGACCGCGACCACCGAGGGGTGCATGACCGCGTGTCCAACACGATGGTCGTCCGGATGTAGCCGAGGAAAAAACCGTACCGGGTTCGAAAATGTACCCGGTACGGTTTATGCTGCCCTCGTGGGGTTGAGGGAGCGGAAGAAGGCGCAGACGCGGCGGCGGATCGCCGAGGTGGCGCTGCGGCTTTTCGACGAGCGCGGCTACGACGCGGTGACCGTCAACGAGGTCGCCGAGGCGGCCGGGGTCGCCAAGGTGACGCTGTTCACCTACTTCCCCACCAAGGACTGCCTCGTCACCGAAGGGGTCAAGGAGGACCTGGCCGCGATCGTGACCGGGCGGGGGGAGGGGCGCTCGCCCCTCCAGGCGCTGCGCGAGCACTACCGCTCGATGGCCGCCCAGGGCGCGGCAGCGGTGGACGTCGAGGCGCTGCTGGCCAGGGTCCGGGTGATCTCGGCGAGCCCGGCCCTGATGGGCGCCCTGCACGGGGTGCACATGAGCGAGCGCCACGAGCTGGCCGAGGCCCTCGGGGACGCAGGTCTCGGCGACGACCTGACCGCGCGGCTCATGGCCGGGCAGATCACCGCCGCCGTCACCACCATCCAGGAGGCCTTCTTCCAGCGCATCGCCACGGGCGTGCCGCTGGAGGAGGCGGGCCGGCGGCTGGCGGGCGACGTGGAGCTGGCCTTCGACCTGCTGGAGCACGGCCTCACATACGTAAAAAAGGGGATAAATCATGAAAAAGGGGATCAACTATGATGTCGGGTTCCTGCCGGGCGACAGCCTGAGCCGCAGGTCGTTCCACATCGAGGACGTCCGGCGCGACATGCGGACGATCGCCGAAGACCTGCACTGCGCGTCGGTACGCGTCTCCGGCGGCGACCCCGAGCGCGTCGAGGCGGCCGCCAGGGAGGCCGCGGCGGCCGGGCTCGAGATCTGGTTCACCCCGTTCCCCGTGGACCTCACGCAGGACGCGATGCTGGAGGTCTTCGCGGACGCGGCCCGCCGCGCCGAGTCGGTGCGCCGCGACGGAGCCGAGGTCGCGCTGGTCACCGGCTGCGAGATCACCGCCTTCGGCCAGGGGTTCATCGACGGCGACGGGTTCGGCGACCGGCTCGGCGCCATGATGGCCGGCGACATGGAGTGGTGGACGTCCCTCATGGAGGTCATGCCGCGCTTCAACGCCTACCTGGCGAAGGTGGCCGAGACCGTGCGGCCGCTGTTCGGCGGCCGGCTGAGCTACGCCTCGGCGCCGTGGGAGCCGGTCGACTGGGCCCCGTTCGACGTGGCGGGCGTGGACGCCTACCGCGCCGCCTACAACGCCCAGCACTTCGTGGACGAGCTGCGCGCCCAGTTCAGGCACGGCAAGCCGGTCGCCGTGACGGAGTTCGGCACCTGCGCGTACCGCGGCGCGGGGGAGCACGGCGGCTCGGCCTGGGTGGTGCCGGAGGGCGCGGTGCGCGACGAGGGCGAGCAGGTGCGTTACTTCACCGAGCTGATGGACGTCTTCGAGCAGGAGGGCGTGGAGACCGCGCTGTGGTTCACGTTCGCCACCTTCAACCGGCCCGGCGAGGCCGACCTGGGATCCTACGGCGTGGTCAGGATGCTCGACGAGCGGCGCTGG
Organism: Nonomuraea sp. JJY05; assembly: GCF_043496855.1. Taxonomy (NCBI): domain Bacteria; kingdom Bacillati; phylum Actinomycetota; class Actinomycetes; order Streptosporangiales; family Streptosporangiaceae; genus Nonomuraea; species Nonomuraea sp. JJY05. The sequence goes on from NZ_JBIEIS010000020.1 coordinate 170,999, forward strand.
GAGCCCAAAGAGGTCTTCCACGCCATGGCGGCTAGGTACGCGCGCAGCTGAAAATGGCCGTGCCCGGGAGGTGCCGGCCGCGCAGCGGGCTCCAGCCGCCCCACACCCGCTCGTGTCCCTCCGGCCACTCGGGCTCCAGCAGCCCCGTGACGGTCAGCCCGGAGGCGACCAGCAGGTTCACCCAGTCGCCCATGGTGCGGTGGTGCTCGGCGTACGTGACCGTGCCCCGTTCGTCGCGCTCCTCGTAAGGGGAGCGGTCGAAGTAGGACCGGTCGGACGTCAGCCCGCGCGGACCCGGATCGTCCGGGAACGCCCACCGGATCGGATGGCTCACCGAGAACACGAACCGGCCGCCCGGCCTGAGCACCCGCCGCACCTCGCGGAAGACGGCGAGCGGGTCGGCCACGAACGGCAGCGCGCCGAACGCCGAGCAGGCCAGGTCGAAGGCGGCCTCGGTGAACGGCAGCGACTCGGCGTCGGCCTGGACCACGGGCACGCGCAGCCCCGTGTCGAGGTCGATGCGCTGGGAGTGGCGCAGCTGCCGATGGGAGACGTCGAAGGCGGCCACCTGGGCGCCCTGCGTCACCAGCCACCGCGCGCACTGCGCCGCCCCGCAGCCGATCTCCAGCACGCGCCGCCCGCGCACCTCGCCAAGGAGGTGCGCGTCGGCCTCGTCGACGCCCTCGGGGCACCACACGAACCCCGTGTCACGCAGGAACTCGCCGTGTTCGAGCTGGTAGTCGTCGGCGTTGCCGTCCCACCACCAGCGGTTGGCCCGTGAGGAGGAGGACAGCACTAGCGCATCTTGGGGCCGCGCGGCATGCGCGCGCCCTTGGGCATGGGGCCCTTGGGCAGCGGCATGTTCTTCGGCAGCGAGCGCAGCCGGTCCTTCACCTCGTTGACCGCGGGCTTCTTCAGGTTGCGCGGCAGCTTCATCAGGTGGCGCTGCAGCTTGCCGAGCGGCACCTGCCCCTCGCCGTCACCGCACTGGATGTCGTAGATCTCGATGCCCAGGACCACCCGCGCGACCCGCTTCTTCTCGGCCGCCAGCATCTTCGCCACCCGGTTGCCCGGCCCCTCGGACACCAGCACGACGCCCGGATAGCCGACCACGAGGTGGATGAGATCCTGGTCGCGGTTGACCGCGATGGCGGGCGTGACCTGCCAGTTGCCACGCATGCCCTGCAACACCGCCGCCGCGGCGCCCGTCTGGCCGTGCAGGATCGAATATTGGGCCTTCTGGGCGAGCTGCCCGAAGACCACCAACCCGACCGTGAGCGCGGCCAGCACACCGATGAACACCGAATACCACAAGTAGTCCGTGACCAGGCCGATCACGACGACCACAGCCAGCGTGCCCACCGCCGAAAGGAAGACGATGGGCAACCCCTTGGGGTTGGCCTGCTTGATGATCTGCGCGATCATGCGGAGCTGCTTGATGCGCCCCGGCTTCTCTGGGTCCTCGGACTTTGCCATGCTCTGAAGGATACAAACCAACAGGTGCGGTAAGGAAAACGTGACCCGGCCATTTCGCGCCCGGCTAGATCGTCACGGTCGCGGAGAGGCGCGGATCGGCCGCGTGGCGGCCCGCCTCGACCGTGTGAACGCCCTCGACGGTCCGCCAGCCGCCCTCCTCCCAGACCTGGAAAGCCCGCTCAGGCAGGAACACGGTCGTGAGCACGCTCTCCCCGGGCGCCGCCTCGACCACGTCGAACCCGGCCAGCGCCCTGTCTACGTACACCTGCACGACCTCCCGCCCCGGGCGGTCGCCGGTGTTGGTGACCGCCACCGTCACGGTCGTGCCCTCGGCCGCGATCGAGTCGTACGACCAGGTGGTATAGCCCAGGCCGTGCCCGAACCAGAACGCCGGCGCGCGGCCCGAGCGCTGCCACGCCCGGTAGCCGATCGACGTCCCCTCCTCATAGGCCACCACCCCGTCCACCGGAGTCACGTTGACCACGGGAGCGTCCGCCAGGCGCCGCGGCCACGTCGTGGGCAGGCGCCCGCCCGGCTCGGCGTCCCCGAACAGCACGTCCGCGACTCAGGCGTGGCCAGGCCGTGGCTCAGGGGGTGGCGAAGAACTCCAGGAGCTCGGGCACCAGCGCCTGCGGGGCCACGTTGTGCGCCTGGCCCTCCAGGACGCGCCGCACCGCGCCCGGCACGGCCGCCGCGACCGCCAGCCCCGCGTTCGACATCCACCGGGGGCTGTCCTCGCCGTTCAGCACCAGCGTCGGCTGCCTGACGGCGGCCAGCCGCGCGGCGGGCAGCGCGTTGCCCGGCCCCAGCACGGCGGCCTCGTAGGCGAGGGTGTGGGCCAGCGCCTCGACCTGCGCCCAGGACGGCTGCGCGCGCATCGCGGCCACCGCCTCCGGCGGCGCCTCGGCCGCCTCCACCATGAACCGCTCGACGGCCTCACCCCGCCTGCCGGCCCTCACCAGAGCCTCCAGCCGTGCGGCGAAGTCGTCCGGCAGCGGGGGCGCGCTGTCGTCCACGTGGTACGGCGGCTCCCACAGGGCCAGCTTCGAGACGGCCGGGTTCCGCGCCGCGGCCTCCAGTGCCAGCGCGGCCCCCGACGAGCCCCCGAACACCATCGCCGACCCGCCCGCCGCCTCGACGACCGCCGCCAGATCCTCGATCTCCCGCTCGACGGCGTACAGCTGGGTGTCCCCGCTGTCCCCACGCCCCCGGCGGTCATAGTCGTACACCGTGAACCACGGCGCCAGGGCGGCCGCCACGCCGGCCAGCGTGACGTGGCCCCGCACTCCGAACGCGCCGTGGACCAGGACGACCGCGGGCCCCTCGCCGTAGCTGTCGAAGGCGATGGCGGTCCCGTCCGCCGAGGTCGCCCTGCCGCTCAGCCGGCCGGCTGCACCAGGCACAGCGCCTCCCAGTGGTGGCCGTCGAGGTCGGCGAAGCCGCGCTGGTAGCGGATGCCGTCCTCCTGCTTGACGCCCGCCGGGGTGGCGCCGAGCGCCAGCGCCTTGTCGACCAGCTCGTCGACCTGCGCCGGGTTCTCCATGCCCAGCACCAGGATCGCCTCCGTGGCCGTGTCGGCGGCGGCGATCTCCTTCGTGATGTACGAGGCGAACGTCGGCTCGCTCAGCAGCATGACCTGGGTCTGCTCGCTGATGATCACCGACGCCATCTCCTCGGCCATGCCGAACAGGTTGAAGCCGAGTTCGGCGAAGAACTTCTTCGACCGCTCGAGATCCTTGACCGGCAGATTGACGAACAGCTGCATTTTCCTCGTCCTTCCTTCGATGTGCCCTCAGTCTGCCGATCGAAGGGGGTGCCGGTCTTGGATCTGGGTGCCAGGCGGATTGACGTTCAGCGCACCGCGTTCAGGCGGCGGTACTCGGCGGGCGGCATGCCGTACGCGCTCTTGAAGAGCCTGCTGAAGTGGGCCGCGTCCGGCAGCCCCCACCGGGCCCCGATCTCGCTCACGGACCGGGTGCAGCCCGCGGCCAGCTCCGCCCGGCACCGCTCCAGCCGCCGCTGCCGGATCCAGGCGGCCACCGTGGTGTGCTCCGCCTCGAACAGCCGGTGCAGGTAGCGCACGGAGACGTGGTGCGCGGCGGCGACGGTGGCCGGGTCCAGGCCGAGGTCGCCCAGCCGCTGCTCGATGAAGGCGTGGATCTCCATCAGCAGCACACGCTGCCGGGAGTCCTCCGGTAACGCCCGCGTCAGCTCGACGTGTTCGGCGACGGCGGTGCTGACCAGGTCCGTCACGATGCCCGACAGCCTGGCGGCACTGCCCGGCCGGTACGTCTCGAGATCCTCGGCCACCCGGCGCAGCAGCGGCACGGCCAGCGCGGCGGCGCCGGTATCGGCGGCGATGGGGACGGCGGCGAGCGCGTCCACGGCGCCGGACGGCAGGGCGAGCAGGTCGCGCGGGAAGCTGAACAGCGCGAGCCGCACCGCCGAGTCGTAGGCCAGCTCGTAGGGCCTGGTGAAGTCGTAGATCGCGAACTCGCCCCTGCTGAGCTGCGCATCCCGCCCGTCCTGGGACAGCTGCGGGCTGCCCTCCAGGGCCAGCACGACGCGGTACATCTCCGGGGTGCCGCTGTCGATCATGCCCGGGGTGCGGTGCACGCTGTGGGGCGTGGACGTACGGATCCGGCCGACGGTGACCGAGCCCAGCCCGCCGGTCACGATCTCGCCCCGCAGCGGGGCGCCGGGGGCGATCCTGCAGTCGAGCGGGCCGAGCGTGTCACACACGATGCTCCGCCAGGCGTCGTGGCGCCGCTTGGCGGGCAGGTCACTCGTGCGGATCAGAACGGCCATGTCCGCTCCCGGGGTCGGCTGCCTGCCATGCTAACCACGCCCCCAAACCCCCGAAACCCACCGCCTCCGGCCCTTCGGGGTCCTGCGTGTTGTGGCGTCGGGAGCCGCGCCGTCGCCGCCGGCGTCTCTCCGTGCCGCGCCTTACGGTGCCGCGCCCTGCCGTGCCGCGCCGCTGTCGAGAGCCACGCTGCCGCTGTGCCGCTGTGCCGCGCGTCGCCGTGCCGCGTGTTGCCGTGTCCCGGCGGCCGGCGCGTTCTTCGACGGCGTGCCCTTGGGCGGCGCGCCCCGCGGACGGGGTGCGCCCGAGCAGCGGAAGGGCCGGGCAGGGGAAGGGCCGAGCAGCGGGAGGGGGCCGAGCAGTAGGAGGGGGCTGGGCAGTGGGAGAGGGCCCGGCAATGGGTGGTGCCGTCAGGGGTGGGGGCGGGTATGAAGGAGCCCCGGGGCCGGAGGGGTCCCGGGGCCGGTGGTGGATGGTCAGGCCGTCTGGCGAGCCTCGATGGCCTGCTTGTAGAGGCGGCCCGCCCGGTACGACGAGCGCACGAGCGGCCCCGACAGCACACCGGCGAACCCGATGGCCTCGGCCTCCGCCTGCAGCTCCACGAACTCCTCGGGCTTCACCCACCGCTCCACCGGGTGGTGGCGGGGCGTGGGCCGCAGGTATTGGGTGACGGTCAGCAGGTCGGTGCCGGCCGCGTGCAGGTCGCGCATGGCCTCGACGACCTCCTCGCGCGTCTCGCCCATGCCCAGGATCAGGTTGGACTTGGTGACCAGCCCGGCCTCGCGGGCCATCGTGATCACCTCGAGCGACCGCTCGTAGCGGAACGCGGGACGGATCCGCTTGAAGATCCGCGGCACCGTCTCGACGTTGTGCGCGAACACCTCGGGCCGACTGGAGAAGACCTCCTCCAGCTGGTCGCGGTTGCCGTTGAAGTCGGGCACCAGCAGCTCGACGCCGCACCCGGGCAGCAGCCCGTGGATCTGGCGGGCCGTCTCGGCGTAGAGCCAGGCGCCGCCGTCGGGCAGGTCGTCGCGGGCCACGCCGGTCACGGTCGCGTACTTCAAGCCCATCTGCTGCACGGACTCGGCCACGCGGCGCGGCTCGTCGCGGTCGTACTCCTTCGGCTTGCCCGTGTCGATCTGGCAGAAGTCGCAGCGGCGCGTGCACTGGTCGCCGCCGATGAGGAAGGTCGCCTCGCGGTCTTCCCAGCACTCGTAGATATTGGGACAGCCCGCCTCTTCACAGACCGTGTGCAGGCCCTCCCGGCGCACGAGCGATTTCAGCTCGGTGTATTCGGGGCCCGTCTTCAGCTTGGTCTTGATCCACGGGGGCTTGCGCTCGATAGGGGTTTCGGCGTTACGCACCTCCAGGCGGAGGAGCTTTCGGCCTTCAGGGGCAACGGTCACGTTCTCAGCTTACGTCTCCCGGAAAAGCGGCCCGGCCGGGGGTCGAGCTGAGGAGGTCACGAGATGAGGCCGAAGCCGCGGATCGCGCGCGTGTAGTGGGCGAGGAGCTCGTCGTCGATGCGTTCGGACTCGCCCGTCCCGAGCAGCTCCGAGTGCGGGGGAGTGGTGAGCACCCCGTCGTCGGTGAGCCTGGAGCGGGCCAGCGCGCCCTGCCGGATGGCCGCCACGCTCTCGCCGCGCAGCGCCGCCGCCTGCATCGGCGCCAGGTAGCCGCCGCCGGCCAGCCCGTCGAGCTCGGCGAGGTCCTGCTCGGAGGCGGCCCGCCGGGCCAGCCGCCGCTGCCGGGCCAGGGTACGGCTCTCGCCGGCGCGGGCCAGCCGGGTCAGCGCGTACCGGACCAGGAGCACGGGCCCGCCGAGCACCCGCCCGAGCATGCGGCCGAACATCCCCGCCACCTCGTACGTGGTCCCCGGGTGGTCCACCGCGCCGAGCGAGGAGGCCGCGATCTTGGTCTGCGCCTCCTCCCTGACCCGCAGCGGCTCGGCCCCCATCAGCGCGTCCCGCCACGACTCCAAGGTGAACAGCGCCCCGCTCACGACGAGCTCGTCGCCGGTCGGCACCCGCGCGTACGCCGTGGCCAGCAGGGCGACCCGCTGCTTGGGCGGCAGCGCCAGCCACAGCGGCAGCCCGATCATCAGGACGGGGGTACGCAGCAGCCCCACGCGGTCGTAGCGCGTCCCGGGGTCCAGGTCCATGACGGCGATCTTGCGCGGCCGCCGGACGCCGACCCGGTCGGCCACGCGGTCCGCGGCGGCGTACAGCGCGGAGGCCGACGAGCGGTCGAGCACCTCGGCGTCGGCGGGCAGGCCGCCCAGGCGCGGCCGCAGCGCCCAGGCGATGGCCAGGCTCGCGCCGCCGAACAGCCACGCGAGCAGCGAGTCGAGGTGCCCCAGGATCGTCCACCCGCCCAGCGCGACGAAGCCGAGCGTCAGCAGGTGGACCAGAAGGGCGAGTAAGAGAGCGAGGACGCGCTTCACACGGCCGATCGTAGGCCGTGGGTCATCTGCGGAGAAGGTCCTCTTCGTGGAGATCGTACGACTCCATGCCGAGAGCCTCCGCCAGCCGCTTCTCCGCGATCGGCATGACCTCCTCCACCACGATGCGGCGGCCGGTCTCCGCCGACAGCGAGGAGACGCCGACGTCGGGGATGCCGCACGGCGCTATGCGGTTGAACCAGCGGGGGTCGTTGGCGCAGTTGAGGGCGAAGCCGTGCATGGTGACGCCGCGGGCGACGCGCAGCCCCACCGCGCCGAGCTGGCGGTCGGGCAGGCCCAGGGTGGGATCGCCGACCGCCCAGACGCCCCCGCGCCCGCGCACCTGTCTCGCCGTGACGCCGAAGTCGGCGCAGATCTGGATCATGGCCTCTGCGAGGCGGCCGGCGTACGCGGTGACGTCGGTGATGCCGACGATCGGGTAGGCCACCAGCTGCCCGGGACCGTGCCAGGTCAGCCGGCCGCCGCGGTCGACGTCGACGACCGGGGTGCCGTCGGCCGGACGCTCGTGCGGGGCGGTGCGCTTGCCCGCGGTGTAGACGGGCGCGTGCTCGAGGAACAGCACGGTGTCGCTCAGCTCTCCGGCGACCCGCTTGCCGTGCACCCAGCGCTGCAGCGACCAGGCCTGCTCGTAGGGGACGTCGACGCCGAGGCGGACGATGGCGAGTGCGTGGGGATCGTCCCCGTGGATGGGGCGCATGAGCCTATTGTGCCGGTCCCGCCCCCGCGAAGGGTAATCAGGGGGTAAGGAGTCGTGGCTCGATCCTGAACTCCTTGACCGCGCCGGCCCCGTCGCTCTCCACCCGGTAGGCGTAGCCGCCCGGCTCGACGGTCACCGCCTGGATGAACTCGGTGCCGACGTAGTGGAGCCCCACGCCCTCGTCGGCGGCGTATCCGGAGGGCAGCTCGCCGCTGGCCACCGACCGCTGCAGCAGCGGGCGGCGCTGCGGGTCGGAGTCGTAGTGGACGCCGCACGAGTAGGGCAGCAGTGACATGCCTTCGGCCCACACGCGCAGGTCGGGACCGAAGGAGTCGGTGTTGCCGCCGACGTGCCAGCACAGCGCGCCCGCGCTCTGGCCGGAAAGCACCACCCCGGCCCGCCACGCCTCCTCGAACGCCTCGTCAAGGCCGTGCAACCGCCACAGGGCCATCAGGTTGGCCACACTGCCGCCGCTGACGTAGATCATGTCCTGTTCGAGCATCCACGCGCGGGGATCCTCGACATTGGGCATCGGGAACAGGGTGAGATGGCTCAACTCGACGTCCCACCCGGCGAAGGCGCCGTACATCTTCAGGATCCAGTCGTCCGAGTCGCCCACCGCGGTGGCGACCAGGCCCAGCTTGGGCCGGTCCTGCCCGGTCAGGTCGAGGCCGTAACGCAGCAGCGGGCTGGCCTCGAGGAAGCTGTAGCGCCTGCTCGGGCGGAAGGATCCGCCCCCGATGGCGAGGATGTGTGACTGTCCTGACCGGCTCATGTCAAGATTCTCCCACCTGTTGAAGACGGACGGCTCACTACAGTACGGCGCTCAGCGCCTCGTCGAGGCGGGTATGGGCGAACACATAGCCGCTGTCGAGCAGCTTCCTCGGCTCCACGCGGTGGCCGGGCAGCAGCGCCTCGCGGGCGAACTCGCCGAGCCCCGCGGACAGCGCGAAGCCGGGCACCGGGATCGGCACCGTGCCCCTGCGCAGGGCTTTTCCGAGGGTTCGGGTGAATTCGGCGTTGGTCACGGGCGAGGGCGAGGTGAAATTGACAGGTCCTGTAATGTCACGATTTTTCAAAACATGCACCGCGGCTCCGACCCAGTCGTCCACGGTGATCCACGACCAGTACTGCTTCCCCGACCCGAGCGGCGCCCCCAGCCCGATCCGGAAGATCGGCAACATCCGCCCGAGCGCCCCGCCCTTCTCGCTGAGCACCAGCCCGGTCCGCATCTGCGCGGTCCTGACCCCGGCCTCGCCCGCCCGCCTGGCCTCGCCCTCCCAGCGCCCGCACAGGTCCGCCAGGAAGCCGCGGCCCTTCCCCTGGCCCTCGTCGATCACCCGGTCGCCGGTGTCGCCGTAGAAGTCGACTCCGGAGGCGGACAGGAGCACCTCGGGCTTACCGGACAGCGCGCCGATCGCGTCGACGAGCACCCGCGTGCCCTGGACCCGGCTGGCGACGAGCTCCCGCTTGTACGCCGGGGTCCACCGCCGGTCGCCCACGGACGCGCCCGCCAGGTGCACGACCGCCTGCGCCCCTTCGAGCGCGGCCTGGTCGATCGCCTGCTCGGCCGGGTCCCAGAAGGCCTCGTCGGCCGCGCGCGGGCGGCGCCGTACGAGCCGGACGACCTCCCACCCCTCGGCCCGCAACGCCGGCACCAGCGCCGACCCGAGCAACCCCGACGCCCCCGTCACGATGATCGCCATAGCCCCACAGTACGCCCGCCCCACGTCACGGACGCGCCAGCCGCGCCAGGAGGGATAACCCCCGGGCAGACGAACGGCCGGGCGGCCCCGTAAGGGAGCCGCCCGGCCGCAACGCCTGGATCAGGCCCTGGATCAGGCCCTGGATCAGGCCCTGGATCAGGCCCTGGATCAGGCGAGGCCGAGCTGGGCCTCGAAGCGGCCCTCCTCGAGACGGCGCTTGACCGTCGTGAGGAAGCGGGCCGCGTCCGCGCCGTCCACCAGGCGGTGGTCGTACGTCAGCGCCAGGTAGACCATCGACCGGACCGCGATGACCTCGCCCTCAGGCGTGTCGATCACGACCGGCCGCTTGACGACGGCGCCGGTGCCCAGCATGCCGACCTGCGGCTGGTTGAGGATCGGCGTGTCGAACAGGGCTCCACGGCTGCCGGTGTTGGTCAGCGTGAACGTGCCGCCGGTGATCTCGTCCGGGGTCACCTTGTTGGCGCGCGTGCGCTCGGCCAGGTCGGCCGTCTTGCGGGCCAGCCCGGCGAGGTTGAGGTCGCCGGCGTTCTTGATGACCGCCGCGATCAGGCCGCGCTCGGTGTCGACCGCGATGCCCAGGTGCTCGACGTCGAAGTACGTGACCTCCATGGTCTCGTTGTTGATCGTCGCGTTGAGCTTCGGGTGCTGCTTGAGCGCCTCGATGGCGGCCAGCTCGAAGAACGGCATGAACGACAGCTTCACGCCCTCGCGGCGCAGGAAGTCGGCCTTCGCCCGGTCGCGCAGCCGCGCGATCTTGGTGACGTCGACCTCGACCACGGTGGTGAGCTGCGCCGCCGTCTGCAGCGACTCGACCAGCCGCTTCGACATCGTCTGCCGCAGCCGCGTCATCTTCTCCGTGCGGCCCCGCAGCGTCGTGTCGACCTCCACGGGCTCGGGACCCGCGGTGACCGGCGCCTGGGCGGCGGGGGCGGCGGCGGGCGCCGGCTGGGCGGCGGCCGGAGCCGGAGCCGCGGCGGGGGCGGCCTGGGCCGCGGCGGCCTTGTCGCGCTGGGCCTTGGCGGCCTCGAGCACGTCCTGCTTGCGGATGCGGCCGCCGACGCCGGTGCCGTTGATCGCGTCGAGGTCGACACCGTGCTCGTTGGCCAGCTTGCGCACCAGCGGCGTCACGTACGGGCTCTCACCGGAAGGCTGCGGCGCGGACTCCGCGGCCGGGGGAGCCGCCTGCGGGGCGGGCGCGGCGGCCGCGACCGGGGCAGGCGCGGGGGCGGGGGCCGGAGCGGGCTGCGCGGGAGCCGGCTGCGGGATCGACGAGACCGGCGGAGCCGGGGCGGGCTCGGGCTCGGGCTGCGGAGCCGGCGCGGGGGCGGGGGCCGCCTCGGGCGCCGGGGCGGCGGCGGCCGCCTGGCCCTTCTCGTCGATGACGGCGAGCTCGGCCCCGACCTCGACCGTCTCGTCCTCAGCCACGACGATCTTGGTGAGGACACCCGCGGCCGGCGACGGGATCTCGGTGTCGACCTTGTCGGTCGACACTTCGAGGAGCGGCTCGTCGGCCTCGACGCGCTCGCCCTCCTTCTTCAGCCAACGGGTTACGGTGCCCTCGGTCACGCTCTCGCCGAGCTGGGGCATTTGTACGGAGACCGGCATCGTTATTCTTCTCTCGCGTTCTGATCTCGAGGGCTTGGACTAGTTGTGTACGTGCAGCGGCTTGCCGGCCAGGGCCAGCATCGCCTCACCCATGGCCTCGGACTGGGTCGGGTGTGCGTGGATGAGCTGGGCGACCTCTGCGGGCAGCGCCTCCCAGTTGTAGATCAGCTGCCCCTCCGTGACGAGCTCGCCGATGCGCCGGCCCACCATGTGGACACCGACGACCGGGCCGTCCTTCTGGGCGATGACCTTCACGGCGCCCGAGGTGCCGAGGATCTGGCTCTTGGGGTTTCCCGCGAGGTCGTAGACCTGCTCGACGATCTCGATGCCGCGCTCGGCCGCCTGCGCCGAGGTGATCCCCACCGACGCCACCTCGGGGTCGGAGTAGGTGATGCGCGGCACGCCCGCGTAGTCGATGGGCGGCGGGTTGAGGCCGGCGATGTGCTCGGCCACCATGATCCCCTCCGCGAACCCGGCGTGCGCGAGCTGCAGCGTCGGGATGAGGTCGCCGATGGCGTAGACGCCGGGCACGGAGGTCCGGCAGTGCTCGTCGACCACGACCGCGCCGCGCTCGACGGTGATGCCCTGCTCCTCGAAGCCCATGCCCGCCGACACCGCGCCCCGGCCGACCGCGACGAGCAGCAACTCGGCGTCGAGGGTCTTGCCGTTGGCCAGCGTGACGACCACGCCCGTCTCGGTGGTCTTGGCGCTGTCGAAGAAGACGCCCAGCTCGTATTTGATGCCGCGGCGGCGGAAGGCCCGCTCCAGCAGCTTGGAGCTGGACTCTTCCTCGGTCGGCAGCAGGTGCGGCAGCGCCTCGACGATCGTGACCTCGGCCCCGAACGAGCGGTAGACGCTCGCCAGCTCGACGCCGATCACGCCGCCGCCCAGCACGATGACGGACGTGGGCACGCGGTCCATCTTGAGGGTGTGCTCGCTGGTGATGACGCGCTCGCCGTCGATCTCCAGGCCCGGCAGCGACTTGGGCGCCGAGCCGGTGGCCAGGACGAGGTTGCGGCCCTCGACGACCTGCGAGCCCACCTGGATCCGGTTGGGACCGACCAGGCGGCCCTCGCCCTCGACGATCGTCACGCCCGCGCCCTTCAGCAGGCCCTGCACGCCCTTCCAGGCCCGCGTCACGATCTTGTCCTTGAACGCGTGCACGCCCTGCACGTCGATGCCGTCGAAGCGCGCCTTGACGCCGTAGGACTCGCTCTCGCGGGTCTCGTCGGCGACCTCGGCGGAGTGGAGCAGGGCCTTCGTGGGGATGCATCCCCTGTGGAGGCAGGTGCCGCCGATCTTGTCCTTTTCGATCAGCGCGACCGACTTGCCCAGCTCAGCCGCCCGAAGCGCGCAGGCGTAACCGCCGCTGCCGCCACCTAGGACGACGATGTCATAGGCCACAGGAAGGCTCCTTGTCGGGGTGTTCGTGATGCCGTCATCTTTTCATTTGTTTCAGATGCTCGCGTGCCGCTCTGCGAGTCCGATGAGGGTACGGGTGATGGCACCCGTGCCGCCCTTCGGGGTGTAACCGTACGGCTCGCCCTTGTTGAAGGCGGGGCCGGCCATGTCGATGTGGGCCCAGCGCACGCCGTCGGGCACGAATTCCTTCAGGAAGATGCCCGCCGCCAGCATGCTGCCCCATCGCTCCGGCTGGAGGTTGGCGATGTCGGCGATCGGCGAGTCGAGGCCCTTGCGCAGCTCCTCCGGCAGCGGCATGCCCCACGCGCCCTCGCCCGCCGCCTTCGCGGCCTCGACGACCAGCTCCCTGACGGCGTCGTCGTTGGCCATGACGCCGGCCGTGCGCCAGCCGAGCGCGACGATCTGCGCGCCGGTGAGGGTCGCCACGTCGACGATCAGGTCGGGCTCGTCCTGCGCGGCCCTGGCGATGCCGTCCATGAGGACCAGGCGGCCCTCGGCGTCGGTGTCGAGCACCTCGACGGTCTTGCCGCTGTAGCTGTGGATGACGTCGGAGGGGCGCTGGGCGGTGCCGCTCGGCAGGTTCTCGGCCAGGCAGAGGTAGCCGACGGCGTTGACCGGCAGGCCGAGCCGGGCGATGCCGATCATGGCGCCGAGCACCGCGCCCGCGCCGCCCATGTCGGACTTCATCCAGTCCATCGAGGCCGACGGCTTGAGCGACAGGCCGCCGGAGTCGAACGTGATGCCCTTGCCCACGAAGGCCAGCCGCTTGCCGGCCTCGGGGTGGGTGTAGGAGAGGCGGACCAGGCGCGGCGGGTTGGCCGAGCCCTGGCCGACGCCGATGAGGCCGCCGTAGCCGCCGTCCTTGAGCTGCTTGTCGTCGAGCACCTCGACGCTCAGCCCCGCCTTGTTGCCCTCCTGCTCGGCGATCTCGGCGAACTTGGCCGGCCACAGGTCGGACGGAGGCGTGTTGACCAGGTCGCGGACCAGGGCGACCGAGTCGGCCAGCACGCCCGCGCGCTCGGCGACGCCGTCGGGCTGGCCGGAGACCACGGTGAGCTCGGCGACCGGCGCCTTCTGCTCGCCGTTCGTGCGGTAACGGGCGAAGGCGTACGCGCCGAGCAGGCCGCCGAGCGCGACGGCCTCGGTCTCCTCGGGCGTGCCGGTGGGCAGGGCGAGCGCGGCCCTGGAGGTGCCGGCGAGCGACCGTACGGCGGCGCCGGCGGCGCGCCGCAGGCCCTCGGCGTCGGGCGAGTCGCCCAGACCCACCGCGACCAGCAGCGGGGCGGCGATGGCGCCGAACGTGGGAAGCTTGGCCACCTCTCCGGCCTTGCCGGTGAAGGCGACGGCGCGGAGGGAGTCGGCGAGCTTGCCGCCGAAGGCGGCCTCGAGCGACTCGGCGCCTGTGGTGGCGCGCGGGCCGTCCTGTCCTGACCTGAAGCCGACGATCAACGCGTCGGTGTCGATGGAGACTGGATCTGCTGAGTTCAGCCGCACAGTGGTCACGTAAACCGATGCTATCCAGGTCTTCTGCGTACTCACAAACAGGGGTTCATCCTACCAATCGCGCTCCATGTCGAATGATGCTAGTGTCATTAGCACCATGCTGCTAACGCTCGATCTCAACGACGCCCGGCCCCTGCACGAGCAGGTGGCGGGCGCCATCCGCCGCGCCATCGGAGAGGGCTCGTACCGGCCCGGCGACCGCCTGCCGCCGGCCCGCGACCTGGCCCAGGTGCTCGGCATCAACCCCAACACCGTGCTGCGCGCGCTGCGCGACCTGCGGGACGAGGGGCTGCTGGAGTTCAGGCGGGGCCGGGGGGTCAGCGTCGCGGCGCGCGCCGACGGTCGCGCCCTGCTCGCGCAGCGGGCGCGCGAGCTGCTGGAGGAGGCCCGCAAGTACGGCTACGGCCGCGACGACCTCATCGCCATCCTGGAGGACCTGCCGTGAATCCCCGAGTCACCGCCGTCATATGGGGGCTGTTCGTCATCGCCGCGCAGATCGCCTTGCCGCTGGCGCTGCGGGACCGGCTGCCCGACCCGCTGGCCACGCGCTGGGGCCTGGGCGGTCTGGCCACCCGCTCGATGTCCTTGACCACGTACATCGTGGTCACGTTCCTGCTCTGGACGGCGCTCTGGCTGGTCGCGCTGGCGGGGGCCGAGCGGGCCACGGCCCGCAGGCCGAGCCGGTCGGTGTGGTGGGGCGGGCTGTCGGGCCTGGGCGTGCTCGCGCTCGGCGTGAACGTCACGACCGTGCTCGCCAACCTCGACGCGGACAGCTGGGAAGCGGCCCGGCTGCCCGCCTGGCAGGTCCTCGCGGTCATCGCGGCCGGGACCGGCGTCGCCGTGCTCGCGGGATACCTGCGCAGGGGCGCTCTCGACGCGGATGCCGCCCACCGGATCCCGCCCCTCCTGCGGCTGCGGCCCGGCCGGCGCACCGTGTGGGTCGGCCACGTCGCCAACCGGTGGCTGACGCTGCTCCCGGTGGCCGCCCTGGCCGCCGCCCTGGTGCTGGGCCTGCTCTACGTCACCGGTCTGGTGCCCGGCGGGCAGGTGACGGCAATCCTGCCGGGGCTCGTCCTCCTGCTGGCGGTCGGGGTGCTGACCTCGTCCGTGTCCGTGCAGGTCGGCGACGGCCGGGTCGCCGTCCAGTTGGGGCCGCTCGGCTGGCCGGCGCGCAGGATCCCCCTGTCGCTGATCGAGTCGGCCTGGTCGGAGACGCGCCATCCGGCCGAGGTCGGGGGCTGGGGCATTCGCGGGCTGCCCGGCAGTTCGACCATCATGCTGCGTGGCGGCGAGTGCCTGGTCATCCGCTACCGCTCCGGCGGCCGGCTCGCGATCAGCATCGACGACGCCGAACGCGGCGCATCCCTCATCAACGCCCTCATCGCGGAGCGAGTGGAGCAATGAAACGACCTCTCCTCATCTTCATCGTCCTGGCCTTCGGGCTGTCGTGGGCGGCGGCGCTGCCCCTCTGGTTCGCCGGCGGGATCGGCTCGCCGCTGCTGCGGCCGCTGGCCACGCTGATGATGTTCACCCCGTCGGTGGGGGTGCTCGGCGTGTGGGCGGTCACGCGCACGCCGTTCCGCGAGTGGGCCAGGCAGACCGGGCTCACGCTGGGCGAGCGCAAGGGGCGCACGGGCGTTCTGATCCTGACCGCCTGGCTCGGGGTGCCGCTGCTGCTGCTCCTGGCGGGGGGCCTCAGCGCCGCGGTCGGGCTGTTCCCGCTGGACCTCGGCCAGTTCAGCCTGTTCAGGGCGGTGCTGCGGGCCCAGGGCGTGGGCGTGCCCGAAAGCCTCACCACGGCGGTCGTGCTGCAGATCGGGATCGGCGTGCTCGCCGGGCCCGTGCTCAACGCGATCCCCGCGCTGGGGGAGGAGTGGGGCTGGCGGGGCTGGCTGCTGCCCCGGCTCGTCTCCACCAACGGCATGCTCCTCGGGCTCGTCTTCACCGGCGTCATCTGGGGCCTCTGGCACGCCCCCCTCACCCTCCTGGGCTACAACTACCCGCGGCTCAGCTCCTGGGCGGCGCTGTTCTTCGTGGGCTTCTGCGTCCTGTTCGGGGTGCTGATCGGGTGGCTGCGGCTGCGCACGGGCAGCGTGTGGCCGGCCGTCGTGGCCCACGGCTCGCTGAACGCCGTCTCCCAGTCCGTCCTGCTGCTCGGCGACGCCGCCGCGCCGCCCAACGAGGTGCTGGTCGGCCTGACCGGCCTGGTGGGCTGGGTCCTCATGGCGATCGTCGGCGCAGCCCTGCTCCGCTTCTATCCGGTACGCGTGCCGCAGCCGGTCGCCTCACCCTCCTGATCTCGGGGGGCGCTCAGCCGAGGATCGCGCACACCGCCAACGTGGTGGCCGTGGCCGCCTCGACCAGCGCCCCCAGAACGTCACCGGTGATCCCGCCGAGGCGCCGCCGCGCGTGCCCGAGCAGCAGCAGGGCGGCGGCGAGCCCGGCGAGCAGGCCGAGCGGCAGCACGATCGTCCCCGCGAGGCCCAGGCCGGCCCCTTCGGAGGCCGGCGTCAGGCCGCCGGCGGCGGCGCCGAGGAGCGCGGCCAGGGTGACGAGCACGGGGGCGGGGCGGCGTACCGTGCCCGCGACCGTCGCGCCGAGCCCGTCGGGCCGGGCGGCGGGCACGCCCGTCCGGCAGGCCCAGGTCAGCGCCAGCCGCCCGGCCACGCACGCCGTCACCAGCGCCGCGTACCCGGCCCCGGCCGCCGCGGCGACCTGGACGACCAGCGTCAGCACCAGCGTCATCACGCCGAACGGCCCGATGTCCGACTTTTTCATGATGTCGAGCGCCTGAGCGGCCGGCTTGCCGCTGCCCAGCCCGTCCGCCAGGTCGGCGAGCCCGTCCAGGTGCAGCCCCCGGCTCAGCACGGCCAGCAGGCCGACCGCCAGCGCCGCCCCCAGCGGCGGCGGCCCGGGCAGGAACAACGGCAGCCCGGCGACCAGGCCGAGCGCCAGCCCGACCACCGGGGCCAGAGCCATCGCCTGCCCCGCGACCTCCCGATCCACCCGCTCGACCCGCACCGGGAAGACGCTGAGTGTGCCGATCGCGAACGACAGCCCATGCGGAAGGCGCATATCGGACGATCGTAGGCCCACTAGTGTGGCGGGATGCACGTGGTTGAACTCGAAGGCGTAGGTGTCCGAGTTGTCGGCAAGTCGCTGCTGGACAGCGTCGATTGGCAGGTGGACTACGGCGACCACTGGGTGATCCTCGGTCCCAACGGCGCGGGCAAGACGACGCTGCTCTCCCTGGCGGGCGCCGTCCGGCATCCGAGCGAGGGCGCGGTCAAGGTGCTCGGCCACAAGCTCGGCCGGGTGGACGTGCGGGAGCTGCGCCGCCACATCGGCCTGGTCGCGGTCAGCCAGCGGCTCATCGACGAGGAGCTGATGGAGGAGGAGGGCGCGACCGCGCACACCGTCGTGCTCACCGGGCACACGGGGACGAGCGTTCCCCTCTGGGACAAGTACGGTGAGGTCGAGCGGGACCGCGCCCACCGGCTGCTGGCCGACCTGGGGTGCAAGGACCTGGCGGACCGGCCGTTCCGCGTGTGCTCGCAGGGGGAGCGGGCCAGGGTCAGGGTGGCCAGGGCGCTCATGGCGGACCCGGCGGTGCTGCTGCTCGACGAGCCGTTCGCGGGGCTGGACCTGCCGGCCAGGGAGGACCTCATCGCCGCCGTCGAGGACCTGGCCACCACCCGGCCCGTCCTGACCACCGTGACGGTGACGCACCACCTGGAGGAGGTGCCGGCGACGACCTCCCACGCGATGCTCATGCGCGACGCCAGAGTGCTGGCCGCCGGCCCGGTGGAGGAGGTGCTCACCGCGGCCAACCTCTCGGAGTGCTTCGGCCGCCCCCTCCAGGTGGACCGCCTCGACGGCCGCTGGTACGCCCGCGCCGTCCGCCCGTAGCGCTCACAGCTCCAGCAGGCGCCCCGCCACCACCAGGGCCACGTACTCGGACTCGGCGGCGAGGCGTTCGTTGAGGCGGCCGAGCGTGTCCCGGAAGGCCCGCCCGCTGGACGTGGCGGGCACCACCCCCATCCCCACCTCGTCGGAGACCGCCACGAGCCGCACGGGCGTCTGCCGCCAGGCCGCCACGAGCTCGTCGCAGCGTTCGCGGACGGGCGTGCGGTCGCCCTCCCACGCCCCGTGCTCGTCGAACACCGCCGTCAGCCAGGTGCCGAGCCCGTCGATCAGCAGCGGCGCGGTGGCCTGCCCGATGGCCGAGACGAGGTCGGCGGTCTCGACGGTGGCCCAGTGCGCGGGCCGCCGCTCCCGGTGCGCCCGCACGCGTGCCGCCCACTCGCCGTCCCCCGCGCCGCTCGGGCCGGTGGCCACATAGGTGACGTACGGCTCGGCCGCCAGCCGCAGTTCGGCCTCGGCCGACTTGCCTGACCGCGACCCGCCCAGCAACAACGCCCGCCACGGCGCCACCACCGTTCCGGGGAGCGCCCGGCCGGTCTCCAGCACCGTCCCGTCCGGGACAGCCAGCGCGCCCCACAGCCGAAGGCGCCTGGTCAGCTCCTCCTCCGAGCGGGCCCGGTGGTCCAGCCCGGCGGCCACCACCAGGGTCCGCTCGTCCGCCAGCCCCGCCCGCCGCAGCTCCCCGAGCCGTTCGGGCCGGTCGAGCAGGTCGATGAGCACCACGTCGTACCTGCCGGGCCCGTCCGCCGGCACCGGCCGCCCCCGCGGGAGGCAGAGCAGCCGGGAGCCGTCGGGGCCGGTCAGTCCCAGCCCGTCCGCGCACGCCCGGTAACCGCCCGGCGGATCGTCGAAGGGGAAGCGGGCCACGCCGTCCACGACGAGCTCGAACGGGCGCCGGTGGCCGGACGGGAGCCCGGCGCACGAGGCGCACCGGCAGCCGGGCTCCGGCCATCCCGCGCCGCCCGCCGTACCGGAGACAAGGATCTTCACCGCGCCGAGCGTAGCGTCCGCGGCCGGTCGAGTGGATGGAACGTTCCAGGTCAGGCCCTGGACCTGGAACGGCGGCGGGTGGCCGCCACGGCGCCGCCCGCCAGCAGGGCGAGCGCGCCCGCGCCGGCCGCGATCAGCGTGATCGGCAGGGCGCTTTCGGCCGGCGCGGCGGACCTGGCGGCGGCCGTCAGCTCGGCGCCGCCCTTCTCCCTGGACGGATAGCCCCCGACCGCCACGACGGCCCCCTGGCCGTTCACGCGGACCTTGGCGGTGGAGGCGAGGAGCTGGGCGGCGGTGGCGTTCTCGGCGCCGGCGACGCACTGCGGCGCGCTCTGCCCGGGAGGCCGCTCGCCGGGGTAGGCGTCGGCCTCCCCGTCGCCGAAGTCCACGGCGACCACCACGCGCTTGTGCCCTGACCCGGCCGCGTCCTTGCCGCACACCGCCTGGAACGACGGCAGGTCCCCGCCGGGCGACTCTCCCCTCGCCCCGTCCGGGGCCACGGAGAAGCGCCACCCGATGACGGAGCCGTCCGGCGGGGAGACGTCGGCCGTCACGGCCAGCCAGGCCGTCCCGTCGCTCTGCCACGCGCTCCACGTCCGCGGGACCCCGGGGTCGGCGAGAGCGGAGAAAGGAAGTGAGAGGAAGGCGGCCGCCCCGAGGGCGACCCCGGCCGCAACACGATATGCGCGCAGCATCGATTGACCTCCAAGCTCGGGAGTAGGGTTCCAGTGCCTGCGGAGGGTGCGCCGGCGAACCCGCGGAAAAGGAGCGTATGGCATGACATGGCGGTGGCGTTATGAAAATGCAAATGGTGGTGAGGTAACGGATCGCCCTTTGCCGCGAGAAGTTTTTCCGAGCCAGGCCGACGCGGAGTCCTGGCTCGGCGAGAACTGGCGTGACCTGCTCGAATCGGGAGTTGAGCAGGTGGCCTTGCTGGAAGAGGACCGCGTGGAGTACACGGCATTGTCATTGCGTCAGGAGTGACCTGCGGTAAATGAGAAACCCCTTGAGCGCGATTGTGGCTCAAGGGGTTCTTTCTCGGGGGAGCGGGGCTACGGGCGGGTGCTCGGGCTCTGCGTCTTGGCCGGGTCGCGCTCCACGACCGGGCCGAGCACGTCGTCGATCCGCTTGAGCACGTCGGCCTCCAGCTTCACGCCCGCGGCCTTGACGTTGTCCCGCACCTGCTCGGGGCGGCTGGCCCCGACGATGGCGCTGGAGACGTTCGGGTTCTGCAGCACCCAGGCGACGGCCAGCTGCGCCATGCTCAGCCCGAGGTCGCCGGCGATCGGCTTGAGCTCCTGGACGCGGGTCAGCACGTCGTCGTTCATGAAGCGGGCGATCATGGCGCTGCCGCTGTCGTCGGTCGCCCGGGAGCCCTCCGGCGGCTGCTGCCCGGGCAGGTACTTGCCCGTGAGCACGCCCTGGCCGATGGGGGACCAGACGATCTGGCCGATGCCCTCCTTCTCGCTCAGCGGCACGATCTCGCCCTCGATGATCCGCCACAGCATCGAGTACTGGGGCTGGTTCGAGACGATCCGGTCGAAGCCCATCTCGTCGGCGATCTTCAGGGCCTGGGCGATCTGGTCGGCGGTCCACTCGCTGACGCCGATGTAGAGGACCTTGCCCTGGCGTACGAGGTCGTCGAACGTCTTGAGCGTCTCCTCCAGCGGCGTCTCGTAGTCGAACCGGTGCGCCTGGTACAGGTCGACGTAGTCGGTCTGCAGGCGGCGCAGCGAGCCGTTGATGGACTCGGTGATGTGCTTGCGTGACAGGCCGCGGTCGTTCTGGCCGGGGCCGGTCGGCCAGTAGACCTTGGTGAAGATCTCCAGCGACTCCCTTCGCACGCCCTTCAGCGCGCGGCCGAGCACCTCCTCGGCCTTCGTCGCCGCGTAGACGTCCGCGGTGTCGAACGTGGTGATGCCCTCGTCGAGCGCCGCCTGCACGCACTGCTTGGCGGCGTCCTCCTCGACCTGGGAGCCGTGGGTGAGCCAGTTTCCGTAGCTGATCTCGCTGACTTTGAGGCCGCTACGACCGAGGTGTCGGAATTCCATGCATCAGACCTTAATCCCGGCCCATGGGGTGATTGGTTTCGGGATAGGGTGCGCGACGTGCTGAAGCTCCTACGGCTGGCGCTGACGGCGGCCATCCTGACCGCGATCGCGGTACGGCTGCGCCGCCGCGCCCGGATGCCCGGCAAGCCGCCCGCGCCCCCGGCCCCACAGGTGGCCGGACGTACGCGGATGGGCCTGGTGTGGGCCGCCATCGCGGGGGTCGTGGCGCTGACGCTGGCCGCCGCGATCATCCCCACCGGGCCGCAGGTGCTGGCCGAGGCGCAGTCGGCCGTCTACCAGGCTCAGCAATCGGCCATGACCGTGGCGATGGGTGCCAATGGGCAGAGCCCGGCGCCCGCCATGCCCACGCCCGCCATGCCCATGCCCGCCATGCCCACGACGACGTCCATCGCGCCCACGCCGACGCCTGTCGCGCCCACGCCGACCGCTACGGGGCCTGCCGCGACGCCGCCCCTGGGCATCCCGGCGGCGTGCATGCTGAGCGGCCGGGCGACGGTACGCCCGATCAGCCCGCGCGTGCGGGCGGCGGTCGACCGGCAGTGGCGGCGCATCGAGCGGTGGCTACGGGAGCACGCGCCCCGGACGTACGCCTCGCTGGGCGCCCCCGGCAGGGCCGGCACCATCGCGCTCGCCGAGGCCCAGACGGGCCTGGAGTTCCCCGACGACCTGAGGGCCTCGCTGCTGCGCCACAACGGCATGTCCGGCCCGCCCGCGGCCCGTTTCGGCTTCGGCGGGGAGCAGGTGCTCGGCGTGCGTGAGATCCGCGACCAGTGGCGGGACAGCTGCGCCGCGCGGGTCGGCAGGGGCGACCCGATCGGCCGGCTGATCCGCGTCGGCACCCTGATCGAGGTCGACGCGGACACCGGTCACGTGGTGGCGTCGATGGTGCGGCCAGATCCGATCTGGCCCTCGTACCACGCGATGCTGCGCGACATGGCGGACGCGCTGGAGCAGGGCCGCCCCGTGTTCGGGGCGCGGGCCACGGTCAAGGGCGGCCTGCTCCGCTGGTCCGAGACTCTGTGAGCGAGCCGTCCCCGAGGCCGGGGACGGCTACTTCTTCGGGACCGGCTTGCCGCCCGGCAGCACCATGGGCGGCGGGAAGCGCAGCTTGCGGATCTGCAGCGCCCGCATCGCGGCGTAGAAGCCCACGCCCCGGGTGCTCTCCTGGGGCAGCTTCTCGGCCACCAGGCGCTTCACCTTCCACGCCACGTAGACGGAGGTGAACAGCACGCCGATCATCATGATCGGCCAGCCGATGGTGACCGTGTATCCCAGCACCGCTGCGCGGATCGACATGGGCCACGGGATCCAGGTCGCCAGCAGGATCAGTAGCGAGAACGGCAGGAAATACTGGCTCGGCAAGCGCCGGGAATCGACCCACTCACGCGCGAACTTGCGCGCCGGGCCCTTGTCACGAGCAGGAAGATACCGCTCGTCACCTGCGAGCATGCCCTGGCGGGCCCTGTCGCGCTCGGCGGCCTGCTTGGTCCGCATCTGCCGATAGGCCTCTTTACGGTCTTTCGGCGCATGGACCGGCTGGCGCCGTTTGCTCTCCTGATCACGGCGCTTGGGAGTGGGACGACCTTTACCCTGGGGCTTAGGATCGTCATCGGGGACGGGGGTGTCGTCCACGGAGGTTTGGGAACGGCGTCGCAACACGACGTCAACCCTACCTGGACTGCAACTTAGTGACGCCCTCGTGCGTTATGCGTAGGGTAATCCCAAGGCGGCTGCGCTGCATTGGGTGAACACCAGCACGACCTAGAAGGGGACGGCCGACGCGCATGAGCGTGATGAAGAGACTTTCGATGATCTTCAAGTCCAAGGCCAACAAGGCCTTGGACAAGATGGAGGATCCGCGCGAGACCCTTGACTACTCCTATCAGCGGCAGCTCGAGTTGCTGCAGAAGGTGCGCCGGGGTGTGGCCGACGTCGCCACGTCGCGTAAGCGGGTCGAGCTCCAGATAACCGGCCTCGAGAACCAGGCCCGGCGCTATGAGGAGCAGGGCCGCAAGGCGCTGTCCGTCGGGCGCGAGGACCTTGCCCGCGAGGCGCTGCAGCGTCGATCCAATCTGCAGACGCAGATGGCCGACCTGAAGGTGCAGCACGACAACCTGCAGGCCGAGGAGGAGAAGCTCACCACGGCTTCCCAGCGGCTGCAGGCCAAGGTCGACGCCTTCCGTACGAAGAAGGAGACGATCAAGGCCACCTACACCGCCGCCGAGGCGCAGACCCGGATCAACGAGGCCTTCTCCGGCATCTCCGAGGAGATGGGCGACGTCGGCCTGGCGATCCAGCGCGCCGAGGACAAGACGGCGCAGATGCAGGCCCGCGCCGGCGCGATCGACGAGCTGCTGGCCAGCGGCGCGCTCGACGACTTCACCAGCACCCGCGGCGACGACATCCAGGCCGAGCTCGACCGCATGGGCGGCGGCATGGACGTCGAGCTGGAGCTGGCCAGGATGAAGGCCGAGCTGGGCCAGGGCCCCGCGCCCAAGAGCGCCATCGAGCAGGGCCAGCCGCAGCAGCAGGCCCAGCCTCAGGCGCAGCCGCAGCAGCACGGCGGGACCCAGCAGCTCCGTCAGCCTGGGGAGCCGGCATGATTGTCAGGATCATGGGCGAAGGCCAGGTACAGATCTCCGCCGAGGACATCGCGGTGCTCAACGAGCTCGACACCGAGCTCGAGGCGGCCATCGAGGTCGGCGACGAGCCGATCTTCCGTACGAAGCTGCACGCGTTGCTCGACAAGGTGCGCCAGGTGGGCAAGGCGCTTCCCGACGACAGCCTTGAGCCGTCAGAGCTGATCCTTCCCCCCGCGGACGCCTCGATCGAGGAGGTCCGGGAGATGCTGGGCGACCAGGGCCTCATCCCGGGCTGAGCCGTGAGTACGCGGTTCGCGTCCGACCGCGGGCTGACCACCCGCATGGCCGTGACGATGTTCCTGCTCGGGCTGCTCTATGTCGTGTTCATCGGCGTCCTGATCGCCCTCGGCGTACGGGCGCTGACCGTGCTGGTGATAGCCGGGGGCCTGCTGTTCGTGCAGTATTTCCTGTCCGACCGCATCGCGCTGTTCGCGATGCACGGGCGGGAGGTCTCGCCACAGGAGGCTCCCGAGCTGCACGGCCTGATCGACCGGCTGTGCGCGCTCGCCGACATGCCCAAGCCGCGGGTGGCGATCGCCGATTCCGACGTCCCCAACGCGTTCGCCACCGGCCGCAACCAGAACAAGGCCGTCGTCTGCGTGACGACCGGCATCCTGCGCCGCCTGGAGCCCCAGGAGCTCGAAGGGGTTCTCTCGCACGAGTTGTCGCACGTCGCCCACCGCGACGTCGCCGTCATGACGATCGCCTCGTTCCTGGGAATCGTGGCGGGCCTCATGACCAGGTTCGCCCTCTACGCGGGGCTGGGCGGCCGCCGCAACGGCAACCAGGGCGGCCTGCCCGTCGGGCTGATCATCCTGCTCGTCTCCGTCGTCGTGTACGCGATCAGCTTCCTGCTCACCCGCGCCCTGTCGCGCTATCGCGAGCTGTCGGCCGACCGCGCCGGGGCCCTGCTCACCCAGCGCCCCTCGGCCCTGGCCAGCGCCCTGGTCAAGATCACCGGCGACATGGCCAGGATCCCGACGCAGGACCTGCGCGAGGCGGCGCCGTTCAACGCCTTCTACTTCGCCCCGGCGGCGGCCCCGGGCCAGACGCTGGCGAACCTGTTCTCCACCCACCCGCCACTCGAACGGCGGCTGGCGCAGCTGGCGGACATCTCCCGGCAGCTCGGAAGGGGCTGAGCATGGGCTGGCTGGACGCCCTGCTCGGCCGGTCGAAACCGGTCAGGCCCAACCTCGACGCGCTGTTCGCGCTGCCGTCGGCGGCCGTGACGCTGCAGGCCGCGACCGGGCTCGTGCCCACGGGCCTCGGCTCGGTGGCCTTCAGGGCCGCGGAGGGCGGCGCCTTCGCCTCCCTGGAGCGCGACGTCAAGGCGCTGCTCGGCGAGCGCGTCGAGGAGTCGCACGACTCCTACGGCTACACCTGGCTCCTGGCCCGCCGCTCGCCCGACGCGCTCGGCGACCTGGTCACCGAGCTGCACGCGGTCAACTCCTCGCTGGAGTCGGCCGGGTTCGGGCCGTCCCTGCTGTGCTCGCTGGTGTCGTTCCGGTCCGAGGACGACGGCCGGCGGCTGGCCGTCGTGTACCTGTACAAACGCGGGACCTTCTACCCGTTCGCCCCGCTCGCCGCCCAGAGGCGCGACAACGCGCTCGAACTGCAGGTCCGGGGCGCCCTCGAGGGCGAGCTGCCGCTGGAGAAGGATCTCGGCCGGTGGTTCCCGGTCTGGGGCGCGCCCGGCCTCTGAGCGGACACCTTGGGTGATCTAATGATCACGTGGAGCGAAGATTGTACGTCCTCGCGGCTTCCGCGTTCATCGTGGCGGCGGTGCTGGGCAGTGCGTGGATCACCGGCCAGTTCACCACGCCGGAGGTCGACAGGACCGACGGGTACGTCAGCGAGCTGGCCGCCCGCGACCAGCCGTGGACGCGGCTGTTCCGCACCAGCGACGCGCTGGCGGGGCTGGCCTGCGCGGCCGGGGTGGCGCTGGTGCCGCGGGTGGCGCGCGAGTGGCAGGCCTGGCTGGCGCTGGCGGCGTTCGGGCTGTTCACGTTCGCGGCCGGGCTGTTCCCGCTGGACTGCGCCACTCTGAGCGACCCGTACTGCGGGCGGCGGGTCGTGTCGGCCGTGCATCATGTGCACCAGCTGGCCGGGGCGCTGGCCACGGCCGCCCTCCTGGCGGCGATGGTGCTGCTCAGCGCGCGCTGGCGGTCGTGGGTGTCGTGGCTGTTCACGTGGCTGGGGCTGGCGGCCACGCTGCTCACCGCCGCCGCGCTCGCCGACCGGCACGGAGTGGGGCTCGCCCACCGGGCGCAGCTCACGCTGTTCGCGATCTGGCTGGTGTACGTGGCCGTCCACCTGCTCATCACCGACGACCCGCCCGTCCCGCCGATCATGGCGGGGATAGCCGATCAGGAAGGCGGTTACGCCGGGCCGCACGTGGTCGAGCAGGGCGCCGGGCCCGTCGTGCTGATCACGGCGGAGCTCGGGGGCGCCTGGTTCCACTGGGGCGCGGTGGCGGGGCTGCTGGCCGGGACCCATCACGTCATCCGCTTCGACCGCTGCGGCCTCGGCCTGAGCCCGCACGCGTCCGTCCCGCCCACCCTGTACACCGAGGTGGCCCGCCTGGCGGCGCTGGCCCCGTCCCATCCCGAGCAGGTGACGGTCGTCGCTCACGGCGTGGCCTGCTGGCACGCGGAGGCGTTCGCCAGGCTGCACCCGCTGCGCGTGGCCAAGCTGGTCCTGGTGGATCCGGCCCCCGTCGTGGAGCGCAAGCCGTCCGCGCCGGCCAGGAGCGCCGGCCGGTGGCTGCCCACCCTGGGCGGCACGTGGGGCGCGACCGCCGTGGCCCGCCTCGCGGGGGCCGCCGGCCACCGGCTGCTCGTCGGCGTGCCCGACCCGTACGGCGTCTACCGCACGGGCAAGGTGCTCGCCGCGGTGGCGGGCGAGTGGCTGGCCCGCCGCGACATGGCCGCCGACCTGCTGCGGATCCGGGAGGAGGCGCAGTTCCCCGGCGTGCCGGTCACCGTGATCAGCGCCGGCGGGCGGGACCTGGGCCACGAGCGGCTGGCCGGGGCCCTGTCCGGCAAGCTCGTACGCCTGCCGGAATGCGGGCACCAGATCCAGCTGGAGGACCCCGGGGCGGTCGCGGAGGCAGTCTGAGACGCGCCGGGCATCGGCCGGGCGGGATGGCGCCGGGCGTTCTAGGATCGATGCGGGACCCGTTCGAGGGAGTAGGCGTGGACATCACCGTCGTCGGCGAGGGCGCCGTCCTGGCCGCACCCGACATGCTCCGGCTGCACGCGGGCGTCGAGGTCCGCCGGGCCTCCGCCGCCGATTCCTTCACCGCGGTCCGGGCCGCCGCCGCGAGGCTGGCCGATGCCCTGGCCGGCGAGGGCATCGCGGCGGAGGACGTGCGCACCGTGGAGCTGTCGCTGGGCCCGGAGTACGAGGTCTACCCGAAGGTGGCCGCCTACCGGGCGGTCCAGGGGGTGGAGGTGATCGTGCGCGACCTGTCCCGGGCCGACCACGTCATCGACACGGTCGCCGGGGTGGGGGAGGAGGCCAGGCTGAACGGCCTGGCCTTCGAGGTGTCCGACCCGTCCGGCGTGCTGAAGGAGGCGCGTACGCGAGCCTTCCGCGACGCCGCCGCCAAGGCCGCCCACTACGCCGAGCTGGCCGGGCGCCCGCTCGGCCGGGTGGTCTCGGTGAGCGAGGACGTCAGGGGCGGCGGCCCCCAGCCCCTCACGATGGCCGCCGCGGTGGCCGAGACGAGCGCCTCCATCAGCCCCGGCCGCCAGTCCCTCACGGTGACCGTCCGGCTGGTCTACGACTTCGCCTGACCCCTGGGCACGGATCTCACATCGGGTGCCGCTTGAGGAAGGCGTGGGCGGCCTCGCCCACGGCCACCGGGTTCATGCTCTGCAGCCCGTGCGTGGCGTTGGGGATGCCGCACCGCTCCGCCTGCGGCAGCCAGTTCATGAGGAAGCGCTGCGCGTCGCGGAACCCCGGCATCGCCGACTCGCTGTCGAGGCCCATCACCGCCAGCACCGGCATGTCCGGCTTCCGCGTGACCAGCCGGTCGGCCTCCGACGGCTTGAAGCCCCACTGGGAGATCGCCGGGAAGTCGACGGTGAAGGTCGTGTCGACGCACGCCTCGACGCGGTCCCACACGTCGAGGGGCCCGGTCATCTCCACCGCGGGCAGGAAGCTCGGCCCGCACACCGCCTCCATGTAGAGCTGCGCCGCGCCGAGCTTGTCGCCCGTCTCGTACAGCTTCATCGCGTTCATGAAGGCGTCGACGTTGGCCTGGATCGCGTCCGGCGCCTCACGCGGCAGGTACGGCTCCAGCAGGATCGCACTGTGCGCCCGCTCCGGGTACGACAGCAGGAACTGGAAGGCGATCACGCCGCCGAAGGAGAAGGCCATGATGTGCGCCTTCTCGATGCCCAGGTGGTCGAGCAGCTCGGCGACGTGCTGCGCGCCGCCCTCGATGCTCAGCTCGGGCTTGTCCAGCGTGCTGCCGTTGTAGCCGGCCCGGTAGTAGCTGATGAGCTGGTAGTCCTGCAGCAGCGGGGGACAGAACCGCATGGGGGTGATGAGGCTGTCGGCGATGCTGGTGCCGTGGATGCACAGCACGGGCTCGCCCTCGCCGAGCACGGTGTACCTGAGCTCGGCGTCGGTCACCGGCGCCCGCAGGTTGTGCTCGACGTTCCATTCGCGCCCGATGTAGAGGGCGTTTCGCATCATGGCTTGCGCTCCAATCCGACCAGCAGGCCGGTCTCGTCGAGGCTGGGCACGAGGTCGAAGACGAGGAACTCCAGGTAGTACCGGCCCCACAGCAGGCCCCAGAGCGGGAACCGCTCGTTGAACTCCTCGCCGCGCTCGCCCGCCAGCCGCGCCTCCAGCTCCCAGACCAACGAGTTGAACTCGTGCGCGGTGAACGGCTGCCCGGTCGCCGCGGCGGCCGCGACGACCTCGTCCTTGGACTTGTCCTTGAGCCGATCGACCAGGTCCGGCCGCTCGGCCAGGCCGCGCAGGAACCCGATGACATTGGCTTCGCTCATGCGAGCTCCTCGCGGGAGTAGCGGGCGACCACGTGGCCGACCAGGTAGTCGAGGTAGCGCGTGCCCCACATGTGCCGCCACAGGGTGCTGCTCCCGTCGAACGGCTCCTTGTCCTTGTGGATGACGACGTCGGCCTCCAGCCGGCCGATGACCCGCTCGGCGTCGGCCTCGGTGAAGGCGAACCCGTCGTTGCGGGCGTGGAACAGGACCCGGGGAAGGTCCATGGGGGAGTAGCGGGCCAGCAGGTCGGGGTCCGACCGGGCCGCCTCCAGGAATCTGACGAACTCCGCCTCGGCCACGGCTAGCTCTCCAGCGCGTGCCTGATGACGTCGTCGATGGCCTTCACGTCGGGCTCGGCCAGCCCGAACGTGGCCAGGTGGCCGTAGACGCTGTCGAGCTGGCGGAAGGTCGCGCCGGGGATCCACTCGGCGTACTGCCTGAGCTCGTCCGGCGGGAACAGCGCGTCGCCGGTGAAGGCGGCGATCGTGGTCTTCGCCTTGATCCGGCCCAGGACCTCCCGCAGGGACTCGCCCTCGGCTCCCGGCCAGGCGGCGCGGGCCTTGCGGGCCTGGGTGACCACGTCGTTCGGGTCCTGCGGGAGCCAGAAGCCCTCCCAGAAGCCCTCGACGAACGCGTCCACGCTGTCGAAGCCCAGCGTGCGCCAGACCTCGGCGCTGCCGTAGTAGAACGTGCGGGGCGGGGCGGTCAGCGCCGAGCCGTGCGCGACCCGGGCCAGGCCGCCGCTGACGCTCGCCGCGTCCGTGTACGCGCCCCCGGCGTAGTTGGAGTCCGCCGTGATGGGCTCCTCCACCACCGTCTTCAGCCAGAGCTTGGTCCACGGCGGCGGGGTGGGCGCCCCGGCGATGGGGGCGATGCTCCGTACGAGGCCGCCGAAGCGCAGCGCCCACTCGTACACCTGGATCGCGCCGATCGACCAGCCGAGCGCCAGCCGGATCTCGCGCACGCCGAAGACCTCCTCCAGCAGCCGCTGCTGGGCGATGACGTCGTCGGCGACGGTGACGGCGGGGAAGGGCCGCGACGGGGTGTTGCTCGGCGCGGAGGACGGCGGGAGGCCGAAGTGGCCGGGCAGCACGATGAAGTGGGTGCGGGGATCGAGCGCGCGGTTCTCGCCGATCCAGCCGTTGAGCACCTCGGCGGGGGCGCCGAGGAAGGTCGGGAACACGACCACGTTGTCCTTGGCCTGGTTGAGCTCACCGAAGGTCTGGTACGCCAGCCGGGCGCCGGGCAGCGTGTCGCCTGAGGTGAGCCGGAAGTCGCCGAGCTCGAAGATGTTCATTCCTGGCTCCAAACGTCGGTCACGCGTCGAACCGCAGAATCGTCTTGATGTTCTTGCCGGACCTGAAGTCGTCCGCCGCGGCCTGGATGTCGGTGAAGTCGTACTCCTTGATGAGCGGCTGCACGGGCAGCCGGCCGCCGCGGATCAGCCGCGCCAGCAGCGGGATGAGCCGGTCGGGGTCGCTGTCGCCCTCGCAGACGCCCAGGATCCGCCGACCCGGCAGCAGCCGGTGCACGTCGACCGAGACCTCCACCCCGTACGGCGGAGCGCCCACGACGGCCACCGCGCCGCGCGGGGCGAGCGCCTCGACGCCGGCGCGCAGCACGTCGGGGTTGCCCACCGCCTCGACCACGTAGTCGACGCCGGCGCCGCCGGTGATCTTCCGTAGCTCGCCGGCCAGGTCGAGGCCGGTCGAGTCGACGGTGTGGGTGGCGCCGATCTTGGCGGCCAGCTCCAGCTGCGCCGCCTGCCGGCCCACGGCGATGATCTGGCTGACCGGGGTGAGCGCCGCTCCCATGACGGCGGCCAGGCCCACCGCGCCCGTGCCGATCACCGCGATGGACGTGCCGGGCTCGGGGCGCAGCGTGTTCCACACCGCGCCGGTGCCGGTCTGGACGCTGCAGGCCAGCGGGGCCAGCAGCTCGAACGGCAGGTCCGGGTCGACCTTGACGACGCTGCGCTCATCGGCGATGGAGTGGCGGGCGAACGACGACTGGCCGAAGAACCGGCCGCCGAGCGCGACCCCGCCCCTGCTGATCGGGGAGCTGCCGTCGGCACGCTTGCCGCCGATGAGGTTCTGCGGGATCCACGTGGTGCAGTAGGCGGGGTGCCCGATCCGGCAGGAGGCGCAGCTCCCGCACGAGGTGAAGGTGAGGACGACGTGGTCGCCCGGCTTGACCTTGGTCACGCCCGGGCCCGTCTCCTCCACGACGCCGGCCCCCTCGTGCCCGAGCACGCCCGGCAGCGGGAACGGGATGTGCCCCGCCGCCACCGTGAGATCGGTGTGGCAGATGCCGGCGGCCTTCATCCGGACGAGGATCTCGCCCTGGCGCGGGGCGTCCAGCTCGACGTCCCGGAGGGTGAACGCCGCACCCGGCGACTCGACGACTGCGGCTTGGGTGGTGGTCACGAGTGTCTCCGATCGTCGGGCGTGAGGGTGTACGAGCTCGTGACGTGGGTCCACTCCGCCGACCCCCACTCCGCGCCGTCCCCGACCTGGGGCGGAGCTCCGACCACGCGGACCACGTAGTAGTCGAGCAGGCCGGGGGCCCGGCGGGTCCAGATCGTGCCGAGCTCGTCGTGGTGGCGCTGACCGAAGTAGAGCCGGTCCTCGTCCCGGCCGTGCGAGCGGGCCAGGCCGAGCAGGTCGTACTCCCGCGGGCACTCGTCCACGCCCGGCAGGTCCAGGATCGAGCAGCCGCCGTGAGAGACGTCCTGCCACTCGCCGGGCCGCCAGTGGCCGTCGCCCGCCCGCACCTCGTCGGCGCCGGCGATGATCCCGGTGTCGAACAGGCGCAGGCAGACCTTGGTCCGGGAGAAGTCGGCGTCGCGCGCGCCGGGCGTGCGCTCGCTGGGGCCGAGGAGCTCGAACATGCCCATGATGACGAGCTCGAAGAGCCGGCTGTCGCAGCCGGGGTCCTTGTAGGCATTGAAATGAATGGCCCAGAAAGGACTGTGCAGCCAGAAGTCGTCCACCCCGAATATTCCCGGGAATACTTCGGCGGCGGCCGGGCTGCGCCATCGGCCGGAGAGTTCGGCGACCGTGAATTCGGCGCTGGTTTCCATCACACCTCGCATGAGTCAATTCTTTTTCCGGCGGCCCGGCCGACGTCAAAGAGCCGATGCGTACATTGGCAAGTCGGCCGGGCGGCGCGAGGTAATTCGTGAAGTCCTACGACGGGAGCAGCGCCGGGGGCACGTGCGCGCGCACCCGCTCGGCCAGCTCGGCCGCCCGGACCCCGGCGGCCGCGGCGACCGC